>JAHEAW010000036.1:14075-22205 GCA_024642545.1 Erythrobacteraceae bacterium
CAGCCTTGTTCTTTGGTTCACGCGGCATCAGCACAAAGGTCGATGCCGTGATCGGATAGGCCTGATCACCCGGCGCGTTGGTCATCACCAGATAGAAGTCTTTCGTCTTCGTCCAGTCAGCGCTGGCAGCTGCAGCCTTGAAGCTGTCAGCACTCGGAGCCACATAATTTCCGGCTGCATTCATGACATAGGTCCATGCCATATTGTTCTGCAGGACATAGGCATATTCGACATAGCCGATCGAGTTGGGGATCTGGTTGACGTAAGCAGCAACACCTTCGTTGCCCTTGCCGCCAACGCCGCCCGTCCATGCGACGGACTTGTCGGCGCCCGGACCAGCCTTCCAAGTCGCGCTGACCTGGCTCAGATAATAAGTGAAGTTGAAAGTGGTGCCTGAACCATCGGACCGGTGAACCGCCGTGATTTTTGCATCTGGCAGCTTCAGGCCTGGGTTCAGTTTGACGATCGCCGGATCGTCCCACTTGGAAACCTTGCCCAGATAAATGTCGGCGAGCAGTGGGCCAGTCAGATGGATCTGACCCTTGGCAATACCCTTGATGTTGACCACCGGCACAACGCCGCCCACGATGACCGGGAATTGGGCCAGGCCGGATGAGGCCAACTCATCGGGTGCCAGCGGCTTGTCGGTTGCGCCAAAATCGACCGTACCGGCCTTGATCTGGCTGATACCGCCGCCTGAACCGATTGACTGATAGTTGATCTTGACCCCAGTCTGCTTCGAATAGTCTGCCGACCATGCCGAAAGAACGGGATAGACAAATGTCGAACCAGCACCGGTGATCTGCGTGGCAGCACCCACTGCTGCATCCCCGCCGGCAGCTTTGCCGTCTGTCTTTGCCTGACAGCCAGCGAGCAGAAATGCGCCCGCCACTGCCCCGATAACGAATTTATTCATGCGTGTGCTCCTTAAGCCCCTAATTGATTCGTCCCTACTCAGCGCGCTTCAACAGGTTTCTGTGACCGTTTCATGACTAAACTGACCGCGGCTCAAGAGTTTCACTTCAGCTGGCGTAATGAGTCCGATCGCGCCCGGGATTGAGGCTCAGGATAATCGCTGCAAATTGAACATTTTCGCCTACGCCCGAAAGCTGACTTAGGCCTCACGAGAAAGGCGACGAAATTAATCGGAGGTCCCATCGCCCCAAACAAAACCCCGCCAGATCGCTCTGGCGGGGTCTTATGATGCAGAACGGCGGCGCGCTTATTCGGCGGCGGCGTCTTTTGCTTCTTCATTGAGATATTCACCCGCATCAGCGTCGAGCCCGTGAGTTTCACCCTCGACACTGGCCAGCGGATCGTCACCCATTGCTGCTTCGGGGCCTTGAGCCAGTTCGGCTGCATGCTCTTCTTCAGCAGTATTGGCCGCAATGATCGCTTCCTGCGCCTTTTTCCACTGCGCGCGGATAGCGGCATCGCGGCTATTCGCTGTGACACGCATCCGGTTCATACCCGCACCGGTACCGGCAGGAATGAGACGGCCTACGATCACGTTTTCCTTCAGCCCGATCAGCGAATCCTTCTTACCTTCAACCGATGCCTGCGTCAGCACGCGAGTGGTTTCCTGGAATGAGGCGGCTGAAATGAAGCTGCGGGTCTGGAGCGAAGCTTTGGTGATCCCGAGCAGGATCGGCTTGCCTTCCGCCTTTTTCTGCTTCTTGTCGAGCTTGGCGTTATATTCGTCCATCTCTTCACGGTCGACTTGTTCGCCGGCCAGCAAAGTGGTGTCCCCGCCATCGGTAATCTCAACTTTCTGCAGCATCTGACGAACGATCGTCTCGATGTGCTTGTCGTTGATCTTCACGCCTTGAAGCCGATAGACTTCCTGGATTTCGTTGACGAGATATTCCGCCAGCGGCTCAACCCCCAAAACGTCCTGAATATCATGGGGGTTCGGGCTGCCCGAAATCAGCGTATCGCCCTTCTTGACGAAGTCGCCTTCCTGCACGTCGATCACCTTGGTCTTGGGGATCAGATATTCAACTGCATCCCCTTCTTCCGGGATAATCGCGATCTTGCGTTTGGCCTTGTATTCGCGGACGAATTCGATCTTGCCGGAAATCTTGGCGATGATCGCATTGTCCTTGGGAATACGGGCTTCGAACAGCTCGGCAACACGCGGCAGACCGCCGGTGATGTCGCGCGTCTTGGCGGCTTCGCGCGAAGCACGGGCTAGAATATCGCCCGCTTCGACCTGCTGGCCATCCTCGACAGAAAGCGAGGTGCCCGGAGCAAGCATATAACGCTGCGCTTCGGTTTCGCCTTCATCATCGAGGCTCTGCCCTTCACCCAGCAAGGTCAGGCGAGGACGGAGGTCCTCCTTCTTCTTGCGGTTGGCAGAGCGGTCTTCGGTCACCACGCGCTGGGCAATACCTGTCGCATCATCGACGCGTTCTTCCATCGTCCGGCCATCGACCAGATCCTGGAAACGGACCACACCTGACTGTTCTGTGATGATTGGCAGAGTGAAAGGATCCCATTCGGCAATCCGGTCGCCTTCCTTTACCTTGGCGCCGTCCTTGAACATCAGCACGGTACCATAAGGCACCTTGTGAATTTCACGTTCACGCCCTTCGGCATCAATCACAACCAGTTCGCCAGTCCGCGCCAGCGACAGCAAACGGCCGCGCTTGTCGGTGATGGTGGGCATGTCCCGGTATTCCACCTTGCCGTCTGAAATCGCTTCAAGATGGCTGGTTTCGTTGATTTGTGCTGCGCCGCCAATGTGGAAGGTCCGCATCGTCAACTGAGTGCCCGGTTCACCGATTGACTGCGCCGCGATCACGCCGACAGCTTCACCGATATTGACCGGCGTACCGCGGGCCAGATCGCGCCCGTAGCACTTGCCGCACACGCCCTGTTCTGCTTCGCAGACCAGCGGTGAACGGATCTTGGCGGACTGGACTTCAGCCGCTTCGATTTCCGCCACCATCGCTTCATCCAGCATGGTACCGGCCTTGACGATGACTTCGCCGCTCTTGGCATTGACCAGATCTTCCGCCGTGGTGCGGCCAAGGATCCGTTCGCCCAACGTCGCAATGACGCTGCCGCCCTGAACGATCGCACGCATTTCCAGCATGTTCTCGGTCTTGCAGTCTTCCATCACAATGGTGCAATCCTGCGACACGTCTACCAGGCGACGGGTCAGATAGCCCGAGTTCGCCGTCTTCAGCGCCGTATCCGCCAGACCCTTGCGGGCGCCGTGAGTGGAGTTGAAGTATTCAAGAACGGTCAGACCCTCCTTGAAGTTGGAGATGATAGGCGTCTCGATGATTTCGCCCGAAGGCTTTGCCATCAGCCCGCGCATACCGGCCAGCTGCTTCATCTGCGCTGGCGAACCACGCGCGCCCGAATGGCTCATCATGTAGATCGAATTGATCTGTGCTTCGCGGCCATGCTCGTCCACCGGACGCGCCTTGATGCCTTCCATCATGGCATCGGCAAGCTGGTCACCGGTCCGGCTCCATGCGTCGATTACCTTGTTGTATTTTTCCTGCTGGGTAATCAGACCTTCCTGATATTGCTGTTCATAATCAGCCACCAGTTTCTTGGCTTCTTCGATCATGCCTTCCTTTGCCTCGGGGATGATCATGTCATCCTTGCCAAAGGAAATACCAGCCTTGAACGCATGTCGGAAGCCAAGCGTCATGATCGCATCGGCAAACAGCACCGTGTCCTTCTGACCAGTGTGACGATAGACTTGGTCGATGACGTTTTCGATGTCCTTCTTGGTCAAAAGACGGTTGACGATGTCGAACGGCACCTTGTGGCTCTGCGGCAAGCATTCGCCGATCAGCATCCGGCCGGGCGTGGTTTCGAACCGCTTCAGAACGGTCTTGCCGGCTTCATCTGCCTGCGGGACGCGGGTGATGATCTTGGAGTGCAAAGTCACTGCACCAACGTGCAGGGCCTGATGCACTTCGGCCATATCGGCCAGCATCATGCCTTCGCCCGGTTCGCCCTTGCGGTCCATCGAGAGGTAATAGATGCCCAGAACCATGTCCTGCGAAGGCACGATGATCGGCTTGCCATTAGCCGGGCTGAGGATGTTGTTGGTAGACATCATCAGTACACGCGCTTCAAGCTGGGCTTCCAGTGAGAGCGGGACATGGACCGCCATCTGATCGCCGTCAAAGTCAGCGTTAAAGGCTGAACACACCAGCGGGTGCAACTGGATTGCCTTGCCTTCGATCAGCACCGGTTCGAATGCCTGAATGCCAAGACGATGAAGCGTCGGCGCGCGGTTCAGCAGCACCGGATGTTCGCGGATCACCTCATCAAGGATGTCCCAGACTTCCTTGCGTTCCTTCTCGACCCACTTTTTCGCCTGCTTCAAGGTCATGGACAAACCCTTGGCATCAAGGCGGGCATAAATGAACGGCTTGAACAGTTCGAGCGCCATCTTCTTGGGCAGACCGCATTGATGCAGCTTGAGTTCCGGCCCTGTGACGATCACCGAACGGCCCGAATAGTCGACGCGCTTGCCCAGCAGGTTCTGCCGGAAGCGGCCCTGCTTGCCCTTGAGCATGTCGGACAGCGACTTCAGCGGACGCTTGTTGGCACCTGTGATCACGCGGCCGCGGCGGCCATTGTCGAACAATGCGTCAACGGCTTCCTGCAGCATACGCTTTTCGTTACGCACAATGATATCCGGTGCGCGCAGTTCGATCAGGCGCTTCAACCGGTTGTTGCGGTTGATGACGCGGCGATAGAGATCGTTGAGATCGGAGGTCGCGAAACGGCCACCATCCAGCGGCACCAGCGGGCGCAGTTCGGGCGGGATCACCGGCACGACTTCGAGGATCATCCATTCCGGGCGGTTGCCCGAATCGATGAAGCTTTCGACGACCTTCAGGCGCTTGATGATCTTCTTGGGCTTGAGCGTGGACTTGGTCACGCGCAGCTCTTCCATCAGATCATCGCGTTCCTGCTCCAGGTCGAGATCCATTAGCATGGTCTTGACCGCAGCAGCGCCAATGTCCGCCGTGAAGGCGTCTTCGCCGTATTCGTCCTGCGCTTCAAGCAGTTCGTCCTCGGTCAGCAGCTGGAATTTTTCCAACGGCGTCAGCCCGGGTTCGGTGACGATGTAGCTTTCGAAATAAAGCACCCGCTCGAGCTGCTTCAGCTGCATGTCGAGCAGCAGGCCGATACGCGAAGGCAGGCTCTTGAGGAACCAGATGTGCGCCACCGGCGCGGCCAGCTCGATGTGGCCCATCCGCTCGCGGCGGACCTTGGTCACGGTGACTTCGACGCCGCATTTCTCGCAGACGACGCCCTTGTACTTCATCCGCTTGTACTTGCCGCACAGGCATTCGTAATCCTTCACCGGGCCAAAGATGCGGGCGCAGAACAGCCCGTCACGCTCTGGCTTGAACGTGCGGTAGTTGATCGTTTCGGGCTTCTTGATCTCGCCGAAGGACCACGAACGGATACGTTCGGGGCTGGCGATCCCGATCTGGATCTGGTCAAAGGTTTCCGGCTTTGCGAGCTGGTTGGTGAATTTTGTCAGGTCGTTCATTTTTCAGTCCCTAGCGAGGGTGAATTTGTAAGGTCGAAGGTTGGAAAAGGGCGACTTGATGGCCGCCCCATCCCTCATTCCGCCGCTATCTGCAGGCCGCCATCGTCTTCGCCGTCATCAAGCGATGACAGCTCGACATTGAGGCCGAGGCTGCGCATTTCCTTGACCAGCACGTTGAAGCTTTCCGGAATGCCGGCTTCGAAGGTATCGTCACCCTTGACGATCGCCTCGTAAACCTTGGTCCGCCCGATCACGTCATCGGACTTCACGGTCAGCATTTCCTGCAACGTGTAAGCCGCGCCATAAGCCTGAAGCGCCCAGACTTCCATTTCACCGAAACGCTGTCCGCCGAACTGCGCCTTACCGCCCAACGGCTGCTGCGTGACGAGGCTGTAAGGACCGATCGAACGGGCGTGGATCTTGTCATCGACCAAGTGGTGCAGCTTGAGCATATAAATATAGCCCACCGTCACCTTGCGGTCGAAGGCTTCGCCCGTACGCCCGTCAAACAAGGTCACCTGACCCGATGGCGGGAGACCCGCCATTTCGAGCATGGTGGTGACATCACCTTCGCGCGCGCCGTCGAACACTGGCGTCCCCATCGGCACACCGTTCTGGAGGTTGCCCGCCAGTTCGATGATGTCGGCTGTGGAGCGGCTGTCCAGCTCTTCATGATACTGCTCGCCATAGACATGCTTCAGGCGTTCCATCACCGCTTCGGGCGGTTTCACACCTTCATAATCCTCGCCCACGTCAGGATTGGCAGCGCGCCATTCCTGCAGTGCAGCGGTGATCTGCTGGCCAAAGCCGCGTGCAGCCATGCCGAGATGCGTTTCGAAGATTTGCCCCACGTTCATGCGGCTCGGCACGCCCAGCGGGTTGAGCACGACATCGACCGGGGTCCCGTCTTCAAGGAACGGCATGTCTTCAGCCGGCAAGATGCGGCTGATCACACCCTTGTTGCCGTGGCGACCGGCCATCTTGTCGCCCGGTTGCAGCTTGCGCTTCACCGCCACGAACACCTTGACCATCTTGAGCACGCCCGGCGCCAGTTCATCGCCGCGTTCGAGCTTTTCCTTACGGTCTTCGAACTTCTCGTCGATGATCTTGACCGCATCGTCATATTGCGACTTCACCGCTTCGATCTGGGTCTGACGGGCATCATCGGCGACGGCAAATTTGAACCATTCGAATTTCTCGAGATCGTCCAGCAGCGCTTCGTCGATTACCACGCCCTTCTTCACACCTTTGGGTGCAGCCGAGGCCGTCTGGCCGAGCAGCATTTCCTTAAGGCGGTTGTAAGTTGCGCGGTTGAGGATCGCTCGTTCGTCTTCGCTGTCCTTGCGCAGACGCTCGATTTCTTCATTCTGGATTGCCCGCGTACGATCATCAATTTCGATCCCGTGGCGGTTGAAAACGCGTACTTCCACTACCGTACCAGCCACACCGGGCGGCAGGCGGAGCGAGGTGTCACGAACATCGGAGGCCTTTTCACCGAAGATGGCGCGCAGCAGCTTTTCTTCCGGCGTCATCGGGCTTTCACCCTTCGGCGTGATCTTGCCGCACAGAATATCGCCCGGGTGCACTTCGGCACCGATATAGACGATCCCGGCTTCATCGAGGCTGCGCAAAGCTTCCTCGCCGACATTGGGAATGTCGCGGGTGATATCTTCTGGCCCAAGCTTGGTGTCGCGCGCCATGACTTCGAATTCCTCGATATGGATCGAGGTGAACACGTCATCCTTCACAATACGTTCGCTAATCAGGATCGAGTCTTCGTAATTGTAACCATTCCACGGCATGAAGGCGACGAGGCTGTTACGCCCCAGCGCGAGTTCGCCCAGATCGGTCGATGGGCCGTCCGCGATAATATCGCCGGGTTCAACCACATCATTCACCTTCACCAGCGGACGCTGGTTGATGCAGGTGTTCTGGTTGGAACGCTGGAATTTCTGCAGCGTGTAAATATCGACACCCGACTGCCCCGGTTCGACATCACCAATCGCGCGGATCACGATCCGGGTCGCGTCGACTTGATCGACAATCCCGCCGCGCGTGGCAGAAATGGCTGCGCCTGAGTCGCGAGCAACGGTTTCCTCCATGCCGGTGCCAACAAACGGTGCCTCAGCCTTTACCAGCGGCACAGCCTGCCGCTGCATGTTGGAGCCCATCAGCGCACGGTTGGCGTCATCGTTTTCCAGGAACGGGATCAGCGATGCCGCGACCGAAACCAGCTGCTTGGGCGAAACGTCCATCAGCGTGATCTGATCGTTCGGCAACATCACGAATTCACCGCTTTCCCGCGCCGAAACCAGTTCTTCAACAAAGGAGCCATCGGCGTTCAGTTCAGCCGAAGCCTGCGCCACGGCATGCTTCTGTTCTTCCATCGCCGACAGATACTTCACTTCGGCCGTCACCTTGCCGTCCTTGACCAGACGGTAAGGCGTTTCGATAAAGCCGTATTTGTTGACGCGGCTGAATGATGCGAGGCTGTTGATCAGACCGATATTCGGGCCTTCGGGCGTTTCAATCGGGCAGATACGGCCATAATGGGTCGGATGCACGTCGCGCACTTCAAAACCAGCGCGTTCGCG
>JAHEAW010000037.1:0-11895 GCA_024642545.1 Erythrobacteraceae bacterium
CGCCAAAAGCAATCGTGCGCGTCAAGTTTCTGCGCCTTCTGGTCAACCAACAACGGCAGTCAGTAACGCCAATATGTCGCCGCAAGTGATGCAGGCGATGCAAGCACTGGCAAAAGCACAGGCCGACGCGCTCAAGAATAGCACATGGGTCGGTGATAAATTCGCCGAACGGTCCCGAGCGATGCATTATGGGGAGGCTGATGCCACCAGCATTCATGGGCAGGCGACGCTGGAGGAAGCCAAAGCTTTGTCTGACGAAGGGATCGAAGTTGCTCCGCTACCGTTTCCTGTTGCCCCGCCGGAAGACCTCAACTGATTGCCAGTGCGTTCAACGCTGGCTAAACGAGCTGGCGAGTGCGCCCGTAGCTCAGTCGGATAGAGCACCAGATTCCTAATCTGGGGGCCACAGGTTCAAATCCTGTCGGGCGCACCATTTTTCAATGACTTGACTAGACCTTTTCGCTCAAAAGCCACGCTGTCTGGCTTTCTGCCTAACAAATACGGAGAGAAAATTATTTTCCTTGTGGAGATAAGTCACCGCCAACCCTGGCGTAGTAGGCCTCTGGTGCTTAAGCGGTGATATGAGCATGATCATAATCCGCACGTTCCCCAGCACTGCGCCGTAACGCACAGAGGTAACAGGAGAGTCGCGAAAGCTCGTTGATCAGGCGCGGCCTTATTTTGAGAGCAGGGCCAGCTTCCGATTGGCCGCCAACATGGCTTAATCTATAAGCATTCCTGCAGGCTGCACAGTTTGTTTGATACGATAGACGATATTGAGGAATGGGGCTTAGACCCCGGCATGAGGCAAACTCACGCTCGATCAGGTGGGACTATCTACTCGTTGGCGGCGTGAAGCCAGTCGGCATGGCGCGGGGCCTTTTTTGTCACGCTCCATTCTTCCAGCATTGGAATCGCAACTTTCTTCAGATCGGCATATTGTTCAGGCGTGCCAATGTCAGTCGCCAGTTCAATCCGATGGCCATTGGGATCGAAGAAATAAATTGATTTGAAAATGCCGTGATGAGTTGGCCCCAGTACGTCGACACCCTGACTTTCAAGATGATCCTTTGCTGCCAGCAAGTCTGCTTCCGAATCCACCCGGAATGCGAGGTGCTGAACCCATAGCGGAGTGTTTTCGTCTCGACCCATTTCCTTTTGTGTGGGCAGTTCGAAGAAAGCGAGGACGTTGTTGTTTCCTGCATCAAGAAACACATGCATATAAGGATCATGCTCGCCAGTTGAGGGTACCTTGTCTTCGGAGAAAGCTGAAGTGTACTCCATCCCAAGGACACGCCCGTACCATTCCACTGTTTCCTTGGCGTCTCTGCAGCGATAGGCCGCGTGATGGACACCGCCCAATTTGACTGGATGTGTGCTCATTCTGCTGGCTCCCTGTCGGCGGCACTGATCGCGCCGCGCTTAAGCTGATCTGCCTCGATCGACTTGAAAAGCGCGGTGAAATTGCCTTCGCCAAACCCCTCGTCCTTCTTGCGCTGAATGAATTCGAAGAACACTGGACCAATCGTGGTCTGGCCGAAAATCTGCAAGAGCAGGCGCGGATCGTTGTTTTCGGTTGATCCATCCAGAAGGATGCCCCGCTGCTGCAATTCGGCGACCGGCTCTCCGTGGCCGGGCAAGCGCTGTTCGAGCATTTCGTAATAGGTCGCGGGCGGTGCACTGGCAAAGGGTGTACCGTTTGCCTTTAGCTGGTCCCATGATGCGTAGAGATTGTCGCTTGAAAGGGCGATATGCTGGATGCCTTCGCCATTATATTCACGCAGATATTCTTCAATCTGCCCACCGCCTCCAGCGCCCTCTTCATTTAGCGGAATGCGGATCTTGCCGTCTGGCGCGGTCATCGCTTTGGATGTTAGCCCGGTATATTCGCCCTTGATGTCGAAATAACGGATTTCGCGGAAGTTGAAGATCCGCTCATAGAACGCGGCCCAATGCGCCATCCGGCCGCCATAGACATTATGGGTCAGGTGATCGATTACTTTCATCCCTGCGCCCACGGGCCATTTTTCCGCGCCCTTGTCATAGATGAAGTCGATATCATAGATCGACAGGCCATCATGATGTTCGTCGGCATAGCGGTCGACCAGATAAATCAGCGAATGGCCAATCCCACGGATGGCTGGGATGCGAAGCTCCATCGGGCCAGTGGTGGTCTCTGCCGGTTCTGCTCCGCGCCGCAGCGCTTCTTCATAGGCGTGTTTGGCATTATGGACGCGAAAACCCATGCCGCAAGCGGATGGGCCATGTTCGGCAGCAAAATAGGCGGCCGGACTGCGTGGTTCATAATTGGCTATCAGATTGATGCCGCCCTGACGCCACAGTTGGACATCTTTGGATCGGTGCCGGGCAACCATGGTGAAGCCCATGGCTTCAAAAACAGGTTCGAGCAGTCCTTTCTCCGGCGCGCTGAATTCCACGAACTCAAAGCCATCAAGCCCAATTGGATTTTCAAACAGGTCGGCCATGCGGAATCACTCCAGAGTAGTTTCAATAGAAACTATATATACCATCACCAGTGTGCCTGTCAAAAGTCATGCTGCATCTCGTCAAAAGGTGATGCTAGAATGCGGACATGCAAGAGACAGATGAACAGATTGAGATTCGCCGAGCGGTGCGCGCCCTGTGCGATAATTTTCCGGGTGAATATTGGCGAGCTAAAGACCGTGAGCGGGTATATCCTGCCGAATTTGTCGACGCGCTGACAGATGCAGGGTTCCTCGCCGCGCTGATACCGGAAGAGCTTGGCGGAAGCGGGCTTAGCCTGCAGGATGCGTGTATCATCATGGAAGAAATCCAGGCTGCAGGCTGCAACGGCGCAGCTGCGCATGCGCAGATGTATGTCATGAACACGTTGCTTCGGTACGGCAGCGATTCCCAGAAGGCCGCCTATCTGCCTCAGATTGCTGCAGGTGAACTGCGGCTGCAAGCATTTGGCGTATCCGAACCCACCAGTGGAACCGATACATTATCGCTCAGAACCTTCGCCCGGCGCGATGGGGAAGAATATGTTGTCAATGGTCAGAAGATATGGACTAGCCGGGCAGAACATTCCGACCTCATGCTCCTGCTCGCCCGGACCTCACCGAGGGAGCAGGTAGCGAGCAAGACCGAAGGCCTGTCGATCTTTCTGGTTGATATGCGCAAAGTGCTTGGCAACGGGATGGCCATCAAGCCCATCCGGACCATGATGAACCACTCGACGACCGAGATATTCTTCGACGAAATGCGTATTCCAGCCAATTCGCTGATTGGCGAGGAGGGCCAGGGCTTCCGCTACATCCTTTCAGGCATGAATGCAGAGCGCGTTCTGATCGCAGCAGAATGTGTCGGTGATGCCAAATGGTTTATTGATCGGGCAACCGAATATGCCAAGGCCCGCGAAGTATTCGGCAATCCCATCGGCAAGAATCAGGGCGTGCAGTTTCCGATCGCGCGCTGTTATGCCCAGATGCGCGCTGCCGAGTTGATGGTGCATTTTGCTGCACAACAATACGACACTGGCGGCAATCCGGGTGCAGAAGCCAATATGGCCAAGATGCTGGCGTCAGAGGCAAGTTGGGCGGCCGCTGATATGTGTGTGCAAACGCACGGCGGGTTTGGTTTTGCAGAGGAATATGACGTCGAGCGAAAATTCCGCGAAGCGCGTCTTTACACAGTCGCCCCGATTTCTACCAACCTGATCCTAAGCTATCTGGCTGAACACGTGCTCGGCCTGCCGCGTTCTTATTGAAGAAAATGCAGATTGCCCTTGAATCGGCGGGTTAACTATGATTCTGGTGTCCCTGTGACGCATGAGGGCCATAAAATTAGTTTGCGCAAGGAGCAGGTGACTCAAGGAGTAGCCTTGGGTGTTTTGCTGGTGCTTGGCGGGTTGGCAATTGCTGGCCCTAGCGGGTTGCTCGCGTGGAGTGAAAACCTGCATGCGCTTGAGCAGCGCCAAGCGCGGATTGCAGTGCTGGAAAAGCAGCATCAGGATCTGTCCAACCGTGTGAAGCTGCTCGACCCACGCCATGCCGATCCCGATATGGTTGGGGAATTGTTGCGTAGCGAATCCAACGTAGTGCACGATGATGAAGTTGTCCTCATCCTGGATCACAAGACCGACCAATAATCCCAGCCGATCGCTTTGCCGTCATGGATTTCGTATGCACAAGCGTTGCGCGGTCGCCCGCCATGCGCCATAGCAATGCTAAAGAGGCGGGTCCGAACGGTTCTTGTCCAGCAGCTGCAATATGAGGATGTCCCCTTGGCCAAACCCACCCGGACGCGAAAAGCCGCCAGCAAGCCAGATTTGTCTCAATCTGATGCAGAATTTGCCCTTCGTAGCCTGCAGGCTGAGCATGAAAAGGCCAAGCGGTACAGTGCCAGCGATGAGCAGATGCTTGGCTTTTATGAGCAGATGCTGCTCATCCGCCGGTTTGAAGAAAAGGCAGGCCAGCTTTACGGCCTTGGCCTGATCGGCGGGTTCTGCCACCTCTACATAGGTCAGGAAGCGGTGGCCGTTGGCCTCCAGTCTGCGCTTGCGGAAGGCAAAGATAGCGTAATCACCGGTTACCGCGATCACGGCCATATGCTCGCTTACGGGATTGATCCTAAGGTCATCATGGCTGAATTAACCGGCCGCCAAGCGGGTATTTCGAAGGGCAAGGGCGGGTCGATGCATATGTTCTCCACCGAGCACAAATTCTACGGTGGTCACGGCATTGTCGGTGCGCAAGTTCCGCTCGGAGCGGGACTCGCATTTGCGCATAAATACCGTGACGACGGCGGGATCTGCCTTGCGTATTTCGGAGACGGTGCGGCCAATCAGGGTCAGGTTTATGAAACTTTCAATATGGCGGCGCTCTGGAACTTGCCGATCGTTTTCGTAATTGAGAATAATGGCTATGCGATGGGCACCGCGGTTAAGCGCAGCTCTGCTGAAACCGAATTTTACCGCCGCGGTACTGCATTTCGCATTCCTGGCATGGATGTGAACGGGATGGACGTGCTGGAAGTCCGTGCGGCCGCCGAAGTAGCATTTGCTCATGTCCGCGAAGGCAAAGGTCCGGTGCTGATGGAACTTAACACGTATCGCTATCGCGGCCATTCCATGTCCGACCCCGCAAAGTACCGGAGCCGGGAGGAAGTGCAGGAACAGCGCGATCACAATGATCCGATTGAACGGCTCAAGAAGGAACTGGCCGAACGCGGCAAGAACGAAGATGATCTCAAGGCAATCGACAAGGCGATCCGCGCGAAAGTCGCTGACGCGGCCGATTTCGCAGAGAACTCGCCAGAGCCTGATGCGGATGAGCTTTATACCGACGTGCTGGTGGGGTCTTACTAATGGCGGTTGAACTCAAGATGCCCGCGCTTTCTCCGACGATGGAGGAGGGAACGCTCGCCAAATGGCTGGTCAAGGAAGGCGATACTGTTGCGCCGGGTGACATTCTGGCTGAGATCGAAACCGATAAGGCAACGATGGAATTCGAAGCGATCGACGAAGGTACGGTTGGCCAGATCCTCGTGCCCGAAGGCACAGAAAATGTCGCTGTTGGCACGGTGATTGCGATGCTGTCGGGCGAAGATGATGGTGATGCTTTAACTGCTCCTGCTCCAACTGCTGCCGCGAGCGAACCTACGCCGGTAGCGGCGCCTCTTGCTGCGCCTGCCAAACCAGCGACTTCAGCGCCTAAGTCAGACCCAGAAATCCCGCATGGGACCAATATGGCCACAGTCACCGTCCGCGATGCCTTGCGCGACGGTATGGCTGAAGAAATGCGCCGCGATGAGCGCGTGTTCGTGATGGGTGAAGAAGTCGCTGAATATCAGGGCGCCTATAAGGTAACACAGGGTCTTCTGGCGGAATTTGGCCCCAAGCGGGTCATTGACACGCCGATCACCGAATATGGGTTTGCCGGAATAGGAACCGGTGCGGCAATGGGGGGGCTGCGTCCTATTGTTGAATTCATGACCTTCAACTTCGCGATGCAAGCGATTGACCATATCATCAATTCGGCTGCGAAGACCAATTATATGTCGGGCGGACAGATGCGTTGTCCGGTCGTATTCCGCGGGCCCAATGGTGCGGCAAGCCGTGTCGGCGCACAGCACAGCCAGAACTACGGCCCTTGGTACGCCAGCGTGCCAGGCCTGATCGTGATTGCGCCATACGATTCTTCCGATGCGAAGGGGTTGATGAAAGCAGCTATCCGCTGCGATGACCCGGTCGTTTTCCTAGAAAACGAGCTGGTCTATGGCCGCAGTTTCGAGTTACCAGAGATGGACGATCACGTGCTGCCTATTGGCAAGGCGCGGATTATGCGTGAGGGAAGCGATGTAACGATTGTATCGTATTCAATCGGGGTCGGCCTGTCTCTGGATGCAGCTGAACAGCTGGCGGCAGAGGGTATTGAGGCAGAAGTCATCGATCTGCGCACCTTGCGGCCATTAGACAAGCAAGCAGTTCTGGATAGTCTGATGAAGACCAACCGCGTGGTTGTCGCTGAAGAAGGTTGGCCAACCTGTTCCATCTCATCTGAAATCATCACGCTCTGTATGGAGGATGGCTTTGACGATCTCGATGCGCCGGTTCTGCGTGTATGCAATGAAGACGTGCCGCTGCCTTACGCGGCCAATCTTGAAAAGCTTGCGCTCCTTAACACGGCTGGAATCGTCGCTGCTGTAAAAAAGGTTTGCTACCGCGATTAAGTTTTGATGGGCTGTAAAATTTGTAGCGGACCAAAACTATCCTGTCAGCTTGGCACCACGAAGACAGGCCGCGAGTAGGAAATGGTGGTCGCTGGCAAGTTCACGAAGGGTAGCCAGTCTTCAAGGGTATAATTGATTGTGAGATCGATTTCTTTAGCCCCCACAATGCGTGAAGTGGATGCAGTCGAGGCGGTCACCTGCAACCGGTCTGTGTCGAGCATATATGGCGTATTGACGGCCACACCGCGCACCACGGATTGGATATCGTCGTTCACCACATCATTGCCCTTTTGATACTGAATCATAATGTATCTGCCTGCATCGACCGCAACAGAGCGGACGGCATTGTAGTTCTGTAGATAGACAGCGACCTGAAAAACTCCGACCATCATGGTCACCAGAACTGGAGCAAGCAAAGCAAATTCAATCGCTATCGCCCCCTCGGGATCACGCCGCAACCGCGCAATCATGCAATTGAAGCTCATGATAACTGGACCGATCGCACGACGCTGAAATTGATCGGCTGACCGACGCCAAAGTTGGTCCAGACAGGTACATATTTGTCGCTAATCTGGAGTTTGATGTAGGAGCTGACCACAGCTGAAGTGCCGCAACTGGAAACCGAATAGACAAACGAGGTGTCGGCATCGCAGCGATAATACTGGGTCACCTGCACATTATCGGAGCCCAAGTTTATCGACGATTTGATGATGTCGCGAATGGTTGAGGTATTGGTCGTCGCGCCGCGCGCCGCGGCCATTGCGATTATCTCACCCTCGGATGCTGCCGATTGCAGTTCGTTTTGCCGCGCTACAATGGTGCTGACTTCAAATGTGCCAAGCGCAAGCAGGATCAGCACAGGTGCCACAATGGCGGTTTCGATGACCATTGAACCAGTGGTGTCGCAGCGCAGGCGGTAAAGAATTTGGGACCGGCTCATGCTACCATCCTGACGTCGGCCAGCCCTGTTCCAATGCTGTTGGTTGCAGATGTGGGGCACAAAGTTTCAAGCGTTGCGTTGCCGCTGATTTTAATCGTGTAGGCTGAAACCTGCAAACATTGGGCGGACACGTTGGCGGTGCCATTCACGGTCAGGTTGCCGTCGGGCAAGTATATCATTCCTTCGATCAGCGAATTGGAGTTGCCGTTCAATTGATGCCCTGGATTAGGTGCATTGTTGTTCCGGTCCTCAAACACGAGCATTCCGGCCAGGCGATCAGCTTCGGCTGCGTAAGGCGTGCCTTGATAATCCGATGCTGTCATCGGGGTCAGTGTTATCCGGTTGCCATTGCCACTTCCGCCCAGTTTGAGCCGGGCACCGTTTCTCAATACGAAGATCACGTTCGTGCCGGTCACATTGTAATTGGCAGACAGGTCCAGGTCGCCGCCATCGATGACGTAGATGCCCGAACTTAGTGTCGTAGTACATTTCACCACGAGGCCAGAATATGTCCCAGGCGCCAGTGACGCTTGCTTGTTGGTACCTTTGCCGGTGCAATTATAAGATTGCGGCGTTGTATTGTCTGGCGGTGTCAGGTCAGAGAATGGATCGGTAAGGGTGGTCACCTTTTCCGTTACAACGCCCTCATTTTGTGCAGGAACGCTGACTGTCCCGCACGCAACGATGGAATCTGTTGTCACCTGTGCCGACGGATCAATCACCACCGCATTGTCAGAACATGACAGCGCTGCCAGCCCACATTGCGCCTTGACCGTCGCATTTCCACCTATGTCCAGATTGGTACCGGTTTTCGACAACGCGACGAGGCAGGCCTGATAGCTGCTGCCGGGCTTGAAGGACGCTTGCGCGCTGACCCGGATTGTCGCTGCATTTCCGGTCAGAAAGCTGCTGAAGGGCAAGGCCTTTGTTGCGGTCGCAGACACCACGACGCTGTTCTGATTGCCCCCTGCGTAATCAGCAATGCTGATGGCAGGTGCTGATGCAAAATCAGTAGTCTTACTCAGATTGGCAGAGTATTCCTGCTTCGCGCGGGTCGAGTAATTTGCAGCGGATTCCGGGCGGGCAAGCGCCCATGCACCGGCGTAAGCGGCTTGGTCGACCGAATGCTGCAGTTCGTTTTTCCACAAATACCACTGCGCTGTATCAACTGCGAAGCCCGCGCCGCCGATCATTGCCGGCAGGGCCAAAGCAACCAGCAGCGTGGCATTGCCGGCGCGGCTGCCGCGTAACGCACGAAATATAGAAGCGAGTGAAGCCATTCCGGGGGGAACCTTCCAGTCAAAAATTCGACTGCAATGGTAAAAACGCCCCGAGTAGTTTCAGGAACTGTAAGTGTATGGTTAAGAAGTGCTTTTCGGGGCTGGCTTGCTGATCACACAGCTATCAATCAAATTTGTCGCAGCTAAGCACCTGATCCGGATTGTTGGGATCACGTTGATAAATCTGTGACAGGTCGCGATTGTCCCGGACATTGAATGCTGCGGTAGCTGTCAGAACCTTATCCGCGCCGCCGAAGTTGGTGAAGGTGTTAGAAATCAGTGGCTGGTAATCATAGGCTACTTCAATATACATTACCGCTTCTCCGCCGAACGCTGTTATCTCCTGCCCGGTCGGGCCCATTCCGACGAGGCTGCCGTCAAGGCCGGTGCCTTCACCGCCATATTGGGAAGCATAGACCTTCTTGCCCTTGCAGCGCTGCCAATGGATATACTGCTGGTCATCGGTATTGGGAACGACTTCCAGGCTGGAAATGATCACTCTGCCGTGTGCATATAAATCTACCGAATTGCCCGCCTGAATATCTGCGCCATGGACGAGGTCGTCGATATCGCTTTCGTATATCTTTGCTTCGCCAAGCAAGGATTCGTCACCGATGCGTGATGCATTATCAGCGATCAAGACAGCGACCTGGCTCAATTCCATTTGCGTGACTGCGCGATTGGCTGATTCTACGCCCCACAGGCCCACAGTGAGCAGCAGGGGCGCGGCCAGAGCAAATTCGACCGCGGCGACGCCTGATCGAGCCCTTAGCAACCGCCGAAGACGCCAGCTGGGTCTGGTCATGGGCAATACCCCACCTTCGCCTTGATGGTTTGATCAGAATAAGGCTGGTTGCGCAAAACCGTTGCTGCCTGCGTTGTGAAGGTGGGGGACAAGCCAATGAAGCCGCTTACCGCAAATACGCGCGGGTAGGTGACAGTAACAATGTAGAGCACCGCATCACGCGCGCCGCCAAGGCCGTCAGCGCCGCGGTCAGGGTCCCAGATGCCGTTGCCATTGGCATCTTCAAACGGTTCGCTGCCATCGCATTGGCCGTCCGCGTTGACGTCGGTGTAATCTTCCGGCTGATTAACGTCTGCATAGTTGGCATAGGATCGGCGCGAGAAGGCAATTTGGGCGTCTGGAGCAATCTCATGGACGGCCTCGGTGACACGGGCGTCGATCTGATCATCCACCGATATCGCGCCTTCGATGGTGGAATCACGCCCGGCTTTTTGGATCGCACCCTGCAACTGTGCTTGCACATAATAATTATAGCCCATGTCGAACAGGCCCAGAATCATCAGCAAAAGAACTGGGGCGATGAGCGCAAATTCGATCAAGGTCGCTCCGCGCTGATCTTCAGCTATTGCCCGGAAGATCATTTCATGATCCTCAGCTTGCTCATATTTTTGGCGATCTTCGCGAAAGTTGCGTTTAGTTCGGTTGCGTCCTTGGCTTCAAAATAATGACCATCACCGGCGCAGGTTTTCATCACCGGGTTCAGCGTGGTGCCAAAACCGATGATCCACACAGTAATGTTCTTCTTGCGGATTTCAGAGCAGGCATAAGCAAACCTGTTCTCTACTGTCTGGTCAAGCGAGAGGCTTGAGCCTGGCTGCCAGCGGCGCTGATCGAGCGGTTCCAGGCCATAGGAGCTATAGCTGATATCCAGCGTCGACGTTTGCCCGTCGGTCAAAAAGATCAGGTGACGGCTGGTGGGATTGGACGGTGATTGATCAGCGTTCTGTGCAGCAAACAGACCATCTGGTGATAACAGCCGCCCGCCCCAGATCATGCCGATATCATGATAGGTACTGCCAGCGGCCACCAGCGTATTCATATATGCGTCAATCTCGTCGCCAGTCATGACCGACAACAGCTTTGCCGGGGGAGGGCAAGCAGCAGTTTTTGCCTGCTGCGGCGCTAAAAAGTTGCTCGAACTGTTGACCGGCTTAACGCTAAAGGAACCCGTCCCGTTCCAGTTCAAGGCGCGAGCATAAATCAGGTCTGGCAGCGAGGGGCGCCACTGCGTTTTGGCGTCGTTAGGGTTTGGAACAAGATCAATGTTGAGATCGAGCGCCTTGGTCATATCGACATTGTTATAATTCGATATTTCATATGTATCGCGCTCTTCGATACAACCTTGCCAGTTGGTTAAGGCATCTGGTCCGACCAGAACCGTGTCATCAATTCCGCGTGATGCCTTCTGGCCAGTCGGGCCAGTGAACATTATTTTCACAGGTGCATAGCGCCATTGCGAACTGCCCGAGAGTTGAGGTTCGGTGATCTGGTCATAGCTGTCGATATAATTGACATAATCGGTGCGTTTGACCGTGCAGGTGGCGCCGCTCAAGGACGTACCATAGGTCGACCCATTGCGTGTGCGCGTGATTGTCACTGTTTTTCGAACACCAGCGGGCGGCCCCACCAGTATCTCGGTCGCGGGCGGCGACTGGCTGGTTGAAGTGGTCAAGGTATTTGCCGGTTTGCTGGGGCAGGAGTAACCGTTCACCTCGCTGAATGCCGCGGGATATGTGCTGTCATCGGTCGTGGACATTGTGCCGGATACAGGGCTGCTGGCACTGTAATAGGTTGTCGTGCCTGCCGTCACACTGGTCGACACCAACTTGCGCGATTGATAAGCCCATTTATCGACCAGCCAGTCATCTTTCAGCAGTCCGCCAACATTGACGTTGGTTGAGTAGGGCACGAAACCATAGCGGATACGCGTCCCCGCGCTGGCTGCGATCTCCAGCTGGTTATAAAACGATTTAACCGTATCCTTCAGCGTATCCAGCTTGGATTTGGAATCACCGGGATTGGTTTCAGCCATCGACCCGGTAACATCAAGCACCATCATGATATCGGTGTTGTTGAAGTTGATCTGCGCTTCGCAGCTCACGTTGACCGGGACTTTGTCGAAACCAAACACCTTCATCAAGGTGGTGGGGACATCA
>JAHEAW010000037.1:11905-21996 GCA_024642545.1 Erythrobacteraceae bacterium
CCCGTTATAGCGAAATTATCCTCCAGTGTCATTTGAAACTGTCGATTTTCCGTGCCGTATGCGCCATCGGGAAAATTGACATTGAAGAAGCGGTTGCCAGTCTCCGCCACATTTCCCGGAATTTCTCCATTCGCTACCACTTGGGACCCGAGCCGCTTGCGTGCCGCCAGCACTCCGGCATCACAAGCCTGCTGCAATCTACTTTGCGACAGGTAGGACCGGCTCATGTCCACACCGCCGCCAACCATCGCCATGATCGGAGCGATAGCAGCAGCGATCAGCACGAGCGTATTGCCTGCTCGGTCGTCCGAAAGCCGCCGGACAATCCGCAAGATTGCCGATGCCCAGTGGAAGGAAGTTCGTTTTCGCACTGCTTTTTATTAAGGTGCGCGGCTGAACTTAACGTCAGTGATTATGGTTAATGTATTGAGGAATGGCTTCAAACGTAACCGCTCAAGCGCTTCAGAATGGTAGGCCGACCGTGACTTTGAGCTGGATGTTTGACCTATCTAGTGGCGCACAACATCGGCATTGCAAATCGAGTGCCTTTAGCAGCTTAGCTGTTGACCACGAAGATCGGCCGTGAATAGGACACAGTCGTCTGTGGCAAATCAACAAATGGCAGCCAATCCTCAAGCGTATAATCAATCTTGAGGTCGATTTCCTTTGCGCCGGTAACCCTCGAAGTGCTGGCAGTCGTGGCAGTAATGGTCAGCCGATCCGTATCAAGCATGTAAGGCGCATTCACGGCCAAGCCGCGCACCACCGACTGAATGTCGGCATTCACCATGTCGTTCTTCTTCTGATACTGTATCATGACATAGCGGCCTGCGTCAGAGGCCAAGGACTGTACTGCATTGTAATTCTGCATATAAACGCCAACCTGGAACACGCCGATCATCATAGTGATCAGTATTGGACCGAGCAAAGCAAACTCGATCGCGATCGCGCCACGAACGTCCTTCAGCAGCGTAGATGTGATCTGTCGAATGCTCATGACAGTTGAACCATTCGGTCCACGTTGAGGCTAATCGGGCCGCCAACACCGAAATTGGTCCATATCGGCGTGTAAGTGTCTGTCAGTTCCAATTTGACATAGGAACTCACGATGTCCGACGTGTTGCAGTTGCTGGCCGAGGTTACCAGTGACGTGTTGGCATTGCACCGATAGTATCGCAGCACTGCCACTTGATTGCCGTTCAAATTCAATGACGTCTCGAGAATAGACTGGATCGTCGCGGTGTTAGTGGTTGCGCCCTGCGCGGCAGCCATTGCAATGATCTCACCTTCCGATGCCGCTGACTGCAGTTCGTTTTGGCGGGCCACAACTTTGCTGACTTCAAAAGTTCCGAGCGACATTAGTATCAGGACAGGCGCGACAATTGCTGTCTCGATTGCCATCGATCCGTTGCTGTTGCGGCATAGAGAGTTGAGCAGGCGCATCATGATCAAGCCACCATCCTGACGTCTGCAAGCGAAGTGCCGACATTCGTTGTCGCACTTGTTGGGCAGAGCGTTTCCAGAGTTGCATTGCCAAGAATCTTGATTTTATAAGCTGAAATTTGAAGACATTGTGATGTTACATTAGCCGTGCCGTTAATCGTCAAGTTGCCATCAGGAAGGTATATCATCCCTTCGATGAGTGAATTGGAATTGCCATTCAGCTGGTGCCCAGGTGTAGAAGGAGCATTGTTATTCCGATCTTCAAAAACCAGCATGCCTGCCAGCTCTTCGGCTTCATAAGCATATGCTGTGCCTTGATAAAACGACGCCGATGGCGGGCTGAGTGTGATCCGGTTGTTGTTACCACTGCCACCAAGCTTTAAGGTAGCGCCGTTTTTGAGAACGAATATCACACTAGTCCCGGTTACGTTGTAATTCGCAGCCAGATCGAGATTGCCGCCATCGATGACATAAATACCGGGGTTCAAGGTTGTCGTGCAGCTGACTGTTATACCGCCTTTATATGTTCCAGGTTCCAGAGATGCCTGCTTGTTATTGCCTTTACCTGCGCAATTATAGGTCTGCGGGGTTGTATCATCCGGCGGTACAAGATCCTTGTATGCGTCCGAGAGAGTTTTTACCCCTTCGGTTACAACGCTTTCATTTGCAGAAGGGACGCTGACCTTACCGCACGCAACGATCGAATCAGTCACTACATTTGCTGAGCTGTCAATCGTGACAGCATTGTCCGAACATGATAGTGCAGCCAGCCCGCATTGTGCTTTGACGGTTGCGTTACCCCCGATATCCAGATTGGTGCCGTCTTTTGCCAGTGCGACAAGACAGGCGCTGAAAGTGTTCCCTTCCTTGAACGAGGCCTGCGCAGTTGCCTTAATAGTGGCCGCCTTGCCCGTGAGAAAGCTGCTGAAGGGCAGTGACTTGCTCGCGGTCCCCGATACGATAACACTGTTAGCAATACCGCCTGCATAATCAGCAATGGTTACAGTCGGATTGGAAGAGAAATCCTTAATTTTTCCGAGATTGGCTGTGTACTCTTGATTCGCACGGATCGAATAATTGAGCGCTGAATCTGGTCGAGCGAGGGCCCACGCACCAGCAAAAGCACCTTGGTCTACCGAATGCTGCAATTCACGTTTCCACAAATACCATTGCGCGGTATCCACTGCAAAGCCAGCGCCACCGATTAGAGCAGGCATTCCTATCGCGACCAGCATGGTTGCATTGCCCACTTTGTTGGTGCGGAGCGCTTTGAAGAAGCGTTGGATTGCCCCCATGAGACGTACCTTCCAGTTCAAATTCAGATCGATCTTTACTGCATTTAGGCCACCCGTGGTGACAGGATTTGTAAGAAACGTGGTTAATTACACGTAAATATCTGAAGGGGATGAATCCTTGACGGATGGCAATCGAGTGGTCGAGTGATCGGTCCATGACTCAAATTGCAATTGGCGCTTTGCCCGATGAACTACGTTTGGCGCTGGCCTACGCCCCTTTCCGCACTCGGGAGCTTTTCTCAATTGTGTTCCTGCTTGATACGCGGCTGGCGGGCATCGTCCGCGCGGCCAGTGAGCCGTTGCTGGCGCAGTTGCGGCTTGCTTGGTGGCGTGATGAATTGCATAAGCCACCCACTTCTCGAGCCAAAGGTGATCCGCTGCTCGATTCCATCAGTGCTGAGTGGTGCGGGGAGGAGCCTGCCTTGGCCGGACTGGTCGATGGCTGGGAAAATTTGGTAGCGGAACCACCTTTCCCGGTTACAACTCCAGACCGCTTTGCGACGGGCAGGGCGCAAGCCTTTTCAGCGATTGCGCGGCTCGTCGGACATTCTGCAGCCGAAGATGCAGTAGAGCTGGCCGCTCGCCGTTGGGCGCTTGCCGATTTGGCTGGAAAGCTGTCAGATCAGGAAGAATTGGACCTGGCATTCGGTGCAGCAAGGGCGCTTTCGACTTTGCAGGTCAGGTTGCCCCGGGCCTTGCGGCCTGTGGCCGTTTTGGATGGTCTGGCCCAGCGAGCTATCTCTCGCGGCGGTGGGCCGCTCTTGGTAGGGCGGGCTGATGCGCTGCGTGCAATCCGGCTTGGCTTGTTCGGCAGGTAAGCTATGATGCTGAAAAGGCAGGGGCAGATTGAATGAACAGGATCGTTCTTGGAGCAATAGGAGCACTGGTCCTAGCCGCAGTGGGCATGTTTTGGTGGCAAGGCCGCGCAGAGGTCGAACAAGGTGCGCCGCCGCCTGCGTTGGCTCCGCAAAAGCCCGCGATGCCAGAGATCCCGTTTGCAGATGCTGGAGATCTGCAGGGACCAACACCGCCCGAAGCCACCGAGCTTACCCGTGAGCAGCGGCGTTTCTTCCGCTATGACCGCAACCGTGATCTCAAAATTACTCGCAATGAAATGCTGTCAACCCGCGCCGACGCGTTCAGGAAACTCGACAAGGATGGGAACAATCTGCTCACATTTGAAGAATGGGCTGTTGCAACCGCTAACCGGTTTGACGAGGCAGACAAGGATCGCAATGGCGAACTGACCTCGCGGGAATTTGCCACAACGCGCCCCAAGCAAGCCGCCCAACCAAGCTGCAGTTGCTAGGCCTTGAGCGATACCAGCTTTCGCTCCGCCAGCCATTGGGACAGATCGGCTTTGGCGCGCAATGTGTAGGCCTCTTTACGTGTTTTCTTCTTCACTTCATGCAGCGGCGGGAATAAACCAAAATTGACATTCATGGGCTGAAATGTCTCCGCCTCCGCATCGCCCGTTATATGGGATAGCAGCGCGCCCATGGCAGTGGTCTGGGGCGGGGCTTGCCAGGCAGATCCGGTCAGTTCGGCGGTCACCATCAAGGCGGTCAGCAGGCCCACAGCGGCACTTTCAACGTAGCCCTCACAGCCGGTAATCTGCCCGGCAAAACGGATATGCGGTGCATTCCTTAGCCGCAATTGCCGATCAAGCACCAAGGGGGAATTGAGAAAGGTATTCCGGTGCAAGCCGCCAAGCCGCGCAAATTCAGCATTTTTGAGTCCGGGGATGGTGCGGAACAAGTCAACCTGTGCGCCGTGTTTGAGCTTGGTCTGGAAGCCGACCATGTTCCACAAGGTGCCAAGCTTATTGTCCTGCCGCAGCTGGACCACGGCATAGGGCCAGCGCCCGGTTCGCGGATCGTCCAGCCCGACCGGCTTCATCGGGCCATAGCGCAATGTATCCACCCCGCGCGCAGCCATAACCTCGATCGGCATGCACCCATCGAAATATGGGGTGTCCGCTTCCCATTCCTTGAACGAAGTTTTTTCCCCGTCCAGCAGGCCCTGATGGAAGGTCAGATACTGGCCCTTGTCCATCGCGCAATTGATATAATCCTTGCCCGCTTCATCAGGGCGGGCAGCACCGGCGCTCGGCTTGTCCCAGCGCGACTGGAGCCAGCAAATATCCATATCGATCGAATCGTGATGGATGATGGGGGCAATCGCGTCGAAGAAAGCGAGGCTGTCCCGCCCTGTTGTGCGGGCGATGCTGCTGGCCAGCGTTGCTGAAGTGAGGGGGCCGGTAGCGACAATAGTCAGACCTGCCTCTGGCAGCATGTCAATCCGTTCGCGAACAACCGTAACATTGGCGTGTTCATCAAGCTTCTTTTGAACAGCGGCAGAGAATATATCCCGGTCTACTGCAAGCGCAGTGCCTGCTGGAACTCTGGCGGTCTCACCTGCAGCCATGATTATAGAATCGAGGCGGCGCATTTCGTGATGCAGTAATCCGACGGCATTCCTTTCATCATCGTCTGACCGAAAAGAATTCGAGCAGACCATCTCTGCCAGGCCGTCTGACTTGTGCGCGGGTGTGGTGTGGCCAGCACCGCGCATTTCGGAAAGCCGTACGGTAAAGCCGCGCTGCGCCAGCTGCCATGCTGCCTCGCTTCCTGCCAAACCGCCGCCAATGATATGAACATCGTGGGTCATGCGCATCACCTAGGGAAGCGAGGCGCCGGCCGCAAATCCATTCTGGTGCACGGATGCCTCACTTGCCAGATCAGTTCATTGCCGCCAAATGGCGCAAGGAGGGACCATGCCCAGGCGAGCACTAACTGAACAGCGACCATGGCTGCTGGCCAGCCTTGCGGCGGCAATATCCTATTATTTTCTGATCGATTCCCGTATTCCCGGTGTTGAGATGATGGCGCTGAAAGGGGCAGGGGTCGGCTTGCTGGCCGCTTATGTCTGGCAGCGTCATGCTAGCCGTGATGGTCAGCTGCTGACGCTGGCAATGGTTTTTGCCGCGATCGGCGATGTCGCGATTGAACTGGACCTGACGGCAGGAGCGGCTGCGTTCTTTCTGAGCCATCTGGCTGCTATGACGCTTTATCTGCGGCACAGGCGGCATGTGATCACCTTCAGTCAGAAACTGTTCGCGGCCACCATCTTGTTGCTGACACCAGTGATCGCTTATCTGCTGGCGGTGCCGTCAGGGCAGGGCGCGCCGGTTGCGCTTTATGCTTTGGCGCTGGCGGGTATGGCCGGTTTGGCGTGGACCAGCAGTTTTCCGCGCTACCGCGTCGGACTGGGCGCAGTAATGTTCGTGGCTTCCGACCTGCTGATCTTCTCGCGCTTCAGCGTGCTCGCAAGCAGCCCGCTGCCTGATTATTTGATCTGGCCGCTCTATTACTTCGGCCAGTTCCTGATTGCGACCGGTGTGATCCAGACCCTGCGCCGAGAATTGCCTGAAGAATAGCAACAGTCAGCTAAACGCGGCGATTGTGGTACGGTGAAGTTCGCGGCGGTGGCCCTCATAGCCGCCCGTTGCCTTATGCAATAGCGACCGGTTGTCCCACAGAATCAACATGTTGGTGTGCCAGCGGTGGCGATAGATAAATTCCTCGCGGCTTTGCCATGCCAGCAAATCGAAAAGCAGCGCCATCGCGTCGCTGTCGTTCATGCCTTCGATGCCAATGATATATCCGGCGCAGCTGAACAGTGCTTCCTCGCCTGTTTCAGGATGGCACTGGACCAGTGGATGCGTCCGGGTCTCCAGCGCAGTTGGACTAGGACGAATAGCCATGCTGCGCTGTGTGTCCTTGTCACCATAGGCTCCAGCAGGGGAGTAGGCACCGCGAGCGCTGTGGACTGCATTGAGTTGGCGGAATTGGGCCTTCCTTGCATCGGGAAGGGCGGAAAATGCTGCAACCTGATCGGCAAACAAGGTATCGCCGCCAAATGGCGGAATATTGATCGCAAGCAGACAAGTGCCCGCGGGTGGCAGTTCCAGAAAGCTCCAGTCGCTGTGCCAGTTCTCAGCGAAAAGCGGTGATTGCTCATCAGCTTCGCGCAGGATCGCCGCAATGTGATCGCGACTGGGAATGGGATCGAAAAATGGATCGACGCCGAAGCCGCCCATCGCCAAGGTGAAGCGTTCCAGCGCATCATCGTCCATCACCTGGTCAGGGAACGCAATAACCTTGCTTGCAAGCCAGATGGCGCGAATTTCTGCTACCATCTCTGGTCGGAGTGGCCCGGACAAGTCCACTCCGCGTACTTCTGCACCGCAAGAAGCGCCCGAGGGAGTTACCGACAGGGTCACTCGTCTGTATCGGCCCCGAGATGGCCATCCCGCTCAAGCGTGGTTGGCAGGGTGGTTTCTTCGGTACCGCGACCGGCCGTTTCCTCGACGATGGCTTCTTCTGCGATGGTTTCCTGAGCTTGCTGTTCGTCCAGTCGGACTGCGCCAACGATCGTTTCGCCCTTGGCGACATCGAACAAGCGGACACCAGCGCTGGCCCGTCCAATCACTCGCAATGTATCGAGCCCGATCCGGATCAGTTTGGCCTGATCGGTAACCAGCATCAGTTGATCTGCCTTCGAAGCGGTGAAGCTTGCGACAACCCGGCCATTGCGCGAGATATTGTCAATGTTGGTAATGCCCATGCCACCGCGTCCGGCCTGCCTGTATTCATAGGCTGAAGACAACTTGCCATAGCCATTGGCGCAGACAGTCAGAATGAACTGTTCCGCCTCGGCCATCGCCAGATGATCCGGCGACAGTTTCGGTGCGCCTTCTTCGACCTTCCAAGGCGCGACCCTGAGATAAGCGTCTCGCTCCTCCGGTGTGGCGCTGCCAGCATGCAATATGGCGAGCGAGATAACCTCGTCACCCTTTTCCTTGAACTTCATACCGCGCACGCCGGTGGAGGTGCGGCTAACAAATTCGCGGACATCTTCCCCACTAAAGCGAATCGCCTTGCCCATTCTGGTCGCCAGTAGCACATCATCACCCGCTTCTAGCAGGGCGACGCCGATCAGGCGGTCTTCACTATCCTCGTCGAATTTCATGGCGAATTTGCCATTGCTCGGAATGTTGGTGAAGCTGTCCATGCTGTTCCGCCGGACGTTGCCTTTGGCGGTAGCGAACACGACCGTTAATGCGCCCCAGCTCTCCTCATCTTCGGGCAATGGCAACACGGTGCGGATGGTTTCACCTTCGTCCAGAGCCGGCAGCAAATTCACAATTGGTCGACCGCGCGTGGTTGGTCCCCCTTCGGGCAGCTTCCACACCTTGAGCCGGTAAACCTTGCCAGCTGTAGAGAAGAACAGGACCGGATTATGCGTGCTGGTGACGAACATTTCGCTCACCGCGTCCTCGTCTTTCGTGGCCATACCCGAGCGGCCCTTGCCGCCGCGGTTCTGTGCGCGAAAGGTTGATAGCGGCGTACGCTTGATGTAGCCGTCAAGAGTGACGGTCACGACCATTTCATCGCGCGCGATTAGATCTTCGTCGTCCAGACCGTCCCACGCGGGCGCGATTTCGGACACACGGGGTGTCGCAAAATTGTCGCGGATTTCCTGCAATTCGCCACGCATGATCTCATAAAGTTTTAGCCGATTGGCGAGGATTTCGAGAAATTCAGCAATCGCATCGGAGAGTAGCTTGAGCTCGTCGCCAATTTCGTCGCGGCCGAGCGCCGTTAGACGGTGCAGCCGCAGTTCAAGAATTGCCCGCACTTGCCGGTCAGACAAGCGATAGGTCCCCCCTGCTTCGCTTGCATCGGGTTCGATCGATTCTACCAGTTTGATGTATTGAGCAATTTCACCAATCGGCCATTCCTTGGCGCTCAACCGTGCGCGTGCTTCTGCCGGATTGGGAGAACTGCGGATCATCGCCACAACCTCGTCAAGATTGGATACAGCGACCACTAGACCCAGCAAGATATGCGCCCGATCGCGCGCCTTGTTCAGCTCGAACTTTGTACGCCGGGTAATGACTTCTTCGCGGAAAGTGATGAAAGACTGGATGAAATCGCGCAGCTTCAGCGTTTCGGGCCGGCCGCCGCGAATGGCGAGCATGTTGGCGGGGAAGCTGGACTGTGCCGGGGTATGTCGCCAAATCTGGTTGAGTACGACTTCGGCAGTGGCATCCCGCTTCAGGTCGATGACCACGCGCACGCCCTTGCGGCTGGATTCGTCGCGGATATCGGCAACGCCTTCGATCCGCTTGTCCTTCGCCGCTTCGGCAAGTTTTTCTACCAGTCCTGATTTACCGACCTGATAGGGTATCGAGGTCAGGACTATGGATTCCCTGTCGCCCCGCCCCTTCTCGATCTCGTGGCGGCAGCGCTGCAGGATCGATCCGTTACCAGTGGTATATGCGGCGCGCGCACCCGAATTGCCGAGGATCAGCGGAGCAGTGGGAAAATCAGGTCCTGGAATGATTTCGAACAATTCTTCCGATGTGATCCCCGGATTTTCCATATAGGCAAAGCAGCCGTCGATCACTTCGCCAAGATTGTGCGGCGGAATATTTGTCGCCATGCCCACTGCAATCCCGCCTGCGCCATTAACCAGCAGGTTAGGGAAGCGTGCAGGAAGCACAGTTGGTTCCGAGCGCGAGCCATCGTAATTTTCGACGAAATCGACCGTATCCTTGTCAAGGTCGTCGAGCAGGCTGTTGGCAACCTTGGCCAGCCGCGCCTCTGTGTATCGCATCGAGGCGGGCATATCAGGGTCCATTGACCCAAAATTTCCCTGACCATCGACCAGCGGTACGCGCATCGACCAATGCTGTGTCATACGCACTAACGCCATATAGATCGCGCTGTCGCCATGCGGGTGGTAATTGCCCATCACGTCGCCAACGATTTTTGCGCTCTTGCGATAAGGCCGACCGGCGACAAAACCCCCTTCCTGGCTGGCAAACAGGATCCGGCGATGCACTGGCTTCAGGCCGTCACGCACATCCGGCAGCGCACGGCTTACGATCACGCTCATCGCGTAATCGAGGTAAGAAGTCTTCATTTCCTCGACAATGTCGATACGGGCAAATTCGCCCATTGGCACCGGCCGGTTGAGAGTTTCAGTATCGTCGCTCAAGGGGACTCTCTTCTATTTAAGCCCGGTCACAAGCGGGCGACATATCTATCGGCATAGAGGTTACGCGATTGGGCTGCGAACCGCCACCTAGGCACGGCTGTAAGCCTGCTCAACGAGAGGGTTTTCCACACCTCAATGGCAATAAGGACCATCCACCAGATATGACTATGCGATTGACCCGTTCAATCGTGGTTCAGCGCCTTTTTGCTTAAAAGATTTGCAAACGTGGCCGTGCCCAAAGTAGGGCAGTCACAGCTGTTTCCGACGGTCAGCAAAGTTGGCTGC
>JAHEAW010000038.1 GCA_024642545.1 Erythrobacteraceae bacterium
ATGGTAGCTCTTTTCAAATGTCGTGCCGTTTCGGCCATTCGCTCGGTTTGCAGGCAATTCTTTGCCAAGGACTCTCAACGCAAACGGACTCACGCTCTCGGTCCCGCACCCATAGCACAGGCGATGGTGCGGCCCCTCGCTCTCGATGGGCGTACGGCAGCGGAGGCAGGGCCGCGTCACCGTCTGCACCGGGTCGTCGAACACGTCCCGGCGCATAAGTTCAGATTTGTCCGCCGACACGCTTAAACTTGGCGACGAAATCCGAGACAGGCTGGAAGACTGTGTCCTTTTTGGTCAGGTGCCTGGCTTATCATTGAAGCTATGAAAGTGACCAAAGCAGGATAGAGGGCTGACCTATCCCGCTTCGGTCACTTCACGTACGCTAAAACGCGAGCGTCAAACTGACTTTGGCAATCTGAGCATTCCAGTCCTTGGAAATCACAGCGCGGTAGCCAAGATCCAGATTGAGGCGGCCAGTGCCGATCGAGATACCGCTATCGATTGTTGCAGCATCAGGAGAAATTTGCGCGCCGTAAATGCCAAAGGCTGAACCGCCGTCTGCAAATGCTACGGACGTTGCCGTACCCAAATCACCCCAGCTATGCTGCCAACCCAATGAAACATGTGGCCTGAATGGTCCAAGTCCTGCCTTTGCCATCACACCCAATGTGAGCAGGTCAACGGTCTGGCTCGCTTTGACAGCCAGCGCTGCAGTCCCACCAATTTCATCAAAGTCGTTGAGACGGCTTTGAACATGAGCCAATTTGGCAAAAGGTGTCAGGGTTGCTGATGAGACGTCGAAATCATATCCAATATCGGCGAAGATCTGCCCAGTATGGCCGTGGGTTGCCCCGGTCAACGAAACGGAACCTGTGCCATAATCGATCAACCGGTTCGCATTCAGACGATGCCAGGAATATGCCCCTCCAAGCTGGGCATGGAAACCATCTGCGGCATAGCCAAGTTGCGCGACCACATAGGTGCTGTCAACGTCGGCTGCCGCAGGCCTGCTTTGCAAGGAAGTGTCGGAATACATGAAGCCAGCACCGAACCCGGCAGTCAGGCCATTGGCTGCATAACCAAGACCGGCGATGATGCCTCGATTTGCCGAATGCGCGGATGAAGCTCCGTTTATGGCCGATCCATCGCCCCAAGCCGTAAGGGCTGAGCCAAACAGGAAGGAACCTTCCGAGCGACCAGCGAAGATGTCGGCCATCTCATCTCGAAGCGAGCTACTGCTGCGGGTGATGCTGGATAATGCGGTCGCATAGAGCTCACCCGATAGGGAAGAATAGATCGAGCGCGCCGTTGCCGCATCACGGACGACAACGCTTTCAAAAATAGGGTCCCCGATCCCGCGCGCTTGTACCGCCTGCGCCACACCCGCTTGATTTTCGTTTTGAGCTACCGCTGCAAAGCTGATGTCATTTCGGTACAACGACAAGGCAACTGCATCACTACTATATGTTAGCAGCGGAGTGAGAAAGGCCATGTTGGTGGTAACCGAGCCAAAGGTCCCGGAAATGCCATTTGTGGCAGTCAAAATAGTATAGCGGCTTACCGGCAGGTAAGTCCCTGTTTCCGCCAAGACTTGCACAGAGGCAGCCGAAGCAATGGTGATGGCGCCTGTCACATCAATTCGGTCGGCAGCACCAAGTGGATTGACTTCGACCTGTAGTGTAGAACCAGCGGCAAAATTCAAATCGCCCGCGACTGTCAATCGGCCGATCGAATTCCCAGCCCCGATCGTGCCGCCATTGTCGACAGTCACATCGCTGACCGTTCCGTTGCCGCCCAGGGTGGCTCCGCTCTCAACGAATACTTGTGAGACGATTGAGCCGTTTACGGACAGTTTACCGTCAATAATCGTGGTTGTGCCGGTATAAGTGTTGGTCCCGTCCAGGCGGAGGATGCCCGAACCGCTCTTGACCAGACTTCCGCTTCCCGAGATTGAGCCAGCAAATGCGCTATCCTGGCTTTGAACGATCGTCAGCACCGCATCAGTAACATCAACCGCAGAACTGGTCGAACCGGTCAATCCGCCGATTGTTTGGTTTTGCCCAGCAAAGCCAATCGAACCGGCATTTACAATGGTCATACCAGCGAACGTATAGTCCGCGCCAAGAGTAAGCTTGCCGCCCCCAAACTTCACAAATGTCCCAGTGCCGCTGAAGGCTCCGGTCAATTGGTAATCGTCAGACCGATTGAAAATGAAAATCCCATTGTCCACCAAATTGCCTGTGAAATCACCTGTGGTTCCTCCATCACCAATCTGAAAGACACCGCTGGCCTCAGTCGTGATATCGCCGCCATAGGTTCCGGTGAGCAACAAGGCACCGCCTGCTACAGTGGTACCGCCTGTATACTGGAATCCACTTGCATCAGCCAGTTCGAGGACACCGGTTCCGTCAAGCGTAACGCTGCCCGTTCCCGTAATCAGCGTTTGGCCGATTTGCGATAGCGAGCCTGAATTGCCAAAGGTCAAGATCAGCTTTCCATTATCAACGATCTCACCGGCCGCAAGCGGAGCTGCGGTAGTCCCATCAGGCAAGGAAACATCATATAGTTGAAGTGCCGCCCCCTGGGAGATTGAGACCGTATTGATAGAACCGACCACACCGCTATTGGCCCAAGCGCCATTGGATACAGTCAACTGCTCGAAACCATCGAGTGTGGGTAGCTGCTGTATCACCGAAGGGTCTGCGCTGGCATCCAGCGTGATAAGATCGGTGCCTGCACCGCCTTGCAGCGTACCGGTGATGTGAGATCCGGCAAGAAGCGTAACTTCGTCGTTATAGATTGACAGGGTCCCGCTTATCCCTGCGCCGCCTTCAAGGCTTCCTGAGTTCACCAAACTGGTCTGGACCTCAGAAACAAGCGCTGCTCCCTGTGCCGAGGATATGACGCCCGAGTTGTTTATCTGCGCCGTAATCAAGGATGGATCGCTGTTGCCGGTGAGGGAGAGGCCGCTATTGGCCCCGTTGATCAAACCACTATTAGTGAGGCTGGTGTTTCCTATGGATTGCAACGCAATACCGGCCCCATTGACGATGGTCCCGGAGTTATCAACGACTGAGTTGTCAACGTCGAGCAAAGCTCCTCCGTTGATTGTCCCACTGTTCAAGAGGCTGGCTTCTTTGCCGGGGGTGTTTTGCTTGCCGATTACTACGCCAAGCGTCCCGCCGGTTATCGTACCAGCGTTATCGATAGATCCGCCACTTACCACCAATGCGCCGTAGCGTGCACCTGAAATCGTTCCGCCTGCGTGGTTGACGACCGAACCCAGCATGGAACTGCCGCTCGTATTTGCACCGCTGAAAGCCTGAATGGTGATACCATCAGTACCGGCACCAGCGATACCTTCGATTGTACCGCTGTTCTCGACACTACCTCCACCAAACAGAACGATCGCATCGTTATTATCGCCGCGGATCGTGCCGCTATTAGTCACCAGCGTATTGGCAGCGCGTTGTTCCAGCAGACCGGTGGCTGGGTTGAAATAAGCCTGTGTAACGATGCCAAAGCCAGCTCCCGAGATCGTCCCGCTGTTGACGATAGTTCCGTTTGGCTGTGAAACAGTTACGCCTGCATCTGCTGGCCGGTTTCCGAAAACCAGCGTACCTTCGCCGCGGATCGTCCCGGTATTGGTTAGATTTAAAGCGGCACCATTTGCAAATACACCCTTTTGTGCACCAGTGATCGTCCCGGCGTTATCAACCGTCAGCGTACCCCCATCGGCATATATGCCTGAGGTAGAGCCTGTGATGGTGCCAGCAGCAGTGTTCGTCAGATCGAGCGAGCCTGCATCTGTCTGCACCGACACGCCATAGCCGCTCGTGCCGGTAATCACGGCACTGTTGGTCAGGCTCGCACTATCCAGCAAACCGAAGAAGTCGACCCCATCAGCGCCGCTCATCGTACCGCTGTTATCGACATGAGCCGCAAAGCCAGGAGCAACTGCCTGGATGACCGCGCCGCCAGCGCCGCCCGTAATATCACCAGCATTAGTGATCGTGCCTCCAGCAGACAGGATCACCCCGAAGCGCTGGCCCGAGATGCTGCCACCGGTCAGATTGCTGACCGTACCGATCGAGGTCTGGCCGGTCATATTCTGATCGGCAAAGGCGAACATCGACACGCCATCAGTCGAACCGCTGGGATTAGCATTGACGCCTGCGATGGTCCCGGAGTTGGTAACCGTGCCGCCACCGATCAGGCGCACACCATCATTGTTGTCCCCGGTGATCGTGCCGGAGTTGGTCACACTCGTACCGATCGCCAGACCGATCAGGCTGCTCGATGCAGGGTCATAATGATGCGCCGTCGTAATGCCATAGCCAGCACCCGAGATCGTACCAGAGTTGGTGATCTGCGCTGCTGGACTGGCAATGGTGATCCCGCCCCCTGGCGGTGCACTGTTGTCATCCAACGTGCCATTGCCGCGGATCGTCCCGGCGTTATCAACCGTCAGCGTACCCCCATCGGCATATATGCCTGAGGTAGAGCCTGTGATGGTCGTACCGACGGGATTAACTACAGTGGCATCAGCGCCACTTGTGTCCAAGCCATAAGTCTGGGCCTTTGCTTGAGAAGCCAGCACCAACGCAAGCGCAGTGACCCCAGCCGATAGCTTCAGTTTTCCCTTGATACCCGTCATCTGGAATTGCCCCCTCGAACCAAATTGATGTCAGTTCGTTTTCCTAAGGAGGCGACAATCCGCTGTCGTACCCTTTTGAGGGGTCCACTTGGATTTTAGTTTATACGTCTAATCGATCAAATTTGCTGCCGCTTGAAGATACCAAATTTCGATGCTTACAGCTCTTCTTTGGCATCATCATGCAAACTTGAAATGTGCGCCGGTAGCCGTTTTCCAACCCTTCACATCCGGCTGGGGTGGCAAGTTCAACCCTTGCCGCGCCCGCTATTTTCCTTAGATATCAGCCTGACCAGCGCAGCGCGCCGCAGGCGGAATACAACACTTGAAGTCAGAGCAGCGCCGGATGCGCTGCCTGCTCCTCAGATTCCAGCTCAGCGACATTTCGGATGGGTTTGTATATCCATGATATTGGAAACTTTCCCATTGGAAACAGCCATCTGAATGCATTGGCGGGACACACCGCGATACCAGATGGTGTAAGAGGTGTAGCCGTTCTTGAACCCATCAACATTGCGGAAACCGCGCTGCTCCATAGTGGTTTCAGCACCGGCTGCGCGCGCTCCGTTCAGATCAGTGAATTGAGCTGCGGGTTGGTAGCCATTGCCATTATTCCCGTAATTATTGCCTGGACGACATTGTGGGTGGGTTCGAATATCCGTGATGTTCGCAACCCTGCCATTGGCAACGCCCATCTGGATACATTGGCGTGATCCATCGCGATACCAGATGGTGTAGGAGGAATTGCCGCTCTTGAAGCCATCAACATTGCGGAAGCCGCGCTGGCTCATCGTGCTGTCCGCACCTGCTGCGCGAGCACCGCGAAGATCAGCAAATTGGGCAGGAGTCTGATAACTGCCCCCATTGCCATCGTTACGCTTGTTGATCCCGTCGGACCAGCCGTGGGTGTAGGCATTGGAATTGGCGTAATTATTGTAAGGCTGGCCATTCATCGCAGCCGAATATCCGCTGTTATACTGTGCTTGGTCAGCACTATTGGAATATTTGTTTGGTTCATCTTTATTTGATTTGCGGCTCAGCAAAGCGCCAAGCAACGCCGCGCCAGCGACAACCGCGACGGCTGTTCCCACCCCGCTGCCGGAGTGGCCGCAAACCTTTTTCTCAACATCATTGATCGTCAGGACTCGGCCATCGCCCACTTCCACCTGGATGCAGTCGCTGCCGCTTTTGTCCCACCAGTTGGTATAGCTATAGCCGTTGGATTTATTACCGCTGATATATTCAAAACCACGTGATTTCAGCTCGCTCTCTACCGATGAGGCCTTCATTCCCAACAGATCACGGACAGAATCCGCTTTCTTTGCCGCAACAGGCGCAGCCGCCATACCGATCACAGCCAAAGTCGTTGCGCAGTTTGCAATTATGCGAGTCATCTTCCCTCTCCATACATTCGGCCTTTTTGCCAAGACACACACCGCGCATTTTTATGCGTCACACGAGACGACCCCAAACCATCAAAGGGAACCAGTTCCGGTTCCATGTCAATTGCATGAAAGTGCATTGCCTGTCCCGATCGGCACAGCCAAACGCTGTTCGACTTGCACGCGGGCGGGCTTGGCGGCATAGCGCGGCACCATGCATGATATCCGTTTAATCCGCGAAAATCCCGAAGCTTTCGATGCTGCGCTGGCGCGGCGCGGGGTGGCGCCTGTGTCGGGTGCGATCCTTGCTTGTGATACCCGCCGCCGATCAGTAACACATCGGGCGCAGGAAGCACAGGCGCGCCGTAACGAAGCATCCAAAGCCATCGGGCAAGCGATGGCGCAGGGTGACAAAGACACCGCCGAAGCGCTCAAGACCGAAGTAGCGGAGCTGAAGCAGGTGCTGCCAGCGCTGGAGGAAGAAGACCGCCAGTTGGCAGCTGAACTCGACGCCATGCTCGCCGCCCTGCCCAATCTCCCTGCGAGCGATGTTCCTGATGGCGCAGATGAGGCACAAAATACCGAACTGGCCAGCTGGGGCACCAAGCGCCAGTTCAATTTCGAACCCAGGGAGCATGCGGATTTCGGTCCGGCGCTCGGTCTCGATTTTGAAACCGGGGCGAATATTTCGGGCGCACGCTTCACCTTCCTGCGCGGGCAAATGGCGCGCCTGCACCGTGCGCTGGGCCAATTCATGCTCGACCATCAGACCGCCGTAAACGGCTATACTGAATGTGCACCGCCGCTGCTGGTGCGCGATGAAGCAGTGTTCGGTACCGGGCAGTTACCTAAATTTGCCGAGGACCTGTTCCAGACCACCGATGGCCGCTGGCTGATCCCCACTGCCGAAGTCAGCCTGACCAATGCAATGCGCGAACAGATCATAGAGGAAGATCGGCTGCCGATCCGCATGGCTGCGCTTACCCCCTGTTTCCGCAGTGAAGCCGGAGCGGCGGGCAAGGATACGCGCGGTTTTATCCGCCAGCACCAGTTTGAAAAGGTCGAACTGGTCAGCATCACCCACCCCGAAAACAGCGAGGCTGAGCACGAACGGATGCTGGGCGCGGCCAAGGGCGTGCTGGAAGCGCTGGAGCTGCCCTATCGCACCATGCTGCTGTGCACCGGCGATATGGGCGCAACTGCGCGAAAGACCTATGACCTGGAGGTATGGCTGCCGGGCCAAGGTGCTTACCGCGAGATATCATCCTGCTCCAATTGCGGCGCGTATCAGGCGCGGCGGATGAACACCCGCTACCGCCCGGCAAAATCCGATGCGGGCGGCAAGAAGACCGAATTTCTGCACACGCTCAACGGCTCCGGCCTTGCGGTGGGCCGCACGCTGGTGGCGGTGCTGGAAAATTACCAGCAGGAAGATGGCAGCGTGGTCGTACCCAAGATGCTGCAACCTTATTTAGCCGGGCTCAACCTGTTGGTCCCGGAAGCCTGATGCGTATCCTTTTGACAAATGATGATGGCGTTCATGCCCCTGGATTGACCGTGCTTGAAGAGATTGCCCGCCATTTCAGCGACGATATCTGGATTTGCGCGCCAAGCGAGGAACAATCGGGCGCGGGCCATTCGCTCACGCTCAACAGGCCGGTCCGGCTGCAACAACATGGCGAACGGCGGTTTTCGGTTACCGGAACGCCGACCGATTCGGTGACTCTGGGTCTGCGCAAGGTGCTGGACGCTGCGCCTGACGTCATTCTGTCGGGCGTTAATCATGGTGCCAACCTGGGCGATGATATCACCTATTCGGGCACCGTTTCAGCGGCCATCGAAGGCGCGCTGGCGGGCATTCGGTCGATTGCCTTCAGCCAGGTGTACACCCGCCAATGGACTGGCAATGCCGCCTTTGATACGGCGCGCGAATGGGGGCCAAAAGTACTCGCACCCTTGCTCGACACACCGCTGCCGCAGCGCACGCTGATCAATGTCAATTTTCCCCCGCGCACGCCCGAAACGGTCAAAGGTATCCGCGCCGTACGGCAGGGATTCCACGATTATTCACGCGGAACAGTAGTTGAAGGGCGTGACCCGCGCGGCCATACCTATTACTGGTTCGGACTGGATGCGATTGAACATACGCTCGATCATGGGACGGATCTGGAGGCAATTGATGAAGGCTATGTATCGGTAACTCCGCTGCATCTCGACCTTACGCATCATGCGTCGCTCGGCAATATTGCAGGCCGCTTCGCAGGGTGAGGCTGCACCCGGCGTCTTCACTTGCCAAGGCGGTCATCTGGCGATGAGCTCCGCGCCGAATAATTCGTCTACCCGGTCAATGCGCCGCCTTTTTCAGGGCCCACATTTTCAGCCACTGCGCCGCGCGGTGAGGATTCCGGTGTGGGGCGATCTGGGTATCCGGCTGGGCGTGGCATTTCTGCTGATTTCGCTGGTGGTGGTCATCCACTGGTGGGACCGTAACGGGCTGGTCGATAATCTCGATGGTCATGTCAGCTTCCTCGACGTGGTCTATTTCACCATGATTTCGATCACCACCACCGGCTTTGGCGACATTGCGCCGATCAGCGACCGGGCGCGGATGGTAGAGGCCCTCATCGTGACCCCGATACGCTTTGCCGTGTTTTTTATTTTCGTGGGCACAGCCTATAATTTCATCATCAAGAGAAGCTGGGAGAAATTCCGTATGGCCCGCATTCAGGACAAGCTAGCAGACCATATCGTGGTGCTGGGATACGGTGTCAGCGGATCGGAATCAGTCAACGAGTTGATTGAGCGCGGCACTGATCCCAGCGCAATCGTGGTGATCGACCCGGACGAAGGCCGCCTGGAGGACGCCGAAGCGCTGGGCTGCAATGTCATGGCCGGTGATGCCACGCGCGATGACCTGCTCAAGGCGGTGCGGATCAGCGAAGCGCAAACCGTGCTGGTTTCGGCCGGGCGTGACGATACCTCGATCCTGATCGTGCTGACCGTGCGTCACCTCGCGCCCAAAGTACCGATCAGCGTGGTGGTGCGCGCCGATGATAATGAATTTCTCGCGCGGCAGGCCGGTGCCAATAATGTCATCAACCCGGTGCGCTTTACCGGGCTGCTGCTGGCCGGTTCAGCCAAGGGCGCGCATATCGCCGACTATCTGGCCGATCTGGCATCTGTCTCGGGCCGGGTTCAACTGGTGGAGCGCGCAGTGACTGCAGAAGAATGCGGCGGCCCGCTTGGCTCGCTCAAAAGCGGTGGCCGCGGCCTGCGTATCTATCGCGGCGGAACAGCGCTCGGCTTCTGGGAAGACGGCTGCGCCGTCCTTGAGCCGGGCGATATCATTGTCGAGATCGTGCCGACCCCCAAAAAGTAATCGGCAGGCGCCGTCAGACCCAGATCAGCTGTATCTGACTGCCCGTTTGAACGTTGGCCCACTCGTCTGCAAAATGCGCGATTTCGGTACAAATTGTGCCAATGTCATCGCTCGAAAGATCAAGTGGTCCGACCAGACTATGGTCCCAGCCCGACCGCGCCATTGCCGGAATGCCTGCGGCATCGCCGGTACCGCTCCACAAATCAGCTTCAAAACACTCTACCAGCCGTTCAGCCTGAAGCAGTTCGACTATTTCCCGGTCAGGAACGCTGGCCCGCTTTGCGCTCGCATGGCCCGAGGCGATAGCCCGCGCGCCAATGTCACAGGCGCTGTCCCCCCGGGCAATTGCCCCCCAAAATGCGTTTCCTAGTCCCAATTGCCGCTCGACAAAGAAATGCACTGCATCGTGCGGAATTGGCCCTTTGTGAGGCACCTCAAACGAGGTGCCTGTTCCATCTCGCCTGACCGCCATCACCGTGTCGCTGCACGCACCCTTGATAATGGTGATATTCACAACCTTATGCCAGCCAGACGTAGACGGCCCCCATTGCCGCCATGCCGACCACGAAATGGCCCGCATCGATAGCAAATAGGGTGCCGGAACGGCGCTGGAAGAGGTAATTGATCCCGATTGCCGGGCTCATGATTGTCGCACCAAAGCCAATCGCCATCATCATGATCACAAAATGCGGCGGATTGGTGCGCGCAACCAAATGGCCCAGCATCAGCGAAATCAGCAATTCGAAGGCAAAACACAGACAAAATATCAGTGCCATATTGGCATTCTTCATCTCATCATCAGTCAAGCCGGCTTCTCGCTGCCAGACCTTACCGAACAGCGGACCATACCAGATCGCCCCGACGAGGAAGAACGCAGCCGCGCCCAGAAAGACCGCCCAAAGATTGATCGCACCCATATCTGTCTCTCCTGTCAACATTCGCTGCCGCGGGCTATAGCGCAAGCCGCGCTTCGGGTGTAGAGGCGCCGCAATCATGAACTCCGTCACTCCAATTGCAGACCAGAAGAAGGTCGGAATGGTCAGCCTTGGCTGCCCCAAGGCGCTGGTCGATTCCGAACGCATTCTCACCCGCCTGCGCGCCGATGGCTACGCCATGAGCCCCGATTATGCAGGCGCTGATGTCGTGCTGGTCAACACCTGCGGCTTTCTCGACAGCGCCAAGGAGGAGAGCCTCGCCGCAATTGGCGAGGCGATCGCCGAAAACGGCCGGGTCATCGTAACCGGCTGCATGGGTGATGAAGCCGACGCCATTCGCGCTGCCCATCCGCAAGTGCTGGCGATCACCGGGGCGCATCAATATGAAGATGTGGTAGCCGCAGTGCATGAAGCCGCGCCGCCGACGCAGGGGCCATTCATCGATCTGATCCCGCAACCTGACGTGAAGCTTACTCCACGCCATTACAGCTATCTCAAGATTTCCGAAGGCTGCAACCACTCCTGCGCCTTTTGCATCATCCCGCAATTACGTGGCAAACTTGCCAGCCGCCGGATTGATGCGGTGCTGCGCGAAGCGGAAAAACTGGTTGTATCCGGGACGAAGGAACTGCTGGTGATCAGCCAGGATACCAGCGCCTATGGTGTCGATACGCGCCATGATGTCCGCCAATGGAAAGGCCGCGCGGTGCGCGCGCATATGACCGATCTGGCACGCGAATTGGGCCAGCTGCGCACGCCCGCGGGCGAAACGCCTTGGACGCGGCTGCATTATGTCTATCCCTATCCGCATGTCGACAGCGTGATCCCGCTGATGGCGGAAGGCTTGCTCACGCCTTATCTTGACATCCCCTTCCAGCACGCCAGCCCGTCGGTGCTGAAACGCATGAAGCGCCCAGCCAATGAAGCCAAGGTACTGGAACGGCTGAAGAAGTGGCGCAACATTTGCCCTGACATTGCCGTGCGCTCCAGTTTCGTGGTCGGCTTTCCTGGTGAAACTGAGGAAGATTTTCGCTATCTGCTCGCATGGCTGGAAGATGCCCAACTAGACCGTGTCGGCGCATTCCGCTTCGAACCGGTCGAAGGTGCAGCGGCCAATGCCCTGCCTGATCCGGTGCCTGAGCCGGTCAAGGAAGAGCGTTATGCCCGGCTGATGGAAGTCACCGCGCGGATAAGTGCCGCCAAGCTGGCAGCGAAAATTGGCCGCACATTGCCGGTCATCATCGATGAAGTTGGCGCACCGGACGAGGATAACGACATCGGCGCAACCGGACGCAGCCAGGCCGATGCGCCGGAAATTGACGGCAATGTCTTCCTGCGCAATGTTCCCGCCAGCTTGGCGCAAGGTGATATCGTACAAGCCCGTGTGGAAGATGCCGATGCGCATGACCTGTATGGTGTTATTGCGTGAGCGTGACCATCGCGGTGCGTCTGGCATTCGAACTGGACGAACCCACCGATATCCTGCTGCAATTTGAAGCGGCGGAAACTCCCGGGCAACGGATCATCTGGTCGGATACCAAGCTTGGCCAGTCCGACCATATGGTGCGGATGCCCGCGCAGGACGGGCTAGGAGAGCGGCTGATGCTGCGCGTCGATGGCAAATATGCGATCGACTATGACGTCGAGGTGGAGGTTAGCCGCGAGATCACCGATCTTGCGCGCTGCGAACGGCTCGACCCGCGCCATCTGCCAGCCGAGGCGATCCAGTATCTTTTCGAATCGCGCTATTGTCAGGCCGGTAAATTTCACGCCTTTGTCCATGCGGAGTTCGGCGATCAAGATGGCGGGCAATTGATCACCGCGATCCGCGAGTGGATTCACAGTAATTTCAGCTATGTGCCGGGCAGCTCCAATGCCGATACAACCGCGCTGGAATCCTTTATCGAGCGGCGCGGCGTATGCCGCGATTACAGCCATGTGATGATTGCGCTGGCCCGGGCCTGCGGCATTCCGGCGCGCTATTGCAGCGTCTATGCGCCCGCAGTCGCCCCGCCCGATTTTCATGCCGTGGCCGAGGTGTTTCTGGCGGCTCCGGGCAGTGCCAACGGTGCGTGGTATCTGGTGGATGCCACCGGTATGGCTGATGCCCGCGAGATGGTGAAGATCGGCGTTGGACGCGATGCCGCTGACGTCAGCTTCATGACCAGCTTCGGACTGGCCAATCTGACTTATAAGGATGTCAGCGTCACAAGCTGACCGCCCCGCCCGGCTTCGCAAACGCACGTGCATTCGTATTTGCTGAGGCGGACCGTGACTTTCTTGACGGTTACGCATAGCCATGGTGCAACGTGCCATCAGGCCCCTTGCAGGAAGGTTTCGCGCGCATGAGTTTCACTGCTGACCGTTTGCTGTTGTTCGGCGCGACCGGCGATCTGGCGCAGCGAATGCTGCTGCCTTCGCTTTGCGCGCTCGACGCGGACGAATTGCTTGGCGCGGATGTCAAAATCATCGGGACGGCACGTTCCGAAATGAGCGATAATGAGTTCCGCAACTTTGCCCGCGCTGCGTTGGAGAAATTTCTCCCCGCGGACCGGCGCGGCGGCATGGCCCATTTCCTCAATCGGCTGACCTACCAGACGCTTGATGCTACCACGCTGGAGGGGTTCGACGATCTTGCTGGCAAGGTCGGCACACCCGCACGCGGACTGGCGATTTTCCTGTCGACTGCGCCAAGCCTGTTCGAGCCCACGATCAAGGGCTTGCAGCACGCCGGGCTCGACGGGCCGAATGTGCGGATGTGCCTTGAAAAGCCGCTCGGCACCAATCTGGGTAGTAGCTGCGAAATCAATGATGCGGTCGCCTCTGCCTTTCCAGAAGACCGGATATTCCGGATCGACCATTATCTGGGCAAGGAAACGGTCCAGAACCTGCTCGCGCTGCGCTTTGCCAATATTCTGTTCGAACCGCTGTGGAATGCTGCCCACATCGAACATGTTGAGATTACTGTGGCCGAAACGGTCGGGCTGGAAGGCCGCGTCGCTTTCTATGATGATGCCGGCGCATTGCGCGACATGGTCCAGAACCACATGCTGCAATTGCTGGCATTGGTTGCGATGGAGCCGCCCAGCAGTTTCGATGCCACTTCTGTGCGGGATGAAAAGGTCAAGGTTCTGCGTTCGCTGCGTCAGGTTTCCGAAAATGAAACAGTGACCGGACAATATCGGGCAGGCGCAATCAGCGGCAAGGCAGTTCCGGGCTATGACGAGGAACTGGGCAAACCCTCCACCACCGAAACTTTCGTCGCGATCAAGGCGCATGTGGATAACTGGCGCTGGAAAGGCGTACCGTTCTATCTGCGCACCGGCAAACGGCTGCCGCGCCGCGTGACCGAAATTGTGGTCCAGTTCCGCTGCGTACCGCATTCAATCTTCGCTGAAAAAGGCGCGAAGATGACGCCCAACCAGCTGGTTATCGGAATTCAACCCGAAGAGAATATCTCGCTGTCGCTGATGGCCAAGGTACCCGGGCTTGACCGGGAGGGAATCCGGTTGCGTTCGGTCCCGCTTGATATCGCCATGCCGGATGCTTTCACCGGCCTGCACCGCCGGATTGCTTATGAACGACTGCTGCTTGATCTGATCGAAGGCGACCAGACCCTGTTTGTGCGCCGGGACGAGGTTGAAGCACAGTGGGAATGGGTCGATGCGATCCGCGCCTTGTGGGAAGCACAAACGCTGGAACCCAAGACCTACACATCGGGAAGCTGGGGCCCGAGCGCGGCCATTGCGCTGGCAGAACGCGACGGCGTGACCTGGCATGAATGATTTGCACGGAAACTGGTTATGACCACCTTGAACGACACCCTTCACCGCGTCACCCGGCGGATTATCGAACGCTCGAAAGACAGCCGCAGCCGCTATCTTGAACTGGTAGAGCGCGAAGCGGACAATCAGCCTGATCGCGGTTCGGTCTCCTGCTCCAACCTCGCCCATGCCTATGCGGGTGCGCTGGAAGATCAGGCCGCGCTCAAGGCGGGTGGCAGCCCCAACATCGGGATTGTCACATCCTATAACGATATGCTGTCTGCGCATCAGCCCTATGGCCGTTATCCCGAACGGATGAAGATCTACGCCCGAGAAGTGGGGGCAACTGCGCAAGTCGCAGGTGCCACCCCGGCAATGTGCGACGGGGTGACGCAGGGCGAAGTGGGCATGGAATTGTCGCTCTTCAGCCGCGATGTGATCGCGCTCAGCACCGGTGTGGCGCTCAGCCATGCAATGTATGACGGGGTCAATCTGCTGGGTATTTGCGACAAGATCGTGCCCGGCCTGCTGATCGGCGCGCTCCGCTTTGGCCACTTGCCCGCAATTTTCGTGCCCTCCGGCCCGATGCCGTCCGGCATCGCCAACAAGGAAAAGCAACGCGTCCGCCAGCTTTATGCAGAAGGCAAGGTAGGCCGCGCCGACTTGCTTGAAAGCGAAAGCGGCAGTTATCATTCGCCGGGCACGTGCACCTTTTACGGCACTGCCAATTCCAACCAGATGATGATGGAAATGATGGGCCTCCATATTCCCGGAGCGGCCTTCGTTCAGCCAGGCACAAAATTGCGGCAAGCGCTGGACCGGGAAGCGGTGCACCGGGTGGTCGCAATTGGCCGCAGCGGCAACGATTACCGCCCACTGGCGCGCTGCGTTGATGAAAAGGCGATCATCAATGCTGCTGTCGGCCTGCTGGCTACAGGTGGGTCGACCAACCATGCGATCCACATCCCGGCAATGGCGCGCGCGGCGGGGATCATGATCGACTGGACCGATCTGGCCAATCTCAGCTCTGCAGTGCCCTTGCTGGCACGGGTTTACCCCAACGGTGCAGGCGATGTGAACCATTTCCACGACGCTGGCGGCATGGGCTATGTGATAGGCGAACTGCTTGATGCAGGCCTCGCGCATCAGGACATTCTGACTGTCAGCACCGGTGATTTGGGAGACTATGCCCGCGAACCCGGTCTGGACGATAATCAATTGGTCTGGCGCGACATTGACGGCAGCGGTGATGATACCATGCTGCGACCGGCAAGTGCCCCGTTTCAGGGCGATGGCGGCATGCGTCTGGTGCAGGGCAATCTTGGCCGCGCGACCTTCAAGACCAGCGCTGTTGAACCAGAACGCTGGACGATCGAGGCCCCGTGCCGGGTCTTTTCAACCCAGCATGAGGTCACCGACGCTTTCAGCAAGGGCGAGCTTGACTGCGATGTGGTCGTGGTGGTCCGATTTCAGGGGCCACGCGCCAATGGCATGCCGGAACTGCACAAACTGACTCCGCCGCTAGGCGTGTTGCAGGACCGGGGATACCGCGTTGCGCTGGTCACTGATGGCCGCATGTCAGGTGCCAGCGGCAAGGTTCCTGCCGCCATCCACTGCACGCCCGAAGCGCTGGGCGGTGGGCCGCTGTCGCTGCTGCGCGATGGAGACATGGTCCGCTTGTGCGCCACCGACGGCTCGCTTGAAACCACAGCCGATCTGTCCACACGCGAACAGGCGCAGCCGCCGTGTGATGCCAGCGGCATGGGCCGCGAATTGTTCGCCATGTTCCGCAATTTCGCTGACGAGGCTGAAAAGGGCGGCTCGGCGATGCTGGCGGTGGCCGGGCTATGAGCCACGATCTGGTCACAGTCGATATTGGCGGCACTCATGCACGCTTTGCCATTGCGACCATTGGCGATGACGGTGCCATCACGCTGAGCGAACCGGAGACGCTTCACACTCAGGATCACGCCAGTTTTCAGACCGCATGGGAGGATTTTCGCGCCCGTCAGGGCGGCAGCCTGCCCAAAGCCGTTTCGATGGCGATTGCCGGACCAGTTGGCAGCCCGGATGATCCAAACAGGGTCATCCGCTTTACCAATAACCCGTGGATCATCCGCCCCGCGCTGGTGACGGAAAAGTTGGGCGTTGATCACTTTACTATCGTCAATGATTTTGAAGCGGTTGCCCATGCAGTCGCGCGCGCCAGTGACGATCAGTTCATTCATCTGACCGGCCCCGATGGACCGATGCCCGCAACTGGCAGGCTGAGCGTGCTCGGCCCCGGCACTGGACTTGGCGTAGCTCATCTCTACCGCGAACCAACCGGGGAATACCGGGTTTCAGCGACCGAAGGCGGCCACATTGATTTTGCTCCGCTTGATTCGATCGAGGATGCTATCCTTGCGCGGCTGCGCAAGCGGCACCACCGCGTGTCGGTTGAACGAGTGGTTGCAGGACCGGCTATTTTCGATATTTATCAGACGCTTGCAGCGATGGAAGGCAAAGCGGTCACCGAAGAGGATGACATTGCCATCTGGACCCGCGGACAGGACGGCAGTGACAGCCTGGCCGCCGCTGCGGTCGACCGTTTCTGTCTCTCGCTCGGCAGTGTGGCAGGCGATATGGCCCTGGCGCACGGGGCCAAGGGCGTGGTGATCGCAGGGGGGCTGGGTTACCGCATTCGCAAGACGCTGGTTTCATCAGGGTTTGCGGAACGTTTCCGCGCCAAGGGCCGTTTTGAAAGCATGATGGCGGGTATTCCGGTCAAATTGATTGTCCATCCGCAGCCGGGCCTGTTTGGTGCGGCCGCGGCATTTAGCGCGGAACACAGGGGAGACCGTTCGTGAGTGCGATTGAAAATATCATGCGTACTGCCCCGGTCATCCCGGTGATCGTGATTGACGATGTGGATCATGCCGTTCCGCTGGCAGAAGCGCTGGTGGCAGGCGGGCTGCGCGTGCTCGAGGTCACTTTACGTACCCCGCAAGCGCTCGATGCCATTCGCGCCATGAAAACAGTCAAAGGCGCCATTGTCGGTGCGGGCACTGTAACCAATGAAGACGAGCTGGAAGATGCGCTCGAAGCAGGCAGCGAATTCATCGTGTCGCCGGGGCTGACTGACACATTGGGCCGCGCGGCAATCAAGCATAACGTCCCGTTCCTGCCGGGTATTGCCAACGCAGGCGATATCATGCGCGGGCTCGACCTGGGGCTGACCCATTTCAAATTCTTCCCAGCCATGGCGGCAGGCGGCCTTCCGGCCCTGAAGGCGTTGGCAGCCCCGTTTGGCCAGTGCCGCTTTTGCCCCACTGGCGGCATCAGCCTGGCCAATGCGCCCGAATGGCTGGCCTTCGAACCGGTCCTGTGTGTCGGCGGAAGTTGGGTCGCCCCCAAAGGCGCGCCCGACAAGGACCAGGTTGAGGCTGTTGCGCGCGAAGCTATGAGGCTGCGCGGATGACTGATTTTCCCTCAACCATCGACGGGCTGAGCAAGCGGCTGCAGGATCTGCATATCCGGACCCGTGAAACGCCGCTGTTCAATCCTGTGTTCCAGCTATCGCTTGATCTGTCGCGGAAATTGGAAAGCGGCGAACTGACCCTTGATGCCGTTCAAAATCTGGTGTTCGAACTTGGATGTGATGGCCTCAAAAGCCGCGCGCGCAGGCTTCGCCGTTTGGTTGCGCCGGTTATTCCGGCGCAGAATATTGCAGTCGTCGAAGCGGCAGGTAAGCGCCTTGGCTTTGATGAATTCAAGGCGCTGTGGGAACAGCCAGCCATGCACGCGGTATTTACCGCCCATCCCACGTTTCTGCTGTCGTCCGCCCAAAATGATGCGGTCGCCGATGCTGCTTCGAGCACCGAGGAAATTTCGGACAAGGCCTGTGCCGCAAATGGTGATAAACCCGGCATCACGCTGGTCTATGAGCATGGCCGGGCGATGCAGGCCATGGCCAATGCGCAGGATGCGCGCGACAAGATCGTTGCCACCGCGCTGGAACAGGCGCGCGCAAAATGGCCCGAGCAATGGCTGGATTTCGCGCCGCTGCCGCTGCGCTTTGCGTCCTGGGTCGGCTATGACATGGACGGGCGAACCGATATTGGCTGGTCGGATTCGATTGGGTTTCGCTTGTCCGAAAAGGCCGAGCGGCTTGACCGCTATACGGCAACTCTGGCCGCGATTGATGCAGTCCACCCGCTGCTTGAAACGCTACGCGGGGCAGCACGCTATGCGCATGACCGAACTGAGGATTTCCGCGCCGATCTATCCGAACCAGCCGCGCTGTCAGCAGCTGCAAACCGCTTGACCGCTCATGATCCCGACAAATTACTATCGCTGGCACCGCTGATCGATGCGCTCGAGAGAGAAGCTGGAAGCACGAGCGGTGAGCGAGCAGTCGCGCTCAAAACACTCGCCGCCGCCATGCGTGCCGATGGTCTGGGGATGGGCTGGATTCACTTCCGAGTGAACTCAAGCCAGCTGCATAATGCGATCCGCCGCTTGATCGACCCGGACAATACACTCGATCTGGGCAGCAAAGGCGCGATGGCGACTTTGCGCGAATTGCTTGCCAATGTGAAGCCGCACCGCTCCAACTTCGCCGCGCTCGCAATTGAAAGCAGCACAGCGATTCGGCAATTTCTCGCGATGGCGCAAATCCTCCACCATGTGGATAGTGACGCGCCGATCCGAATGCTGATCGCCGAATGCGAACAGCCTTCCACCATTCTGGCGGCGCTGTATTTTGCGCGCCTGTTCGGAATTGAGGACAAGGTCGACGTATCCCCGCTGTTCGAAACCGAAAGCGCGCTTGAACATGGCGGGCGGTTCCTCGATGCCTTGCTGGCTGAACCGATCTATCAGGACTATGCCCGCGTGCGCGGCCGGATCGCGATCCAGACCGGCTTTTCGGATGCCGGACGGTTTGTTGGGCAGATCCCCGCCAGCCTCGCGATCGAACGGCTGCAGGGCAGGATGGCCGATGCCATGCGCGCCAATGACCTGACCAATGTCGCGGCGCTGATCTTCAATACTCATGGTGAAAGCATGGGCCGCGGCGCACATCCGGAAAGCTTTTCTGACCGGCTTGAATGGCCGCTCAGCCCGTGGACGAGGCGGCGCTTCCTGCGCGCGGGTATTCGGCTGGAACCGGAAGTCAGCTTTCAAGGCGGCGATGGATATCTGTTTTTCACCACGCCGGAACTGGCGCTGGCCACATTGTCACGAATCATCGAATTTCGCCCGTCGATTACCGATCTCGATGCGCCAACCGACCCCTTCTATCGCCGGACAGACCTTAGCCTCGACTTCTACCGCGCAATCCGCACTCACCAGCGCCACCACCTTGAAAGCAAGACTTACAGCCGCGCGATCACTGCCTTCGGGCTGGGCCTGCTCAATGAAACAGGTAGCCGCAAATCGCGCCGCCAGTCTGACATTTCCGCCGACCGCGACATGAGCCTGCGGCAAATCCGCGCGATTCCGCATAATGCGATCCTGCAACAATTGGGTTATCCGGTGAATATCATCGCTGGTTTTGGCAGCGCGGCAGAAGGCAATTATGAAGATATCGCAGCCCTGCTTCAGGACAGCGACCGCGGGCGCCAATTGGTGCGGCTTGTGCGCGCATCCAATGCGCTGGCCAGCATCAAGACCGTCGCTGCGCACGGAGAATTATTCAATTCGGCCTATTGGGCAAGCCGCCCCTATCGCGGCACCGAAGGACATTTGTCCGATGCCTGCGAGGCGCTGGCGGAATATCTGACCAAAGATGACCGGACCGGCGTTTTCCGCCGTCTTGCCAGCAGACTGCGGGTCGATGCGCTGAAGCTGCACCGCCTGCTGGATCTGATCCCCGATGAAGCACCGCTACCTGACCGGGAAAATACGCGCCGCACAATCGGCGTGCTACAGGCTCTAAGGCTCGCTTTGCTCCAGCATATGTTCCTCAAAGCGGTGTCAATTCCGGCTTTCAGCCGCGCCAATGATATCAGCCGCGATGATGTGCTGGAGATGGTGTTCACTTTGCGGATCGACGATGCGCTAAAGCAATTGCGCCGTGCATACCCCACCAGTTTCCCCAAATTGGGGGATTTTGCGGTGAACGAGCCGAGCGATTATCCCGATGGCAGCGGCGGGGGCTATGGTGCGATCCAGCGCGATTATATCGACCCGCTTGAGCGCGCTTATGATCTGACGCTTCAGATAACCACGGCGATTGCCAATGAATTCGGGGCGCACGGCTGACCGCATAAGCGGTTAACCTTTGCCGCGCGCATGTTTCGCGGCGGGACGCGCCGCACCTGCGCACTGGCGCTTTACCCTGTTTTGGCGCAGTATCGGGTCATGGATAGACGGATTAAATGGGCTGGCATCGCTGCCGCTGCTGCAGTTCTGGCGCTGGGAAGCGTAGCGTTGGCAGACACTCTGCTCGGTCATGCCGCGCAAGCCGACGCTCATGCAAGCACCAGCAGCACGGAAGCGCAAACAGCGCAATTGGCCAGCACTCAAAGGGCTGCCGCTGCACCTTCCGCCGGACTTGCCGCCGCCTCACTCACAAAATCTGTTGCTCCGCCATCAGTGCAGAGCGATCCGTTCGTGATCAAACGCATTCTCCCCATCGACGGTCCGATCAAATATGGTCAGTGGTATTGGGATGATAAGGACGTACCGCCCGGCCCGCTGGTGATTACCGTCGATCTGGATGCGCGGGTCATGTCGGTGTTCCGTGACGGATATGAAATTGGCGCGACTGCCGTGCTGCTGGGCACTGACGAACACCCTACTCCGCTCGGCGTATTCCCGATAATGTCCAAGGAACGGCACAATATATCCGAGAAATACAATGATGCGCCAATGCCGTGGACTTTGCGATTAACGTCTGACGGGGTGGCGATTCATGGCGGTGCAACGGTAGAGCTTGGCTATGCCAGCCATGGCTGCATCGGCACACCTGATCCGTTTGTTGCGAAATTATTCGCCATGGCCAAGCCGGGCGACAAGGTGATTATCACGCGCGGGCGGATGATCGGCATGGGCGACGCGATACTTTAGCCCCGCGAACGTGGTGGTTCTCGGCTAAAGACCAGGTCACCGCCTTCCGCCTTCGCGGCCAGCCCGGCCAGCGTAGCGCCCTGCCCGGCTTCCAGAACACCCAGCAAGCGCGCGATCTCGCCGCCTCTTGCAGCGCCGCCCGCATCGGCAATGATCATTGCCAGCACGCGCAGTCGGATCGCTTTGGGACCGCAGGGTGCATAGCGCCAGTGGC
>JAHEAW010000130.1 GCA_024642545.1 Erythrobacteraceae bacterium
GTTTCATCGACGCCCCACTCAACCGCTGCTTCAGGATTGGCAGTCAGCGCCACCACTCGCCCCGCCGGATCTGCTACGCCATTATCGCTGAGCCACTTTAGCGCGCTGGTAGCGTTAGTCATGGTTTCAATGGTCGTGAATGTTTTTGAGGCAACCGCGACCATCGTGGTTGCCGGATCACAAGCCGTAAAGGCGGCTTCCAGCGCGACCCCGTCAATATTCGATACGACGTGGACATCGACCAGCGCCAGATCGCGCGCAAGCGCGTCGACTGCAAGCGCCGGGCCGAGCGCCGAGCCGCCAATGCCAATATGGATAAGATGCTTCACGTCGCCCCAAGCACCGTCGTGGATCGCTTCAACCAGGATCTGCATCCGCCGGTGAAGCGCTTCTGCCTCTTCAACCGAGCTTTCCTTGCCGACCCCGCGCTGGGCAGTATGTTCAGCAGCGCGGCCCTCAGTATTGTTGATCTTTTCACCCGCGAACAGGGCTGCGCGTTTTTGCTTGAACCCGGCTACCGCAGCTAGTTCTTCAAAATGCTTCAGTAATTGCGGATCAAGGTGGGTTTTGGACCAATCACACAGCATACTTCCAGCGGTCAGCCCATTGCCCCATTCAATCCGCGCACTGAGCAAACTCAGCCGATCATTGGCGACAAATAAATCTGCCAAAGTCCGCTTGGGGTGTTGCTCCAGCTTGGCCCAACAGGTTTCTACTGCATCGATCACGCGAAAATCCTTTCCCACAGGGGTCTCTCGCGGGTAGGGACTGCGGCGATGATTTGGAACCCTTTGCATACACTCGGATACGAATTCGTGCTCCCCTCGCCTACCTGGACAGCTGAAACTGAAACGCGGACACTCTGCGCGAAGGTGAAACAATGAGCGACCACGAACCACCCCCGACAGAATCGAACGCCGCAGCAGCCAACCCGAAGTCCAAACGGGAGGAGAGCAGTTTCTTTGTCTTTCTTCTGAAGCTGGCGCTGGTGGTGATCATTTTCCGCAGCTTCATCTTCTCGCCCTTTAGTATTCCCAGCGAAAGCATGCTGCCCACGCTGGAAAACGGCGATCAATTACTGGCTGCGAAGTGGCCTTATGGGTTCAGCAAGAATTCCTTCCCGCTTCTTCCGGGGCGCTATTTTGCAGCCCCGCCCAAGCGCGGCGACATCGTGATCTTCAAGCATCCGATCGATAATACTGATTACATCAAACGGGCTATCGGGTTGCCGGGTGACACAGTGGAAATGCGTGATGGGGTATTGATCCTGAATGGCACGCCCGTACCCAAGGTGCCGGAGAAGAATTTCGTGATCCGCGTTTCACCTAACACGACCTGCAACCCCTTCTCCGATATCATCACACTGCCCGATGGAGTAGCCGCATGCAGTTATCGCCAGTTTCGCGAAACATTACCCTCAGGTGTAAGCTACAATGTCCTCGATTTCGGCCGCTTTCCGCAGGACAACTTCGGACCGGTGACTGTCCCTGATGGCACGTTCTTTGCGATGGGGGACAATCGCGATAATTCCGAAGACAGCCGCTTTTCCGCCGAAGTTGGCGGCGGTGTGGGCATGGTCCCGCAATCCAATCTGGTGGGCCGGGCAACAATCATGATGTGGTCATCAGACGGCAGCACTGTGTGGTATGAGCCGTGGACGTGGTTCACTGCCACCCGCTGGAGTCGTATCGGAGAACAGCTGTGAGCGCTCTTTTGCCGGAGGCACTGGCATGGCTGAGTGACTGCGGCTTCACCGTGAAAGATGAAGACCTGTGGCTTGAAGCGTTGACGCATGGCAGCACGGGCCATGTCCGCGATTACCAGCGGCTCGAATTTCTGGGGGACCGGGTGTTGGGCCTGACCATCGCGGAGTGGCTCTACCAGCACAATAATGGCGCGGAAGGCGCGTTGGCGCAGCGGCTCAACGCGCTGGTCAGCCGCACCACTTGCGCCTCGGTCGCGCGCGATATCGGGGTCGCAGAACACCTCAGTCTGGGTAAGCAGGCCCGCGACGACGGCGCATCTGACAGCGACAACATATTGGGTGATGTAATGGAAGCTCTGCTCGGGGCTGAATTCATCGAGACCGGATACGACACGTCAAGCGCGGTTATCCGCGACCTGTGGCGGGACAAGATGCATGGGGGTGCAGGCAAGTCCAAACATCCCAAAAGCGCTCTCCAGGAATGGGCAGCGGGCAACCGCCGCAAGTCGCCGGAATACACAATTATTGATCGCTCTGGCCCGGATCATGCAGCACAATTTACCGTCCGTGTGACCGTGCGGAATGTCGGCGAGACCGAAGCAACTGCCGGGAGCAAGCAGGAAGCAGAAACGGCGGCTGCCCGCCTATTCATGGAGCTATATGGATGAGCTGCGCAGTTCCCAAATGCGGCGTGGTTGCCGTAATCGGCGCCCCCAATGCAGGCAAATCGACGCTGGTCAATCAGCTGGTCGGACAAAAGGTCGCCATCACCAGTGCTAAGGCGCAGACAACTCGCGCAAGAATGCTGGGTGTTGCGCTCGCGGACGAGGCGCAGATCATCCTGGTCGATACGCCGGGCATCTTCGCGCCTAAACGGCGACTTGACCGGGCGATGGTCAGCGCAGCGTGGGAAGGTGCCTCAGAAGCTGACGCAGTTGCGCTACTGGTCGATCCGATCAAGCAGCGCCGCCACGAGCTTGAACCGCTGCTTGAGGCGCTGGCCGTACGGCCTGAACGCAAATTGCTGGTGCTCAACAAGGTCGACCGGGCCAAAAAGGAACCGCTGCTGGCCCTGGCGCAGGAGCTGACCAGCAAGGTTCAATTTGAGGAAGTGTTCTTCATTTCCGCCTTCACTGGCGATGGCGTGCCTGAACTCAAGGCGCATCTTGCGGGACTTATGCCCGAGGGACCGTGGCACTATCCCGAAGATCAGGTCAGCGATGCGAGCGAGCGATTGCTGGCGGCCGAAATCACTCGCGAGCAGCTATACAAGCAGCTGCACGAAGAACTGCCCTATGACAGCGCAGTGCGGCCTGAAAAATATGAACACCGCAAGGATGGATCGATCGAAATCCGCCAGCAGATCGTGATTGGTCGGGAAAGCCAGCGCCCGATCGTGCTCGGTAAAGGAGGCTCGATGATCAAGAGCATCGGCGAGGCTGCGCGCAAGGAATTATCAGAAGTACTGGGAGCGAAGGTCCACTTGTTCCTGCACGTAAAGGTGGATGAAAAATGGTCCGACGACAAGGAAATCTACGAGGAAATTGGACTGGATTTCGGGCGTTAGACTAACGCTTTTTGGCAATCGATACCTTGTTTTTCTTGGCAAAATCCTTGGCCGATTCCTCGCTGCGGTTCAGCGCTTTGGCAATCGCCTTGAGGCCGTGGCCTTTGCTGGCAAGCAAGCGCAGCTTGCCTGCTTCCTCCGCGTTCCACGGTTGCTTGTGGCGTTCAAAATTGTCCTTGCCGATCAGTCATCTCCCCTCGCTGTGTGATTGCGCCTGACAGTGACATAACGCAGAATGCAGCAGCAAGCTGCGACAAATGCCATCACGCTCGACATCATCAGCGGTGTCGGGCCCATGCCCAGCCCGCCGGCAAGCAGTAGCCCGATCATGGCGGCGCCCAGGGTTTGCCCGAGCAGGCGCGAGGTCGACAGCATGCCGCCGGCAGCAGCCGCGCGTTCTTTCGGCGCACGCCCGATCAACAGGCGCGAATTTGGCGCAAAGAACAGCCCAAAGCCCAGCGCAGTCAGGGATAACCGCCAGCAAATCGCAAAGGCACCAGGATTCCCGCCCAAAGTCGCCAGCAGCAACAGTCCAGTAATGGCGATCGCCAGGCCCGTCACGCCCAGCTTGGTTGCCGCAACCCGGTCTGACAGCCAACCTGCCGCGGGGGCAACGAACAGCATCGTCAGCGGAAATGGCAGCAAAAGCAGGCCCACCTGGTCAGGGGCATACCCAAAACCCTGCTCGAAACGGAACGGAAGGGAAATCATCAAGGAGCCACTCGCTACAAAAGCAGCAACAGCTGCGAGCGCGGAAAGACCCAGGACCGGATTGGCGAGCAAGTCGACCGGCACCACCGGATGACTGCGCCCGCGTTCTCGCTGCACCAGCAAAACCGCCGAGAATACACCGGTGAGCATGATGATGATCCCGGTCCAGTGATCCTTCGCATGGGTCGCCCACTGCATCCCGCCAATCAGCAGCAGGATCGTCAGCGCGCTCCAGAGACCGCTGAGCCGTTCCGGCGCCCGCTCGCAGCGCCGTATCGGGTCAGGCAAGCTTCTGCCCACCAGCAGCGACAGAGCCGCTAGCGGTGCGCCAGCGAAGAACACCCATTGCCAGGCGAAGTGCTGGACTACAAAGCCGCCCAAGGTCGGTGCCAGCGCTGCTGAACTGGCAACTATCACACTGTTTATCCCCATCGCACTGCCGAGGCTTTTGGCAGGGTAAGTGCTTCGTAAAATTGCCGCTGAAACACTTAACGCCATGCCTGCGCCCAATGCCTGAACCGCCCGCGCGATCAACAGCCAAGTGAAGTTGGGCACAAATAGCGTAACCGCCGAAGCAACCAGAAAGATCATCTGGCCTAACTGATACAGTGTCCGGTGACCAATCCGGTCCCCCACGCTGGAAAAAGGGAGCAGCACCATTACCAGCACCAGCTGATAGACAGTGACCACATTGGTTACTGCACTGTTCGAAACTGCAAGATCGCGCGCGATCGTCGGCAACGCGACATTGGCCACTGACCCATCAAGCACGAATAGCGAAGTGCCGAAACTGACGGCGATAATCGCCCAGATTCGCCGCGGCATGGGCAGACCATCAGGCGCATCGGCGGCCACCGGCGGCAACAAATCGGGTTCATTCTGGCGTAGCATAGTGCTCCAACTGCGCGGCAGCGCGTTTGCTCCCGACTAAGTCGATTTTGCTGCCGCTGGTGTCTTTTTCGTCGTCATAGCCTTCTTTCTTGCCGGAGCTTTCTTCTTTGCGGGCGCTTTGCGCTTCTTCTTGACTGGCCCTTTGGCAACCCGCGCATCGATCAGCGCGATCGCTTGCTCATCGGTCACATCCTCTGGCTTGGCGTCGCGCGGGATGGTGGCATTGGTGGTGCCATCGGTGACATATGGGCCATAGCGACCAGGCATCACTTTCATTTCGCCGCCTGAGGTCGGATGCGCGCTCAGCACCTTGATCGGTTCGGCCTTACCGCGCGTTCCGCCTTTGCGGTTGGCGGCTTCAGCCAGCAGGGTCACTGCCGCATTCATTCCTGTATCGAACACATCGCGCGTGCTGGTCAATTTGGCGTATTTGCCATCGTGGCGCAGATACGGTCCATACCGTCCGATATTGGCTTCGATTTCCTTGCCCGTTTCTGGGTGTTCACCGACTATCCGCGGCAGATTCAGCAGCTTGAGCGCCCAATCCAGATCGAAGTCGTCAATATCCTTGGGAATGCTAGCGCGTTTGGCGTCCTTGCCATCACCCAGCTGGATATAGGGACCAAATCGGCCTA
>JAHEAW010000039.1 GCA_024642545.1 Erythrobacteraceae bacterium
CGCAGACCGATGGTCCCGATCCGCAGCAGTGACACTATCCGCCCACTAACGGTGTGACATTTTGCGACATTTCGCGACTGGACTCGTCCCCGCTGCTTCGATCAGCTTATGCGCGTAAAGAGGTTCAGGAGAATGGAATGTCATTGTCTTCAAACAAGAAATGGATTGTCGGCGCCACAGCGCTCGGTTTGATCGGCATAAGTGCTGTAGATGCGCAGCAGCAGCGCCTGCCGCGTGAATGCCGCAAGGAAATTGTCGCGATGTGCGGGATGGACCGCAGCCAGATGCGCAGCTGCATTACTCAGAAGATGGACCAGTTGAGCGAGGATTGCCGCACCCAGCTGATGCAGCGTGCGAAAGCACGCATGTCCTCGTCAGAGCGCCAAGCAGCGCAATCAGACACAAAGCTGAAATCAACCGGCGGTCAGGAACTGTCCTATGGCACTGCGACCCTGCAGAAGGCGGATTTCTGGGCCGGGCGTAGCAGGAATGCGCCGCTGGTTCTTTTCGTGCATGGCGGCGGGTGGAAACGCGGCGACAAAAATATGATGACTGGCTCTGCCAAACTGACGGACTGGCAAGGAAAAGGCTATGCAGTTGCATCGATCAATTACCGGCTCGTGCCTGATGCATCGGTAGAAGATCAGGCATCCGACGTTGCCGCATCGATCGCCTTTTTTCGCCGCAATTCAGCAAAGCTGGGAATTGATCCGTCGCGCATTGTCCTGATCGGCCATAGCGCGGGCGCACATCTCGTTGCTTTGGTGGGCACCGACCCCAAATGGTTGAGCGGCGCTGGTTTGACCATGAACGCTGTAGCCGGTGTCGTACCGCTTGACGGTGCAGCGTATAATGTGGCGGATCAGATGGACGAGAATGCCCGGTTGATGGGCGACACCTACAAGCAAGCTTTCGGCACCGACCCTGCCCGGCAGGCTGCGCTTTCGCCCACTTTGCACGCAGCAAAACCCAATGCTCCGGCCTTTTTGATCCTGCACGTACAGCGCAAGGACGGTGTGCGCCAAAGCACGGCTCTGGCAAAGGCTCTGCAAGAAGCAGGAACGTCGGTACAGCTTGCCCAGATCAAGGGCCGCGGGCTGCCAGCCCATGCCGAGATCAATCGCAAACTGGGGGAGCCGGATTATCCAGCAACGCCGCTGGTCGATTCATTCCTGAAGGAACGCTTTTACCAATAAGGTGCAAATGTACGGCAGAACGCAGCACAGGGTTACAAAAAATTGAATTAACTCTGTTTGTTACGATGCTGTTCTGCGTGATTGTTCACATGCCATTGGTGACAAGTCCGAGGGGGACAAAAGATGGCTTTAGATTCGCAGGATAATGTGGCCCGCAGTGCCTGCATGCATGCCAGTCCGGAAGTGATGCCCGCAGCCGGTTCTGCCAGCGCCGTTCATGCTGAAACTCGTGCGCCGCAGCGCCTATTCAATGGTGCCATATCCACGCTCGCACTGGCGACAGCCGCATGCGGCGGCGATGGTGGCAGTACCGCTGCCCCAGGCACGCCCGGCGCGCCAGTAGCGACAGTCGCCAAACCGCAATCGGATAGCGAAGCTGCCCAATTCATTCTGCGCGCCGGCCTTTCGGTGTCTGACGCCGACATCAAAAGCATCAAGGCAAACGGTTACGAACCCTGGCTGGACGCGCAGTTGAATTCGTCCATTTCGCAAACTGGTACGGCTTGGCTGACTGCTCAGGGCTATGATCAGGTCACTACCAAAGCCTATTTCGACAATAGTTATCCCGGTGACCAGATGATCTGGACGCAGCTGATGACCAGCCCGGACAGTGTTCGCAAGCGGGTCGCCCTGGCGCTATCAGAGGTTTTTGTGGTTTCGCTCTCACTACTCAATATCCGCTGGCCCGGGTCCGCCATCGCGCATTACTGGGATCAGCTTAATGCCAATGCATTCGGCAATTTTCGCACACTACTGGAAGATGTAACGCTCAACCCGGCGATGGGGGATTTCCTCAACACCAGAGGCAATCGCAAGGAAGACCCGAAAACAGGCCGCCAGCCGGACGAAAATTACGCACGCGAAGTTATGCAGCTGTTCACGATTGGGCTGCATGAACTCAATCAGGACGGCACTGCCAAACTGGATGTCAGCGGAAAGCCGATTGAAACCTATACCAATGACGATGTGACCAATCTGGCGCACGTCTTTACCGGCTATGACTGGGATTACACCGGCAACGTCAATACCTCCGATCCGCGCGGCACAGGCCGCACGATCCCCAGCACCCAATTTGTCCTTCAGCCGATGACCACTGACTTTGCCAAATGGCAGCGACCACAAAGCTCCAGCCAACATTCTGATCTGGCCGCAACGTTTCTTGGTACGACTGTTCCGGCGAATACGCCTGCATCGCAGAGCCTGAAGATCGCGCTTGATACGTTATTCAACCATCCCAACGCTGGACCTTTCTTTGCCAAGCAAATGATCCAGCGACTGGTTACCAGCAACCCCAGCCCTGCCTATGTCTCCCGCGTTGCAGCTGTATTTGGCAACAATGGCGCGGGTGTTCGCGGCGATCTGCGGGCCGTGTTCAAAGTAATTCTGCTGGATGATGAAGCGCTGAATTCTGCCGCAAACAGTGACCCCCGGTTTGGCAAGCTGCGTGAACCTGTGCTGCGACTCGTCCAATGGGGCCGCACTTTCGGAGCAACTTCCACTTCTGGCACATGGGACCTGGGTGACTTGTCCGAGGCGGGAGTCGAGCTGAGCCAGAGCCCCTTGCGATCGCCTTCGGTGTTTAATTTCTTCAGGCCGGGCTACGTGCCGCCAAATTCGACTGCTGCTGCCAATTCGCTGGTAGCGCCAGAATTTCAGCTGGTGAACGAGACGACGATCGCTGGCTATGTCAATTACATGACCTCAGCGATCGGCTCAGGCGCAGGCCGGAACCGCGAGGTCAAAGCGCAATATGCCGATGAAATTGCAATTGCACATGACGCTGCTGCCTTGCTCGACCGGGTCAGTCTGCTGCTGACTGCAGGGCAGATATCGGCTGCAACCAAGGCTACCATCCGGACCGCGCTTGACGCAGTCATAGTGACCCAAACGAGCGCGGATACTGACAAGCTGCGCCGGGTATATCTGGCTGTCCTGCTGGTCATGGCATCGCCCGAATATCTGGTGCAGAAATAGAAGGAACGGGGCCATGCATATCGGACAGATGAACCAGATTTCGCGCCGCGCCTTCTTGCGGCGAAGCGGCCAGTTGGCAGTGATGGGCACTGCCTCTTCATGGGCGTTGGGGCTAGCCGGAATTAGCGACGCTGCGGCCTTCAGCACTTATGGCGATTACAAGGCTCTGGTATGCATTTTCCTGTATGGCGGAAATGATCACAACAGCACGATTTATCCCTATGATACAGCTAATTATGACCTTTACAGTGCCATCAGAGGCGGCGGAGCCGGCCAGACGGCTGGCGGCCTTACCCCAGCGCGCGCAGACTTGGCGGCAACCGCGCTTGCTATGCCTGCCGGACAGGTTCTGACCAACAATATTCAATATGCGCTTGCGCCCCAGATGACCCGGCTCAAGACACTTTACGATCAAGGCATGATGGCCCCATTGCTCAATGTCGGGCCGCTGGTCGTCCCGCTCACCCTGGACCAGTACAAGAGTTCCAATCTGACCGCTTACCCGCGTCCGGCCAATCTGTTTTCCCACAATGATCAGCAATCGACGTGGCAATCGTCCGCACCAGAAGGCGCGACCGATGGCTGGGGCGGGCGCATGGGCGATCTGGCCCTGTCGAGTAATACCAATTCGCTGTTCACCTGCATTTCAGCCACCGGCAATGCAGTGATGCTGTCCGGCACACGGGCACTGGCGTACGAGGTAACACCAAGCGGCGCGATTCCGGTCAAAGGCATCAACCAGCGCCTGTTTGGAACGACGCAGGGCAGCGCGGCGCTCAATACTTTGATGACTGAAGCCCGCAGTCACTTGCTGGAAGCTGACTACAATGCCATCTCGCAGCGCTCGATTGGCGCGGAAGGCGTGGTTAGCGCTGCATTGTCGCAGGTCAATCTGGCCACCAATTTCACACCCGCAGCTGGACGTAACAAGCTTGCAGAACAATTGTCAGTGGTCGCAAAGTTGATTGCCGCACGCCAGCCAATGGGTGTCAGCCGCCAGGTCTTCATGGTCAGCTTGAACGGCTTTGATACGCACGACTTTCTGCCACAAAATCACCCGGGACTGATGGACCAGGTCGATTTTGCCATGGACGCCTTTTATCAGGCCACTGTCGAGATGGGGGTCGCCAGCCAAGTTACAGCATTTACCGCGTCGGATTTCGGACGCACGCTGGCGTCAAATGGCGATGGGTCAGACCATGGCTGGGGCTCGCACCATTTTGTCATGGGCGGCGCGGTCCAAGGTGGACGGTTTTACGGCCAGGCGCCGCAAATATCTTTGACCACGCCAGATCAAGTTGGTCAGGGACGCCTGCTGCCAACCACGGCGGTCGATCAATATGCAGCAACTTTGGCCGGCTGGTTCGGTGTCGCCCCGTCAGAGCTATCCAGTGTGGTGCCCAATATCGGCAATTTCGGAACCGCCAATCTCGGCTTTTTGGATTAGCGCCCGGCTTCAAAGGCGACGGGTTCACAGCCTTCCAGCCGGTGAGTGCAGCCCAGCGCAGCGCCATCATCAGCGTCGCTCAGCGCAGCAATGGTGCGCCAGCCGATTGCCCTCAGGCGCGCGGCAGTTTCCTGATCGTGCCCGAGCGGAAGGAACAATATGTCACGTTGCTTCGGAGTGCCGAGAACGTTGACCAGCGCATCGATATAAAGCGAAAAACCGGTCGCTGGTTCGCAGCTGCCGCCAATCGAATAGGTCCCGCCCCGCCCAAGCGCGCCGCGCACGCCGTCGGCATAAAGCGTAAAGCCAAACCAGCTTTGATATTCGAACCCATGCCGCTCGGTCGGGTCAAGCGTGATCCGGGCCTTGCCCGATACGCGCGCGGCAATCTGCTTCAAACCGGCAATTCTGCTGGCCAAAGCACCGCCTGCATCAACCGCGGACAGGCGATCAATCGACTGATCGAAAGGTCCGGTGGCATAAAGCAGCGGCATATAACCATCCCCGCCCGGAATCTCAGCCAAGCCGCCAGCGTCTTTGGTATCCAACTCGCGCCGCACTTGTGCGACCGAGCTCGGGTCCAGAGGTAGCACCTTTTGCGCCAGAATATCGACCAGATCGGGCAGCGTGAAATCCACTGAAACTGACGCCGCACCAGCGCATTGCAGCGCTTCGATTGCCAGTGCGACCATTTCGGCTGCGGCATCGACAGTATCAGAGCCAATCAGCTCTGCGCCGATTTGCAACCGCTCCCGCGCAGGGTCGAGCTGATCTGCACAGATCACCGCCACTTCCCCGGCATAACACAGGCGCAGCGGCCGCGGGGCTTGCGCCAGTCCGGTTGCCGCAATCCGCCCCACCTGCGGGGTCATATCGGATCGCAGTGCCAGTGTGCGCAAGCTCGATGGGTCGACAAAGCGGAACATCCGGCGCGGCTGAACGCCGCTCATCCGCCCAGCAAGCGACTTTTCAAATTCGACCAGTGGCGGGATAACCCGGTCGTAGCCGTGTCCATCCATTGCATCGAGCACAGCCCGCATGGCCCGGGTGACCGCCTCCGCTTCACGCGGAAGACGGTCTTCAAGCCCTTCGGGCAGCAAGTCGTCCGGATTGGTCATTGCGGGCGGGCGCATGCCTTATTTTGGATCAAAACACCAGCGCGTTGACGGTCTTCACGCCTTCCAGCTTGGCGGCCTGCTCGATCACGTCCTGCGGAATCAGCTGATCGACGCTGAGCAGCAATACTGCTTCCCCGCCGGCATCACGCCGCCCAAGATGGAAGGTGCCGATATTGATAGCATTCTCACCCAGTAGCGACCCGATCCGGCCAATAAAGCCCGGCGCGTCTTCGTTGACGATATAAAGCATGTTACCGGTCAGATCTGCTTCGATTCCGACGCCGAAAATCTCCACCAGACGCGGGGCAGCTGCGCCAAACAAAGTACCAGCGACAGACCGCGGGCCTTGGCTGGTTTCTGCCGTCACGCGCACCAGCGTGTGATAGACAGCCTCGCGCTCGTTGCGAATCTCGCGCACTTCCATGCCGCGTTCACGCGCCAGATAGGGCGCGTTGACCATGTTCACTGTGTCGGAATAGCGGCGCATCAGCCCTGCCAGCACTGCCGCGGTTATCGGCTTTTGATTCAGCTGCGCAGCCGCGCCTTCAACCTCAATGCTGATCTTGGGCAAATTGCCATGCGCCAGCTGGCCAATCAGCGAGCCAAGGTTTTCCGCCAGCTCCATATAGGGTCGCAGCTTAGGTGCTTCTTCAGCGCTGAGCGAGGGCATATTAAGCGCATTGGTAACACCGCCATTGACCAGATAATCGGCCAATTGTTCTGCCACCTGCAGTGCAACATTGACCTGCGCTTCGTCAGTGGAAGCCCCCAAATGCGGTGTGCAGACGAAGTTGGGGGTACCAAAAAGTGGGTTCTCTTTGGCCGGTTCAACCGCGAACACATCCAGCGCCGCGCCGGCAATATGTCCGCTATCAAGACCTTCCTTGAGTGCCGCTTCGTCGATCAGCCCGCCGCGCGCGCAATTGACTATCCGTACGCCCGACTTGGTTTTGGCAAGGTTTTCTGCCGACAGGATATTGCGCGTCTGGTCGGTCAGCGGCGTGTGCAGGCTGATGAAATCAGCTCGTGCCAGCAACGCTTCGAGATCAACCTTTTCAATCCCCAGTTCGACCGCGCGATCTTCGGTCAGGAAAGGGTCATAGGCGATCACTTTCATTTTGAGGCCCAGTGCCCGGGACGCGACGATCGAGCCAATATTGCCCGCGCCAATCAGACCGAGCGTCTTGCCGGTCACTTCGACGCCCATGAAGCGGTTTTTCTCCCACTTTCCAGCCTGGGTAGAGAGATCGGCCTCTGGAATTTGGCGAGCCAGTGCAAAAATCATCGCAATCGCATGTTCGGCAGTGGTGATCGAATTGCCAAACGGCGTGTTCATCACCACCACGCCCTTGCCGCTGGCATAGGGAATATCAACATTATCAACGCCAATCCCGGCGCGGCCAATTACTTTGAGATTGGTGGCAGCATCCAGAATTGCAGGCGTAACCTTGGTTGAAGAACGGATCGCGAGGCCATCATATTTACCGATGATCTCCAGCAATTCCTCGGGTGTCTGGCCCGTGATGACATCGACGTCGCAGCCGCGCTCTGTGAAAATGCGCTCGGCATTAAGGTCCATTTTGTCAGCGATGAGAACTTTAGGTTTCTGAGACATTGTTGTTTCCTATGATCGCCCCCTCAACGACGGTGGCCGTCACGGGGAACTCAGACATTTTAAGTGGTGGTCCCCGCCTGACGGGAAATCAGGTGAATCAGGATCGAAGTTTAGCGTATGCCCAATCAAGCCACGGCCCGAGCGCTTCGATGTCAGCGGTATCGACTGTCGCACCGCACCAGATTCGCAAACCTGGCGGTGCATCGCGGTATCCGGCGATGTCAAAAGCAGCACCTTCGGCTTCGAGCAGACCAGCAAATTTCTTGATGAAATCCGCATCCGCCCCATCCACGGTCAAACACACGCTGGTGTTGGAGCGAGCGGCTGGGTCAGCCGCGAGATGGCCAAGCCAGCTGCGCGATTGGACGATTGCATCCAGCGCCGCAGCATTGGCATTGGCGCGCGCCTTCATGCCTTCCAGCCCGCCGACCGCCTTGGCCCATTCCAGCGCGAAGATCGCATCTTCGACTGCGAGCATGGAAGGAGTGTTAATGGTCTCGCCCTTGAAGACGCCTTCTGTCAACGCGCCCTTGCTCATCAAACGAAATACTTTGGGGAGCGGCCATGCAGGTGTGTAGGTCTCAAGTCTGCTCACGGCGCGCGGACCGAGGATCAGTACACCATGTGCGCCCTCGCCGCCGAGCACTTTTTGCCAACTGAAGGTCAGCACATCGACCTTGTCCCAGGCAATATCCTGCGCGAATACCGCGCTGGTGGCATCGGCAATGGATAAACCTTCCCGATTAGCGGGGATCCAGTCCCCGCCCGGGACGCGCACGCCCGAAGTCGTGCCGTTCCAGGTAAAGATTACGTCATCAGACCAGTTAACCTGCGTCAGATCGGGCAGCGCGCCATAGTCAGCACGAAGAACCGTAGGATCAATCTTGAGCTGTTTGACCGCATCGGTCACCCAGCCTTCGCCAAAGCTTTCCCACGCCAGCGTGGTTACGCCGCGCGCGCCGAGCATGGTCCACATGGCCATTTCAACCGCGCCAGTATCGGACCCCGGCACAATACCAATCCGGTGGGTGTCAGGAACTTGTAATATCTCTCGCATCAGGTCGATGGAATATTGCAGGCGTGCCTTGCCAATCTTGGATCGGTGAGACCGGCCAAGCGATTCGGTGCCAAGCTTATCGGGGGCCCAGCCCGGCGGCTTCGCGCAGGGACCGGAAGAAAAATACGGACGCGCAGGCTTGCGCGCCGGAAGGCTAGGTTCAGTCATGTATTCTCTCCTTACAGAGAGCACGCGCGGCGTTGGGACCGCGTGGCCCGTCGGGGGCACTAGAGCAGCCGATCGCCAAGTCAAGCAGAACGATCTGGCAATCAGATACAGCGCCGGTTCTGTAAAAGCGGGCGCGACAAACGACGTCTAGCGCAACCCCTCCTCAAATGAGTTGAGGATAAAATGATTTTAATACATTTTTTTAGTATTTTACCGCGCAGCATAAATTTTTACCTGTGCAGCATTTTGGAGTAGTCTCCGCAACAGGGTCGATAATAAAATGGAGGGGCAAATGGAAAAATTGACACGGCTTGCCATCGCGCTTGGTATAATTCTGGCTATTGTTGCCGGGGTTATCCCTATGGGTAATTTCAATGCGGGACTGACCATTCTGATTCTTGGCGTAATCGGCGGGGTTAGCGCGCCGCAGGAAAATGCCATGCGAATGTTCATTGCAGTCTTGGCGTTGCCGGTTATCGCCACCGCACTGGCTGCCATTCCCACAGTCGGGAACCCATTGGCAGCCATCTTCAATAATATCCAGCTCGCCGCAGCTGGTGCTTCAGCATCGCTTGTTGCGCGGCGCGTTTTTGAAATGGTGATGGATTCGTTCACCAGTCTGACCGCGAAGTAAGTTCTTGCGCGCCCCCTACTGCTCTGCCAGCAGTGGGGGCGTTCTCCCCGAAAATCGCGGCGCTTCATCTAAGTACACAAGCGATCGCGCCATTTGAAGTCTCGCCAAGCGATGCTTGGCCCTTTATGGCGCAAAGACCATGCAGCTAAGCTCGCTCCGCATCGCCCTGTTCAGCGGCAACTATAATATGACGCTGGACGGTGCGAACCGAGCTTTGAATCGGCTGGTCGAATATTTACTGCGTCAAGGTGCTGCAGTGCGCATTTATTCGCCCACCGTACCCAACCCGGCATTCGCGCCGCAGGGTGATCTGATCAGTGTCCCGTCTTTCGCCATTCCAGGGCGGAGCGAATATCACATTCCGGTCGGACATTCGGCCCGGGTCCGCAGCGATCTGGACGCCTTTGCACCCAACATGGTGCATATTTCTTCGCCCGATTTCAGCTCCCTCGCCGCTATCCGCTGGGCAAGAACGCATGATGTTCCGGTTCTGGCATCAGTGCACACACGGTTTGAAACTTATCCGGCCTATTACAAGATGGGCTTCCTCGAAAAACCGCTGCTGATGTGGATCAGGCATCTCTATCGGCGCTGCGATGCGTTGGTGACGCCATCTGACAGCATGGTCGAGGTGCTGCGCGAGCAGGACATGAACGACGATATCTCGATCTGGTCGCGCGGTGTCGACCGAACCAATTTTGATCCCAGCAAACGCGACCTTGAATGGCGACGCGGTTTGGGCATTGAAGATCATGACGTAGCGATTGCCTTCCTTGGGCGGCTGGTGATGGAAAAGGGTCTCGATATCTTTGCCGATACCATCATCGAGCTGCGCAAACGGCAGATTGGGCATAAGGTACTGGTGATCGGCGATGGTCCGGCACGCAAATGGTTTGAGCAGGCCTTGCCGGGCGGCATCTTTGCAGGCTTTCAGACCGGGCCGGATCTAGGTCGTGCACTGGCCAGTGCAGATGTATTTTTCAACCCGTCAACCACCGAAACGTTTGGAAATGTCACGCTCGAAGCGATGGCCAGCGGCCTGCCGGTGGTCGCATCGGCGGCAACCGGCAGCACAAGCCTGGTGCGCGGCGGTGTGACCGGTACGTTGGTCCACGAAGTAAAGGCGCGTGCCTTTGCTGATGCGATAGCGCCTTATCTGACCGATGATACGCTGCGCCATGCGCATGGAAAAGCCGGGGAACAGCGCAGCCTCGATTTTAGCTGGGATGCGATCAATCAGGCAGTGGCGGATACCTATTTGCGTCTGATTGAGGCGCGGAGCCAAAGTGACTAGCGCAAGAAGCTCTTCATCGCCATCCGGCGCGCATAAAGATACAGGCTGAAAGTTATCGCCCAGATCACTAGCGCAAAGATATTGTTGCCGGTCGACCTCATGCTGTCAGGAATATCCGCCACGCCCCATTCGTAAAAGGTCGTCCCGGCAAGCCCGATAATCGATAACGCAAAGGCCCAAACTGCCCATTGGCGGCGTAGCAACAACATGAGCGAGCCAAGCACACACCCCCATACGCCGAGCGCCCAGAATGCGACTGCCCAGGCCGGAAAGCCATAGAAATAGGCGATCTGGTCAGCCGGAAAACCCATTTCCTCCAGTTTGCCAAGTTCTGTCATGGTGTAACTGGCCGCACCGACCAGATTCCATAGTAAGCTCAATCCGCCGACCACCCACAGGTGCCACGGCGCGCTTCGTGTCAGTTCATTCATCGCCCATCCCTCTCCTTGCGCGATCCTGAAGGAACAGGGTGTAACCCAATATCTGCGGATAGCAAAACTGGTCGCAGCTATTAGGTAGGGGGACATGACAGACCTGTTCCCTGATGAGATGCCTGAACAGCACGCCAAAGCCGTGCCGCGCGATGATGCGCCACTGGCGGACCGCTTACGTCCGAATTCGTTGGCACAAGTGGTCGGGCAAGCGCACCTGACCGGTTCTGACGGTGCAATTGGCAGGATGGTGGCGGCGGGCAAGCTGTCCAGTATGATCCTGTGGGGACCGCCGGGCACGGGCAAAACCACTACCGCGCGGCTGCTGGCAAACGCTGTCGGCATGCGCTTTGCATCGGTCAGCGCGGTGTTTTCCGGCGTCGCTGATCTCAAGAAGGAATTTGCCCTGGCTGATAGGGCGGCCGAGGCTGGACAGCGGACGCTCTTGTTCGTGGATGAGATTCACCGTTTCAACCGCGCGCAGCAGGACAGCTTCCTGCCCTTTGTCGAACGCGGCACAGTCACACTAATTGGCGCCACAACGGAAAATCCCAGCTTCGCGCTCAACGCTGCATTGCTCAGCCGCGCGCAAGTGTTGATCCTGCACCGACTCGACACAGCAGCCCTGAGCGAATTGCTCGCCAGAGCAGAAGCACTGGAAGGGCCGCTTCCGCTCACCGCCGAGGCCCGCTCTGCCCTTATTGCATCGGCTGACGGTGACGGCCGGTTCCTGCTCAATCAGGCAGAAACGCTTTACGCAGCCAGGATCGGCGCACCGCTTGACCATGCGGCTCTGGGCCAATTCCTTCAGCGCCGGGTTGCGGTCTATGACAAGGACCGGGACGGGCATTACAATCTCATCTCTGCGCTGCATAAGTCCTTGCGCGGATCAGACCCGCAAGCCTCACTCTATTATCTCGCACGAATGCTGACCGCCGGGGAGGAGCCGCTCTATGTCCTGCGGCGGCTGGTCCGATTCGCCAGCGAGGATATCGGGCTGGCCGATCCTCAAGCGCTGACGCAATGCCTAGCTGCCAAGGATGCCTATACGTTTCTTGGTAGTCCCGAAGGGGAACTGGCGATCGTGCAGGCCTGCCTTTATTGCGCCACGGCGCCAAAATCGAATGCCGCCTACGCCGCGCAGAAATCAGCCTGGAATGGCGCGCGGGAAACCGGGTCATTGCTGCCTCCTGCCAATATCCTCAATGCTCCAACCAAGCTGATGAAGGATATCGGCTACGGCAAGGGTTACGCCTATGATCATGAAAGCGAGGATAGCTTTTCCGGCGCGAATTACTGGCCCGAGAACATGGAGCCGCAGATCTATTATGCGCCGGTCGAGCGCGGTTTTGAGCGCAAGTTGCGCGAGCGCATGGAATGGTGGGACCGCAAGCGGCAGGGGCCGCGCGGCGCGTGACATTTCGCCGGTTCGAGTATTTTCTGGCGATTGACTGGTCCGGCGCAGTTGGCGAGCGCACCAAAGGAATTGCATTGGCGCTTTGCCATGCAGAAGGCGGCCCGCCGGTGCTGGTCGATCGCGGCGCAGGCTGGTCGCGCGCAGACGTGCTTGATCTGCTGCTGCATGATCTACCATCCAATACGCTGGCTGGCTTCGATTTTGGCATGGCATTGCCATTCCTCGATTGCGGCAGCTACTTTCCCCGATGGGAGCAATCACCAGCTGATGCGCGGCAATTGTGGTCGCTCGTGAACACGATCTGCAAGGGCGATCCGCATTTGGCGGCGTCGAGCCTTGTTGACCACCCGCAAACTTCACGGCATTTCCGCCATCCCGGCGGGCGCGAAGGCGATTTGTTTCGTGCAGATGGCGCTGTGCACGGCCGAGGCCGGTTCCGCATTACTGAACTGGTGCAAGCGCAGATGGGGTGCAAACCATATAGCAACTTCAACCTGGTGGGTGCGGCACAGGTGGGCAAATCCAGCCTGACCGGTATGCGGCTGCTTGACCGGCTTGCGCATGAATACGCGGTTTGGCCAGTCGACCCGCTGCCTGCTGCCGGTCCGGTTATATGTGAAATCTACACTGCGCTTGCTGCCATCGAGGCAGGGCGTGCGGCTGGCCAGACCAAGCTGCGCAGTTTTGAGGACTTGAACGGTGCACTTGCTGTCCTTGGTTGCCCTTCAGTGCGCGGCAATGGCCCGATAGACGATCACAGTTCTGACGCTTTGCTCACTGCCGCATGGCTGCGCCTTGCCTCGCTTGAGAGCGCCCGCTGGACACCTGCGGGACTGACAGAAAAAATTGCGCTCACGGAGGGCTGGACCTTTGGCGCGTTTTGACGCATTGGGCGCAGCGCATAGCGCATGGGCCGGCTTAGCTCAGTTGGTAGAGCAGTTGATTTGTAATCATCAGGCCGCGGGTTCGACTCCTGCAGCCGGCACCATTTCCCCCATTTGCAAAGATAGCGAATGCACCAGCTCGCGGTGCCGATTCTCCGCTGGCCGATCTGAATATTTGCAGTGTCCCCTATATCTGGTACGCAGGGTGGGGGAGAGGGGCATGATTTGACGATGCAGCTGTCGAAAATAGATATTTCTGGCCATGTCGCTATCGTCGTTACTAACCCGCAAGTGGCAGATAACCCGATTGTCAAATGCAACAGCAGCTTCCTCACTCTGACCGGCTATAGTGAAACTGAAGTCATCGGCCATAATTGCCGGTTCCTGGTTGGCCCGGCTACTGAGGCTGAAGAGATTGCCAAACTGCGCCAAGCGGTACGGGATGCCAGGCCGGTTGTTGCAGAACTGACCAACTACAAAAGGGATGGCACCCCCTTCCTCAACTCGGTCATGATCGCGCCGATTTTCGATGACGATGGAACACTGGTTTGGTTCATCGGAAGCCAAACCCCCATTTCTTTGGATAATCCGGTAACATCCAGTGAACAGGTACGGTGCGCCAAGCTACAAATCGGCAGGTTGAGCCTGCGCCAACGGCAGGTCCTGATGCTGCTCGCCAGCGGAAAGCGCTTCAAGCAGATAGCCTATGAACTGGGCCTAAGCGAACGCACGGTGAAGATGCACCGAGCGACTGCGCTTAAGTCACTGGAAGTAGAAACCAATGCCGAAGCCATAAGAAAGGTGGTTGAAGCGGGACTTTAGCCTGCATGAAAGTGCATCTGTTGTTCGCCCATTGGTAACGTCAGTCTAGAATAGCAATACTAATGGGAGGGATTTCCCGATGAACAAGTTTACCATTGCTAACGGACTGGCACTGGCACTGGCTGCATGCAACTCAGGTGGACAGTCCGGTCAAGCAGATGGCGCGCAAGACGAAGCTGAAGCGCCCGCAATGGCGCCGACCACGGCAAACACGAGCGCGCCTGCCACCATTCCGGCCAGTCTCGCACCCTTTGGAGATGGCTATCCTGCGTCAGGCGATGCCTGCAAGCGGCTGGGCGAGAGCGCGGCGACCTCGAATTACCTCGACGACAGCGCGATTCTGGTAGGCTGCCCTACTGCGGCAAGTGCGCAAAGATTGGGCGGCAAGGTCGTCGACACAATAGAAGGCATCTCGCTGGTTTCTGTCCCGACAGGTGATGCCAATGCCGGAGTGGCGGCAGTGACACCGATACAGACACCTGTGCACAAATCCTACGATGCGCTGGTCAAAGGCACCAATTATAACGCCACTACACAGGTTCTTTGCGGTTTCAAAGGCACCAAGCCGACCGGCAATTGCGATGCCGGGGTCAAGCGTAACCTGATGGGTCCGGGCAAGTCGGTGGTCGAAATCACGATGCCCGACGGCCGCAAGCGTGCGATCTTCTTTACCGATGGCAACGCCATTGGCGCTGACGGTTCTCAGGCCGATGGATCAGCCGGATATCAATTCGAGACGAGCCGTCAGGGCGACGAAATCACCATCAAATTCGGGCCAGAGCGCTACCGCTTTCCAGATGCGTTTGTGGTGGGCGGCTGACCCCCCCTCGCTTTGAACGCTGATCAACACTGAAAGGCCCGCCAACCGGTTGGGAGAGGAAACATGTCTGTACGGCTTGCATTGATACTGGCTGCCAGCCCAGCTGGCGGGTTGGCTGCTGTCCCCCCTCCTCCCGATCAGACGGGTGCCAATTGCGCACAACCCGAATATGCGACCGACCAACTTGTTTGCGCAAATGCTGACCTTCTCCGGCTCGATCGAGCGATGCAGCACCTGCTGTCGGTCACACCTATCGCAGATGATGCAAATTGGATTGAGCCGCAATTTGCGTGGCTTCGCCGCCGCAGCCTTTGCGCGTTCGAAGCAGCACATTTTGCCTGTGCCCTGCACGCTTATACCCAACGCATCGCGGTGCTGGCAGTGATGGCGGCCCCTGCACCAGTGCACGGCAATGCGATGATATGTGCTGACACAGCAGTATTTGCCGCCGCGCTGCCGGGGCAAACACTACGCCTGTTTGACCGCGCCGGCAAATTGATCGGCTTTGCCAGCTTGGCTGCCAAGCCCGAGGATGGCTGGCGCAGTTTCGCTCAATATTCGCAGAAGCACGGGCAGATCACCGTCGATTTTGCTGATGGGCAAAGTCTGCAATGTCGGCCAGCCAGATCACAAGATCAGACAGTTCGGGCGGCCAAATAAAAAGGCGCATCACCTGGGAACTTTAACCCAAGGGGCAATCGGGATGTCATCTCCGATGCTTGCAGCAATAGCCACGGCATTTGCCGCTCAAGCCGGTCTTTGGGTTGCCATCATCCGATTGGGCTGCCACTTTTGCCGAGGATATGGCACAATGGAATAAGTCTCAGGGCGGCGCTGCTGGCGCGGTCATTTCAACTGCACCTGACTTGGTGAAATTCATCCTGGGAATGTTCGCAGGAAAGCAAAAAAAATAGGTTTTGGCAAGCTGGGCCACAGCGCCTAGGTTCCTTTGGGGAGGCCTAATGGATAAACACGCCGAGCCTGAGCACCAGACATTGATCATCAATCATCTGGAAATGCATGTCTTACTTGCAGGTACGGGGCATCCGCTGCTGCTGCTGCATGGCTTCCCCGATTCGGCGAAGTTGTGGCGCAACCTTATTCCCCATCTGGTCGATGCCGGATTTCAGGTAATTGCCCCCGATCAGCGCGGTTTTGGCGAAACGACCGCACCGCCAAAAACCAGCGACTATACAATTGAGCGTATTGCCAGCGATGCCATTGCCTTGCTCGATGCGTTGGGGATCGATCGCGCGGCACTGATGGCGCATGATTGGGGCGCTACCATCGGCTGGCGTTTGGCAGCCGAGCATCCGGACCGGTTCACCGGCTATGTCGCGCTGTCGGTGGGCCACCCCAAGGCGATGATGAACGCTGGCCTTCGGCAGCAATTGAAGAGCTGGTATTTCGCCCTGTTTCTGCTGCGCGGGTTTGCCGAAATTGTCTTGAGCCTGTTCAATTTCAGACTGTTGAGCTGGCTGACCCACCACGAGCCAGAGGTTGCAAACTGGCGGCAGGACCTATCCCGGCCCGGCCGGTTGACCGCAGGGCTGAACTGGTACCGAGCCAACATCATCCCGATGGCAAAGTCCGAATTCCCGCCTGCCCGTGTCCCTGTTCTGGGGATAATCGGCGGGCGCGATCTCGCTTTGACGGTCAAGCAAATGCAAGATTCGCAGGCCTATGTGATGTCGGCGTTCCAATATGAAGTCCTGCCTGATGCATCGCATTGGATGCCGGTTCATTCCGCTGCCGAAATCAGCAAGGTCGCAATCGGCTTCTTGAAGTGAGCGCCGGGAATGGCACCAATTTGGCTAAGGTTTTGACAATCGGAAACAGTACCCTAATCTCCCGCGTGGAGGTTTAGCTGATGGACGAGCAGGATATGCCGCAGCGGCTGGTCGATGCAGTCATCGCTGATTTTCCTGACCATGCGCCGGGCACGCGCCCGGCCCACACCATTGGTCTTGGCGTTACCGGCTATTTCAGAGGATCTCCAATTGCCCGCGATTATTGCATCGCAGAGCATTTTCAGGGCCATAATGTGCCTGTCACTGTGCGTTTTTCCAACAGTTCAGGCAGCCCCGTCCAGCATGACGGGTGGTCTGATGCGCGCGGGATGGCGACCCGGTTTCATTTGCAGGATGACCAGGCGACCGATCTGATTGCGATGACACTGCGCGAATTCTTCTCCCCCACGCCGGAAGATTTTCTCGAATTCAGCAAGGAGGCGCGGCCGCGGCCGGTCAAGCCCGACCCCTGGTGGCGCAAGATCCTTGATATGTTGCAGTTGAAGCCGCCCAATCCTGATCCCTATCCGGGCCAGAACGAAAGCGGTGCGCCCGGATCGCTTGACTATGCCAACCACCACCGCAGCGCACAGCTTGCCGCGCTTGACGCCGCCATGCTCGGTGCTCCGGTCAGCTATGCCCGGGCGACCTACAATGCAGTGCATACTTTCATTATTACCGCACCTGACAAGACGAAGCGTTACGTCCGCTTCTTCTGGCAGCCGGTCGCCGGAGTTGAAGTAACTGATCCGACTGCCCCGCCGGTAGATGATTATTTGCAGGGCGAATTGCGGGAAAGGCTGCGCGACTGGCCAGCGGAATTCCTGTTGTTAATGGCGGTGGGTGAAGGCGGCGATCCGCTGCTTGATCCCACGCAGGCCTGGCCGCTGCACCGATCTCGTGTGGTCATGGGCATGTTGAAGCTGATCGAGATACCGGCAGATCAGGAAACATTCTGCGAAAAGATGAGCTATAATCCCGGACGCATGACGCGCGGTCTGGAAATGTCCGATGACCCGGTTCTGGCAGCAAGGGCGCAGGCTTACGAAGTCTCGCGCAAAATGCGCGGCGGATCGCCTTGCCCCTTTTCGAAAGGATGAGATGATGTCAGGCAACTCTTCCTGGATGAACTCGCTGGTCAACCGCATGGCGACTTCAAAATTCTTCAACTACCTCGCTGGCCATGTTCTGGTGCCTTACTGGGCGTGGCGGACCCCGGTCTATGCGCAGCATGGCGGCCCGCGGGCAACGATCCCGCCAGGCGATAATATGCAACGGATGATGAATTTGATCCTGCCACTGAAGGATAAGACCGCAGTTGGGCGCGCCAAGGCGGCGCTGGCCATCGCGTCCAATCTCGATGAAATTTACGCCGGCCTGGATAATGTCGGCACAGTACATTTCGCCCGCTTTGTGATTATCGAAAACAACATGTGCATGATCTCGTCTTACGACGGTGATTTTTCCAATTATATCAGGGATTTCGTAGCGCAGCTTGGTACTGTGTTCGACAGTGTTGTGGCCTTGATCGAAGGCGGCGATGATATGATCCCAACCAAGGAAAATATCGATGCCTTCATCAATTGGGTGCATGATCGGGACGTCTATCAGATCCCCGATACGGCCACCGACCTGCTGCGTTACGGCACTATTGGCCACTCCGCTGCAAAGGCAGACGGACCCGATGATCTGCGACTGATGCCGCGCGCGCTGATCTTGCAGTTGCATAAGAACCCCAATTCACTGCTGGGAAGCGGCTACCGCGGATATCCCGGCCTGTCGGTCGCACAAATCCGGCATAAGATGGGGCTTGGCTGGTGAGCACTTTTGCATCGCGAAATGCCTTCGATCCGGCGGATGTTCAGGGTAATATTCTGCGCGGCTATCACTATGGCAGGGTCAGGCACCTTATCCTGGAAGTACACCATGCAGCAGCCGCACGGCGCTGGCTCGGGCAGTGTGTTTCGGGCCATCCTGACGCGCCGCAGATTACCACTGAGGAACACTGGACCACGCGCCCGGCAAGCTGCTTCAACATTGGCCTGACCTATTTCGGGCTGAAGGGTCTGGGTGCATCGAAGGCTTCGCTGGCGTCCTTTCCAACCGAATTCAAGGCAGGCATGGCTGGGCGCTCAGTCAAGCTGGGCGATATTGGGGAAAGCGCTCCAAATTATTGGGCCGAACCCTTCGACGATCCAAGCAAGGTCCAGCTGATCGCTTCGATCCACGCGGATGATTTGGTTGAACTTGACCGGGTAGAGCAGCAAGTGGTGAATGCAGGTTCAGGCGCAGCCTTTATCCTGCACACCGCGCGCGACGGTTGGAATTTTGACACTGATCACGTCCACTTTGGCTATAAGGACAGCATTTCGCAGCCGCGCTTTATTGGCGTGCATGATCCAGACAATCATGCTGACGGGCAGCCGCAAGCGCCGATCGGGTCGATGTTGATCGGCTATCCAACCGAATATCAGGGCATTCGGTATAACATCCCCCAGCCCGACGTGCTGGGGCGCAATGGTGCCTTCAACGCCTTCCGCATTCTGGCGCAGGATGTGGCGGCATTCGAAGCCTATCTCGACACCGCAGCCGACGAATTGCTTGACCACCCTCTGAGCGAGGAATTGCTGGCTCTTGGCGCAGAAGCATCATTCGGGCCGGACGTTTCGCGGCGCGAAGCCATGCGCGAAATTGTCGCAGCCAAAATGTGCGGACGCTGGCGCAATGGCGTGCCATTGGCCCTGTCTCCCACGACGCCCAATCCTGAGCATGAAGTTTCGCTGACCAATTTCAATTATGAAGATAATGACGCCACCGGCTGCCCCTATGGAGCGCATCTGCGCCGGGCCAATCCGCGTGAAGCTGCAATTGTCCAACGCGCCGCGCGCCACACCCGGCGGCTGGTCCGGCGCGGGGTCCCTTATGGCAAGGCGTTTGACCCGGCAAAACCTGACAACGAGGAGCGCGGGCTGCTGGGCAATTTCATCTGCGCCAGTCTGGGCGGCCAATTTGAAGCGCTGATGTGTGACTGGATCAATCTGGGCCTTGAAGATCCGCAAATCACCGGCTCCAATGACCCGATACTGGGCGCGAACTTTCGCGAAACCAGCTGGTTCCATATTCCCCTGAAATCAGGAAAAAACATTAATTTGCAGGGCTTTCCGCGCTTCATCTCGACGCGGGGCGGAGCCTATACTTTCCTGCCGGGTATTCCTGCAATTCGCTACCTCGCTTCGCTATGACGCGAAGTGGTCGTGGTCAGACTGGCTCTTTCTCAGCGGGGGCAGCTACATAACGCTCCACACTACTCGCCAATTTCTCACATTCGGCGGGTAAATTGTAAATCGGAGCCAGTTCCTGAACGCAATCGGGCCACTGACCCAACTTTTTCCAGCAATCATACAGGCCCAGCCGCACGCAGACCTCTGCAAAGCGGACATCGCGGCGCAGCACTTCGCAATTAGGCATGAACAGGCCGCTGGTAATCGCTGCATCAATCGCCGCCCGGCCATCATTATCGGGCGTGAATTCAATCGGACGGCCTTCGCGAATAGCGGTCAGCAAATGCTCCATCGCCAAATCCACCTCGCCCATCGCGGCTGCGAGGCCGAGATCGACAATATAGCTGGTCGGCTGGTTGCGGCGGAGGAACTGGCCCACAGCCATCGCCCGCATGGCCGGTTCCATCGCTTCGACTGCGCGCATGAACATTACCAGCGCCTTGAGCGGCAGTTTGTCACCGTCCGCATGCGATGCATCTGCCATCGCTTCGGCACTGGCAATATCGCCTTCGAAAATAGCGATCACCGCACGAATGAATTTGACGTAATTGGCATCGGGAAAGTCGCGCACTGCGCGGTCTGCCATCGCCACCGCTTCGGCTGACTGTCCGATCGAGCGATAGGCAATTGCCAGATCACCTGCGATCATGGGGCTGAGCGGATCCCGTTCGTACCGCGCAATGGATAATTCGAACGAACGTTTCAGATAGCCGAGCGAAATGAGAACGATGTTGTGGATGCCGGCGACCAGCTGATTGTCAGGGGCGATGCTATAGGCCCGCTCGGTTAGGGCAAGCTTTTCTTCATGCTGTGCGAAGGGCAATTTGGTCATCGCCATGGCGGTCATCGAAGTGGAGCAGTTGGGGTCAAGTTCCAACCCGCGCTTGGCTGCAGCTATGGCAGTTTCACCCTTGCGGTAAATCGCCAGGAGCCCCCAAGCATCAGCAAAATCAGGCGCCAGAGAGACTGCCCCGGATAAAAGCTCAATACATTTTGCCTGATCTGCCCAGGTCAAATCCTGCAGATAAATCTCGCGGGCCTGCAGATAGAGGTCGTAGGCTGCCGGATCGATCTTGGATGAAGTCGACGGGAAGAAGGTTGAATGCAGCGCAATTGAGATCGCTTC
>JAHEAW010000040.1 GCA_024642545.1 Erythrobacteraceae bacterium
CCGAACATAGAGGCCAGAACATAGCGAAATGGCAGACGTACGGGCGCGCTAGCAGGTTCAATATGGGTCATGGCTTGGTTGATCCTCTAGCCGCCAAGACGGCCCCTTTGCCAGCGCCGTGGTCGAAGCGCTGACGCGTTTCGTCGAGCAGGTTCCAGCGGCGCTCAGGTGCCTGCAAGCAGGTGTTCGCGCGCGATCTTGTCCTTCCAATAGGCCGGCGCGAGCGTGTGGACATTATTGCCCTCGCTGTCGACTGCAACCGTCACTGGCATATTTTCGACTGTAAATTCATAGATCGCTTCCATGCCGAGATCCTCAAACGCGACCACTTTGGCCTCCTTGATCGCGCGGCTGACCAGATAGGCCGCTCCGCCGGTAGCCATCAGATAGGCAACCTTGTTGGCGGCAATCGCTTCCACTGCACCCTGCCCGCGCTCCGCCTTGCCGATCATCAACAGTAGCCCGAGATCGATCATCATCTTGGTAAATTTGTCCATCCGCGTGGCGGTGGTCGGGCCAGCCGGGCCCACCGCTTCACCCATGATCGGATCAACCGGGCCGACATAATAAATCGCCCGGCCGGCAAAGCTGACTGGCAAATCTTCACCCTTGGCCAGCATATCAGCAATCCGCTTATGTGCGGCATCGCGCCCGGTCAGCATCTTGCCGCTCAAAAGCAGCCGGTCGCCCTGAGTCCAACTGCGCACTTCATCTGGTGTAATAGCATCAAGGTCGACCCGTTTGGCCGCTGCATCGGGCTGCCAATCAACATCCGGCCAGTCATCGAGCTTGGGTGTTTCGAGATAACTTGGGCCCGACCCATCGAGCGTGAAATGCGCATGCCGCGTCGCCGCACAATTGGGGATCATGGCCACCGGCTTGCCCGCCGCATGGCAAGGTGCGTCGAGAATCTTGACGTCCAGAATGGTCGACAGTCCCCCCAGCCCCTGCGCGCCAATGCCCAGCGCATTGACCTTGTCAAAAATTTCTATCCGCAGTTTTTCGATATCGTTTTGCGGCCCGCGCTGCTTCAGTTGCGCCATATCGATCGGGTCCATCAGGCTTTCCTTGGCCAGCCGCATACAATGTTCAGCAGTCCCGCCAATCCCGATCCCCAGCATTCCCGGAGGGCACCAGCCAGCGCCCATTTGCGGGATCATCTCCAGTACCCAATCGACAATATTATCGCTTGGATTCATCATCTTGAACTTGCTCTTGTTCTCGCTTCCACCACCCTTGGCCGCGACATCGATCGCAATTGTATCACCCGGCACCATTTCGACCGACAGGACGCAGGGCGTATTGTCGCGCGTGTTGCGGCGGGTAAAGGCGGGGTCGGCCAGAATGGATGCGCGCAGCTTGTTCTCCGGGTCGGTATAGGCCTTGCGCACCCCGTCATCGACTATTTCCTGCAGACTGCGAGTGCTGCCGAGCCGGCAATTCTGGCCCCATTTGATGAACACATTCACGATACCGGTGTCCTGGCAGATCGGGCGGTGTCCTTCGGCGCACATGCGGCTGTTGGTCAGGATCTGCGCAATCGCATCCTTGGCCGCCGGACCTTGCTCTGCCTGGTAGGCATCACCCAGCGCGCGGATATAATCCATCGGATGGTAATATGAGATATATTGCAGCGCGTCGGCCACGCTTTCGATCAGATCATCTTCCCTGATTATCACCATTTCAGCCAATTTCACGTCGCTCATCGAAGCCATACTCCTGCCGGTCGAATGCCATACTCCTTAGCCGGTGCAGGCCCCTAGCGTCAAAGCACTTGGCGAGCGCGAGGTGACGCCCTAAAGCCGCGCCAAGGCATACACCGCCAAGCAGACAGACCTTGACGAAGTGTGTTGTTTGTATAACACAGTATTCAGGTATGAGCATGATCGAAACCACTGCCGCTCCGATGCAAATCGCCCGCAAAGCGATGATTGACAGCCAGCTGCGGACCAGCGGAATTAACGAGCCCTTCGTGCTCGCCCGCATGGCCGCTGTCGCGCGGGAAGATTTTGTCCCTGTTGCGGCGCGTAGCAGTGCCTACATTGACCGCTCGATTGTGCTGGCAAACGGCCGCAGGCTGGCGGCGCCAGTGTTTTACGGCATGCTTTTGGCCGAAGCGCAGCCGGTAGCAGCCGACACGGCTCTGGTGGTTGACAGTGGCAGCGGATATTTGCCCGAATTGCTGCGCCCACTGGTTGCCAAGCTGGATGTAATTTCTCCTGAAGACGCGCTGGTAAAAAGCCGCAAGCGCCCCGGTTACAGCTTGCTAATGATCGACGGAGCGGCAGAGACACTGCCTGACACGCTGACCACGCGGCTGGCCGATGGCGGACGAGTGCTCACCGGTCTGGTCGCAAACGGGGTCACCCGGCTGGCGGTTGGCCGCAGAACAGCCCATGGCGTCGCGCTGTTGCCGCTAGCAGAGACAGGTATCCCGCGCTTGTCCGAATTTGATCAGGCCGCCAGCTGGAGCTTTTGACCATGACACAAAGATTGGCCGGACTGGCACTGGCTGCCAGCACCCTAACCCTTGCCAGCCCGGCCCTTGCCGACACGCTGCGCGCTGCCTTGTCAGATGCTTACAAGAACAACCCTACGCTGCAGGCCGCGCGGGCCAATCAGCGGGCGACCGACGAATCGGTAGATATTCAGAAATCCGCTGGGCGGCCCAATGCATCAGGCACGGCGCAATATACCGAATATCTGAAGCAGAGCTCGACTAGCTTTGTCGCACCGCAGCGCAGTGCAGCGGCGACCGTCAATCTTGGCGTTCCGATTTATTCGGGTGGCGCGGTCAAAAACGGCGTGAAAGCGGCGGAAACCCGAGTCAAAGCCGGGCAGGCTGGCCTGCGCGGGACCGAATCGGCGGTGTTTAGCAACGTCGTTGCGGCGTATATGGATGTTCTGCGCACGCAGGCAGTTGTTGGCTTGTCAGCCAATCAGGTGGATGTTCTGACCGTCAATCTTCAAGCGACCAAGGACCGCTTCGAAATCGGCGATCTGACCCGCACTGACGTGGCCCAATCACAATCGCGTCTGGCAATTGCTCAGAGCGATTTGCGCGCGGCGCGGTCCAATCTGATCGCCGCGCGCGAAACCTTTATCCAGCTGATCGGGGCCGCCCCCAGCGATCTTCAGGCGCCACCGCCGCTGCCCGGACTGCCGGAGAATGTCGCCGATGCGGTTGATGCCGCACTGCATGATAATCCTGACCTCATTGCTGCGCGCGAGCGGGCTCAGGCGAGTGATTTTGACATATCGGTCGCCGGTTCAAACCGCTTGCCACGAGTATCGCTGTTTGCTGGCGGCAGTTACAACAATTATCTCAATACTTTGGGCGGAAGCATTAGCGGGACGGTTCCGCAGGCATCGACCGCCGCGCAGGTCGGGGTGCAACTGACCGTGCCGATCTTCCAGGGCGGCCTTCCGGCAGCCCAACAGCGGCAAGCGCAGGCGCGGGCCGCGGCAGCGCTCGAGGATGTAGTTGGTGCTGAACGCAGCGTCATTGCGCAGGTCCGCTCGGCTTTCGCCAGCTGGCAGGCGGCCAATTCGATCATTGCCTCCTCTCAATCTGCTGTAGCGGCGGCGCAACTGAGTCTCGAAGGTGTGCGGGCGGAAAACACCGTCGGCAACCGCACCGTTCTCGATATTCTCAATGCCGAACAGGAATTGATCAACGCGCAGGTGCAATTGGTGACCGCGCGGCGCAACGCCTATGTTGCCGGTTTCAGCTTGCTTGCAGCGATGGGCCGGGCCGAAGCGCGCGACCTTGGACTGACGGACGAAGGGTTGTTGTATGATCCGCAGGTGAATTACGACCGGGTCAAGAACAAGTGGTTCGACTGGGACCGTGATCCGGCCCCCAAAGCGCAATCAACCAGCACCGTTGACATTCCCGCCCCAGACGCTGAAATTCCCGCTCAGGGTGACTCGCTGAAGAGCCCCTGACATCGCAGATCACACAGCTTGGGGGTTCCCAGAATATGCGCCAGGAAGGCGAAGCATCGGTTGAGGAAATCCTCGACTCCATCAAGAAAGTGATCGCCCGCGATAATCGCGCAGGCGCAATGGAAGAACGCCGTCGGCGCGAATCGGCTGGCCTCCAGGAAGATCGTCTGCAGACGATTGCCGCGGCCATAACAGGCGAAGCACAGACAGTCGCGGCCCAAAGCGGCGATGATGAAGTGCTCGATTTGAGTACGGCTGACTTTGTCGAACAGGCTGATGGGTATGAAGATGTCGGCAATGCTGCCTCTGCTGACCCCGGCGGCGACATTGATGAGGTGCCGTTAACCGCTGATCCACTGCGCGATGCCATGCGCGAAAATTTCGCAGCGCTGGCAATGCTGGCCAAGCCTGGCGCTCAGCCGCAGATCGTACGTTCCGGCGAAACTTCGCTCGAGGGGCTGGCGCGCGACCTGTTGCGGCCGATGCTGGCCGAATGGCTCGATGCCAACCTGCCGGGTATGGTTGAGAAGATGGTGCAGGCTGAAATTGCTCGGATCGCGGGAAAGCGCAGCTGACCCCCGCCCCCGATGATCTGCTGAAAGCCCAAGCCGCCCTTGCCAAGATTGGCGGTGAAACGGTTGACCGGCAGATATTTCTCTGTGCGCTGTCGGAAAAACAGCAATGTTGCAGCCGAGAGCAAGGGCAAGCGTCATGGAATTATCTCAAGAAGCGCCTCAAACAGCTTGGTCTGGTCGGCCCGAAAGGGGCGGACGGGTCTGGCGGGATCCAGCGCACCAAGGCTGATTGCCTGCAGATTTGCGCCTTGGGGCCGATTGCCGTCATCTGGCCTGACCTGGTCTGGTATCATTCATGCACCGAAGAGGTGCTTGAACAGATCATTCAGCAGCATTTGATCGGCGGACAAGTGGTCAAGCAATATCGCCTTACCGGACCGGATCTTGCGTGACCGCCCTATTTGCGCGGGTTATCCTTGTCATGCCAGTCCATGATGCTTTCATCATGTCCTGTGCCGCTTGATAGAAACACCAGCCCCATGAGCGCCGAAGTCAGCAGCATGGCGGCGCTAATCCCCAGTGCAGTCGCGATCAGAAAATGGATCGAGACAAGACTGTGCATCTTGTAAAGCAGCGCAACCGCCACAATAACCACCGCGATCGTCACCAGCAGCATGAACCGCATCAACCGACGATAGCGCGCCCAGGCAAAGGCTGCATTTTCAGGATTATCGAGCGGTGATTTGGGCATGGCCTAATCTCTTTGGCGCGTCACGGCGGCGCTGACAATGGGGGCGCAGAGATAAAAGCCCACATCCGATTCGCCTTGGCTGCAATTTCATGGCATTATTCGCGCACAAAAGAAGGTGGGGATGCTGAAATGGATATAGCCCAATTGATCGCGGATCGGGACCCGGCGCAAGTCATGACCTGCGATGTCGAAATGCCTGTTCGCACCGTAGTTGCACTTCTGGCAGAAAATCGGATTGGCGCACTTCCGGTCATGGCGGGCGGTCAGGTGGTGGGAATTTTCTCCGAACGCGACCTGATTTACCGCATTGCCGAAAGCGGCGAGGCCTGTCTCGACAAGCGCGTTGGCGATGTGATGACAGCCCCCGCAATCACCGTAGAACGCAGCGAAAGCACACTGGACGCGCTGGGCTTGATGACCCGCCGCAGAATTCGGCATCTGCCAGTGGTCGATCGCGGCGCAATGTGCGGTTTCATCTCGATTGGTGATCTGGTCAAATCACGGCTTGATGAGATCCACCATGAAGCCGAAGCAATGCGCAGCTATATTCAAAGCGCCTGACACACAGCTCTCTTGAGAAGGGGCGCCGCGCACCCTACTATAGGGTGATGGCTGAAACTCTTACCTTGACCGCTTCTGCCGCCCGGCGCGTTGCGCTGATTGCGCAAAAGCAGGCAAAGCCGCCAATCCTGCGCCTTTCGGTCGAAGGTGGCGGGTGCTCAGGGTTCCAATATAAATTTGATTTGGCAGATATGGCAGAGGGCGACGATTCGGTCAGCGAGACCGACGGCGTACGCCTGATTGTCGATCCAGTCAGCCTTGATCTGGTAGCGGGCAGCGTGGTCGATTTTGTCGAATCGCTTGGCGGGGCAGCTTTCAAGGTGGAGAACCCGCAGGCAGCTGCCGGTTGTGGTTGCGGTTCCAGCTTCGGCATCTAGGGTAGCGGCAATCTTCGCTTGGATCCGAAAGGTACCGCCCGGTGCGCATCGCCAGTTTTAATATCAACGGGATCAAGGCACGGCTGCCGCGGCTGCTCGAATGGCTGGAAGAAACACGGCCCAAAGTAGCCTGCCTGCAGGAAATCAAAAGTCAGGATGGAGGCTTCCCCGTCGCCGAGTTTGAGAAAATCGGTTATCAGGCGATCTGGCACGGCCAGAAGAGCTTCAATGGTGTCGCAATCCTGGCTGACGGGGAGGCACCGGTTGAAACCCAGCGCGGGCTGCCCGGCGATGATGATGATGACCATGCGCGCTACCTTGAGGCTGATGTTGCCGGTGTGCGCGTCGCCTGCATTTATCTGCCCAATGGCAATCCGGTTCCCGGACCTAAATTCGACTACAAGCTGGCCTGGATGGGGCGGCTGCGCAGTCATATGCGCGGGTTGTGGGCGCTGGAGAAACCCTGCGCAGTGGTTGGCGATTATAATGTCATTATGCGCGACAATGATGTGTGGGCACCGCAGGCAATGGCAGATGACGCATTGATGCAGCCTCAATCGCGCGATTCATATGCCAGGCTGCTTGGTGATGGCTGGACCGATGCGCTGGGCACACTCAATCCGCGCGGCGGGGTATGGACATATTGGGACTATCAGGCCGGGGCGTGGCAGCGCGACCATGGCTTCCGCATCGATCATCTGTTGTTGTCACCCGAGGCGGCCGACCGAATGGTCGCAGCAGGGGTCGATAAGGAGTATCGCGGGCGGGAGAAGGCCAGCGATCATGCACCCGTATGGGTCGAGCTGAGCGAATAACTCACAGATAGCAAGAACCCCTCCGGCTCCAGGACCAGAGGGGTCTTCTGCAATACAAATTTGACGCAGCAGCTCAGCGATAGAAGACATGAGAGCTGATTGTCGCCAGCGCCACCTTCTTGCGGCTCCATTTGGGATTCACATATTTGGCGTGGAAATAGAGCGAAGCGCCAGCACGGCTCTGCCACAGGCCTTCATGCGCGATTCTTGCTACTACTTTGGCCCGCTTCCAGGCTCCGGAAGAACGCTTGATATGCGGCATTCGTCCGCTCTTTACGAAAGAGAACTGCGAGCGCTGATAAACGACGCCGCAATAATCGGACGGAAATTCCTGCGATTCGGCACGGTTCACTACCACTTGGGCAACTGCCAGCTGGCCTGCTACTGGTTCGCCGCGCGATTCGAAATAGATCGCTCCGGCGAGACATTCCATCTCGGGCGAAAGCTTGGCTGGCGCAGGAACTTCAGCAACCAGTTCCTTGAGCGAGGAGGCGTTATCCGTAGCAGGCGCTACCGCATTGTCTGAAGCCGGCTCACCAGCATTAGAAAGCGGCTGCACCACTTCATGAGAGACGAATTGCGGGACAATCTCGTCGGTCAACGACTGCGATTGATCCTGATTGCCGGTACCCTGATCTGGCGATACCTGGGCAACGGCGCCGGAGCTTCCGGCAATGGTAAAAGTTATTGTCGCTGCCGCGGTAACCGCGATCAGGCTAGCAATATTGGTCTTACGACTCATAATCCCGTTCAATACGGCGGTTGACGAGCACAGACGCAGGCAGGGACCTGATTCGCGTTATTTGCGATGTAAAAGATTGGTCCAGTTGTCGGCCTGCCGGCCGCCACCCGTCTGCGTGCTTGCCGAATGACCCCATGTCATTCGCGCCGCCTGCGCACTCGGTTGGTGGCGGCCGAATAGTTACATTTGCGCCTAAGTCAACTTAACTGTTGAGCGCTGCGATGAAGCGTTCCCCATTTGGGATGTCCAGTTCGACAATCCAGAGATCGCTATCCTGATGCTTGCGCCGTGCCAGGTATTCGTCAAACTCCGCTTTATTTTCAGGTGTTTGAATCTTTGTCTGAGTGAATATCCGGGGCCCATCCAACTGCGGCATCCGCTCGTAGAGTGCGCCATTTCGGTCACTATCGATGGTTAATATCAGGATCGTTCCCGCGTCTTTCTCACCCCTCGAAAGCACTGCGGCAAAGCCGCCTTCTGTCTCCACCGCACGAATCAGCCCGGAAACTTCAAGGTGTGCGGGGAGCCGACTATCCAACCAGTTCAGTCCTTGACCGGACTGTAGCCGGGCAGCCCCGACAAGGGAATGTGCGACCGCATGAAGGTGCCGGTACCGCGGCCAATTTCATCACCTTCTTCATCGACCAGACGCGATTCGGCGACATAAACGCGGCGCTTGCCGCTGATCCACTTGCCTTCTGCAATTACCCGGCCAATCCGCACGGGCTTTGTAAAATGGAGGTTGAATGAAGTGGTCAGCAAAAACCGGTCCGTCACCAGAGTATTGGCAGCATAAAAAGCCGCATCGTCGAGCATCTTGAAGTAGATCGTACCATGCGCGGCGCCTGCGGCGTGATAGCAGCTTTGGGTCACCTCAAATACCAACCGGGACGCACCTTCGCCAAGGACTTCCAATTCCGATCGAAACAGCGCATTGACTGGCGCTGATCGGTACAGCCGTTCAAGCGCGCGGTAATGCAGGGACGCGCCGCTACCTTGCCCGGCGCTTGACACGCCTTCAGGCGGCATCGCGGTCAAGCCCGCCTTTCGGAGCGCTGCTGATGATATTAGTCAAAGTGGCAAACAGTGCTTCGGCGGTTTCGGCAGAGGTAAGCGCCTCATAAGCCGCATCATCGCGCACCATCCGGGAAATTGCCGCCAGTGCGTGGAGATGTAATACACCTGCATTGCGCGGCGATAACAGCCCGACCACCAGATCAACCGGCATCCCATCAGCGGCGGCAAAATCGACCGGACTTTCCAACCGAAACAGCGCAGCGACTGGCCGCATAAGGCCGTCAATCCGGGCATGCGGGATCGCAAGACCGCGGCCAAAGCCGGTGCTGCCCAGGCGCTCGCGCTCTTCGAGGCTTTCCAGCGTTTCTAAAGCATCCACACCATAAGTGTCTGCAAAGCAGTGTGCCAAAACCTGCAGAATTTCCTGCTTGCTGTCGGCGCAGACCGTCAAGACCGCGGCGGGCAAAAGGTCAAAATTTGCGTTTATGGTCAAAAATCACACTGTCCAATTGGACCCTGATACCAGAATGGTCAGCCCTGTGCGGCCACTGCCAATTCATAACTACCTCTGAAATTCAGAGGCATATCAACCAGCAGCGTCAGGCTATCAATGTGGTTCGACCCAGCCGATCGATCCATCGTGGCGGCGATAGACCATATTATGCCGCCCAGTTCCAGCGTTTTTGAAAAACATGGCATTGGTATGGCGCAAATCCAGCATCATGACCGCATCGGCGACGCTGGCTTCAGGAATATCGACCTTGGTTTCCGCGACAATCAAGGGCGCATCCTCAGACACTTCCTCATTCTCATCGATATCGACCGGGGCAAAGATCCGATAGGCGGCCTCTTCTTCCTGCGTCGCATGTGCGGCCTGTTCGTGCCGGTCAGTCAGACGCCGCTTGTAGCGCCGCAACTGCGTATCAATCTTGCTGGCGGCCTGATCGAGCGCCTGATGCGCATCATAGGCTTCGCCGTGGCTCTTCACGATCATGCCCTGCATGACATGGGTCACGATATCGCAGCTGAACGCACCTGCCGGTGCCTTGCCAAAAGTGACGTGGGAGGACAGCGCGCGGTTGAAGTATTTTTCGACAATTGCATTCAGGCGATCGCTAACATGGTCCTGCAGCGCAGCACCGGTATCCATCTGGTGACCTGAAACGCGAATATCCATCGCTAATACCTCTTTTGTTATGGTTGGACGGTCTCATTTGCCCCACAGGGGCGACTTGATCTGACTTATAAACTCCTGATGGCGCGCAAGTTCCTCAGCGCTGGCCGAATGGGGCCGCGCCTCACGCCGGTTTTCAGGCGGCATATAGCTGGTCGGCAGGCTGAATACATTGGTGGCCGATGCCGCTTCACTGGCAAGTTCAAGCCCGATCTGCCGCCCGCCAGTGAGTTCGACATAGACTTGTGCCAGCAATTCGGCATCGAGTAATGCACCATGTTTGACGCGGTGGCTGCGGTCGACACCGTACCTGCTGCACAGCGCATCAAGCGACAGCTTGGCTCCGGGATGCTTTTTGCGTGCCAACGCAACTGTATCGATCATGCGGCTGGTGCACACTGCTTCCAACTCGGCAATTTCGAGCTCGCAATTGAGAAAGCCGAAATCAAATCCCGCATTATGCGCAACCAGCGGCGCATCGCCCAGAAAATCGAGCAGCGCTTGTCCGACCTCGGCAAAGAGCGGCTTGTCGGCCAGAAAATCACTGCTGAGCCCGTGCACTGCTTGCGCACCGGCAGGCATATCACGCTGAGGATTGAAGTAGGCATGGAAGGTGTTGCCGGTTTCAACCCGGTTGACCATTTCGACACATCCGATTTCGACCATACGGTCCCCGCTTCGGGGGTCCAGACCCGTCGTTTCGGTATCGAAAACAACTTCACGCATTGAAGATAATATCGGACCGAAATGCACAATCCGCAAGAGGGTGTTGCGGGTATTTTATGACTGACGTTTCAGCAGGGTGGCGACCAGTGCATCAACCGCCGCGCGCGTTTCTGCGTGACTGCAGCCTGTATCTATCAAATAGTCTGCCCGTTGGCGTTTGTCCGAGTCGGGAACTTGGAGTGAGAGGATATGGGCGAATTTTTCGGGCGTCATTCCAGGTCGCGCCAGCACCCGCCCGCGCTGGATGTCAGCCGGGGCAGAAACCACCACCACCTGATCGACCTGATCCTGTCCGCCCTTTTCAAACAGTAAGGGGATGTCGAACATTACAATTGGTGCACCGGCATGTTCGAGCATGAATTCCGACCGCAAGGCCGCAACTGCCGGATGGACTATCGCCTCCAGCCGGGACAGCGCCGCCCGGTCGCCGAACACCAGCGAACCCAGTCTGGCGCGGTCAACCCCTGACGGTCCGGTTGATCCGGGAAATTCTGCTTCGATTGCAGGCAGCAAGGCGCCGCCCGTAGCTTGCAAGTGGTGCACTGCTTCATCAGCGTCGAATACCGGAATTCCGGCATCGATAAACATTCTGGCGACAGTCGATTTGCCCATGCCAATTGACCCGGTCAGACCAAGAACAAGCGGGCGCGTCATTGGGTCAGGAGCTTCCTTAATTCAGCATCAAAATTGCGCGGGGCAGGTGCGCCGAAGAAGATTTCGAAGGCAGCGGCGGCCTGCCCGATCAGCATGGCCAGCCCGTCGATAGTCTTGAGACCTGCCGCGCGCGCAGCGGCAAGGAACGGCGTCGCTAGCGGATCAGTGACAATATCGTAAGCGATGCTGCCCGGCGGGGCATGACTGAAATCGAACGCAAGGGGCGGCTGACCGTGCATGCCCAGCGGGCTGGCATTGACTACCAGATCAAGGCAGCCATCCCGGTCATCAAATACAAAATCCGTTGGGTCGGCAAAATGATCGAGCGATGCCGCATGGTGCTCACCGCCCGGGTCGAGCTCATCGAGCAGCGCGCGTGCTTTAGCCGGATCGCGTGCAGCCAGCACGATCACCATGCCGTGCCCCGTCAAAGCTGCAACAATCGCCCGCGCTGCGCCGCCTGCGCCCATCACCCGGGCCATACGGAAAAGGTGCCGCTCAGCCAGCACGGTGCCTAATGGTTCCAAAAAACCGGCGGCATCGGTGTTAGTGCCCGTCAGCAATCGGTCGAAGGCAGGATAGACTGCATTAACCGCGCCAATCCGCGTCGCGGCCGTATCCAGGCTGGAGAGTAAAGGCATCACCGCCAGTTTCAGCGGCATAGTGACATTGCAGCCCCTCCAGGCGGGGTCAGCTTGCCGCTTGGCCAGATAATGCGGCAGTTCCGCCTGCGTTACGCAAGTGGCGCGGTATTCCGCTGCAATGCCAAGCTTTTCCAGCCAGAAATTATGAATAGTTGGTGATTTTGACTGCGCTATCGGGTTTCCGATGACTTCTGCAAAGGGAGTCATGCCGCAAGCACCCCCAGTTCGCGCAGCGCCGCGAGGACTGGCAGCAGCGGCATCCCCAAGACAGTGAACTGATCGCCTTCGATCCGCTCGAACAACTGTACGCCTCTTGCTTCGATTCGAAAGACGCCGACGCAGTGCGAAACCGCAGGCCATTCAGCGGCAAGATAGGTCTCGATGAATTCATCGGACAGCACACGAACAGTCAGCCGGGCCTGAGCGCTATGCTGCCACAAGATCAAGTCATCCCGGGCAAGCGCGGCAGCGCTGTGCAATTGCATCGTTCGGCCGGAAAAGGAACGTAAGTGCGCAGCTGCATCCGCCCGGCTGGCGGGCTTGTTGTACCGGCGGCCTTCGACCGATACCAGCGAATCGCTGCCAAGGATAAGCCGCCCCGGCAGTGACGGTGCCAGCGCAGCCGCCTTGGCTTTGGCCAAACACAGGGCAACCTCCTCCGGCGCGGCATCAGCCAGGCCAGCTTCGATTGCCCGTTCATCAAGATTGGCGGGATGCGCTTCATGAGCCACCCCTGCTGCATCTAGCATCGCTCGCCGGGACGCGCTTTTGGACGCGAGCACGATCATATCGGTTTGGGGCCGACACGTGGCGGAATGTCCCGCTTGTCACGTTCGTTATGCAGACGAATGACGGCAGCAGCTGTTTCTTCAATCGACCGGCGGGTGACATCAATCACCGGCCAGCCATTATCGGCAAACATGCGGCGGGCATATTGCAGCTCACCTTTGACACGGTCGCCATCGACATAGGGAGTTTCGGTTCCTTCATTGAGGCTGAGCAAGCGGTTCCGGCGGATCTGTACCAACCGTTCGGGCGCAGTGGTAAGACCCACCACCAATGGGTGGCGCAGACCGTAAAGCGCGGTCGGCGGCGGGCTCTCCACCACCAGCGGAATATTGGCCGTCTTGAACCCGCGATTGGCCAGATAAATGCTAGTCGGCGTTTTCGAACAACGCGACACGCCAACCAAGACAATATCTGCTTCTTCCCAGTCTTCCCACGCAACCCCGTCATCATGTGCGATTGTATAATGGATCGCATCGACCCGGGCAAAATAGGCCTCGTCCATGATGTGCTGGCGGCCTGGGCGGCCATGTGCTTCCTGACCCAGCTGTGCTTCCAGCGCTTCGGTCACCGCGTCAAGCGCAGGTACGGCCGGCAGACCAAGGCGGCGACAATGATCTTCGAGCCGGGCACGCGTTTCCAGATTGACCAAGGTGAACAACACCAGTCCGGGATTATCCGCCAAATCGGGAACAATCCGATCGAGATGTTGGCGCGAACGGACCATCGGCCAGAAATGGCGGATAATCTCGGCATCTTCAAACTGCGCAAGCGCAGCTTTGGCCACCATTTCCAAGGTTTCCCCAGTGGAATCGGACACCAGATGCAAGTGAAGTCGGCTCATGCTATGCAACAACTCGCAAAGTCTTGGGATCAGGGAATGACTGGCTCAAAATAGACATACCCAGCTTGTGGAGAAGATCTGGTATAAACCACGGGACAGGACTGGCGACAAGTTCAGCATGCAATTCCATGCCCGTTAGCAGGTGATTCCAGTCGGACTTGCGGACATAACAGGTGCCTTGTCGACAGGCTGGGGACAGCGGGGAAAACCAGTGCTTGACGCGCAAACTTGCGGATTCGGTGCACCGCTAAACCTGTTCAATCCGGGAAAACTCGGGCATGGATGGCTTATCCCCGAAATCCACAGGGCCAACAGACTCCTACAAACCTTCTTAAATACTTTATTATTTTGATTGGACTCATGCGATGCCCGGTCTTTTGATCGAAACCTTGCGCGGACAGCGTGCCGATCAGGTCCCGCTGTGGCTGATGCGGCAAGCGGGCCGTTATCTACCCGAATATCGCGCCTTGCGGGCGGATAAGGGCGGCTTTCTCGATCTGGTCTATGATAGTGATGCTGCTGCTGAAGTGACTTTGCAGCCAATCCGGCGGTTTGGCTTTGACGGGGCGATCCTGTTTTCCGATATTCTGATCGTCCCGCATGCAATGGGGCAAAAGCTGGAATTTCTGGCTGGCGAAGGACCGCGGTTGTCACCACGCCTGCTCGATCATGCGCTGGATGGACTGCAAGCAGTGCCACAGCGCCTCGAGGCGATTTACCGGACAGTAGCGAAGGTCAAGGCTGGATTGGGGCTTGAGACTACCTTGCTGGGCTTTGCGGGAAGCCCGTGGACGGTGGCGACTTATATGGTGGCGGGCGAAGGGAGCCGCGACCAGCATGATACGCGCGCGCTGGCATACCGCGAACCTGTAATGTTTCAGCAAATCATCGATGCTATCATTGCGGTAACGATCGATTATCTCAGCGGCCAGATTAAGGCAGGGGCTGAAGCGGTGCAATTGTTCGACAGTTGGGCGGGCAGCCTGGCACCGGAACAATTTGAACGCTGGGTAATCGCGCCCAATGCTGTGATCGTGCAGGCAATCAAGGCGCGCTATCCCGATCTGCCGATCATCGGTTTTCCCAAGGGAGCAGGCGAGAAATTGCCGGCCTATGCGAGGCAAACAGGGGTTGATGCGGTGGGTATTGATGAAACCATCGATCCCGCTTGGGCAGCGCGGGAACTGCCGGCCGGATTGCCCGTTCAAGGCAATATCGATCCGCTGGTGCTGCTGGCGGGCGGTCAAGCGATGGAGGATCAGGCGCGGTATATTCTCGAATGTTTTGCAGATCGGCCGCATGTGTTCAATCTGGGGCACGGGATTGGCCAGTTCACGCCGATTGCCCATGTCGAGCAGCTGGTCAGGATTGTGCGCAATTGGCAGCGCTAGCGTTTGAGAATTCCCTCCCTACATTCACACCATGCAGGACATGCTTTCGATGATCTATCTCTGGCTCAAGGCAGGCCATATCATTTTCGTCATTTTCTGGATGGCGGGGCTGTTCATGTTGCCGCGCTATTTTGTTTATCATCAGGAAGCGCCTGCTGGATCTGACGAAGCCGCGCGGTGGGCCGATCGCGAGCAAAAATTGCTCAAGATCATTCTGCTGCCCTCGATCATTCTGGTGTGGGTGCTGGGACTGGCACTGGCACAGTCCATTGGTGCCTGGTCGCAGGGCTGGTTTCACGCCAAGCTGGCCCTGGTGCTGCTGCTTTCAGCCTATCATGGTTATCTTGCTGGCTATGCCAAGAAACTGGCCCGCGGTGAACATCCCTTGTCGGGCAAGACTTTGCGCTTGCTGAATGAAGTGCCGGGCATTGCCGCGGCAATCATTGTCGTGCTGGTGGTGGTGAAACCCTTCTAGCGCCCATGTCTGCCCGATCCCCGAATTGCCTGAATCAGAATTGACGGGCGGGGAGGACAGGCGTAAACGCACTCTTTCTCGGCTGAGGCTCCGCAATCATTGGGGCCGGGTCTGCTTTCTCCAAGCCCTTCGACCTGCCGGTTTCAGACCAGGCCCATTTGGGCAGAATTACGGATATTTTCCATGCATCTCAGAGAATTAAAGCAAAAACCACCGGCTGAGCTTGTCAGCATGGCCGAAGAACTGGGTGTCGAAGGCGCTTCGACCATGCGGCGGCAGGACCTGATGTTCTGTATCCTGCGCGAACTGGCTGAAGACGAAGATTATGATGAGCAGATCATGGGGATCGGCACGATTGAAGTGTTGCAGGATGGTTTTGGCTTTCTGCGCAGCCCGGAGGCAAATTATCTTGCTGGGCCGGATGATATTTATGTCTCGCCCAACCAGATTCGCAAATGGGGTCTGCGTACCGGTGATACGGTTGAAGGGGAAATTCGTGCGCCGCGTGATGGCGAACGCTATTTTGCCATGACCAGCCTTGCCAGCGTGAATTTCGAAGATCCTGATCAGGTGCGCCTGCGCACCAATTTTGACAATCTCACCCCGCTTTATCCGGACGAGAAACTCAATCTCGATACGCTTGATCCGACAGTCAAGGACAAGAGTGCACGCGTGATTGATATCATTTCGCCGCAGGGTAAGGGCCAGCGCGCGCTGATCGTGGCCCCGCCGCGAACGGGTAAGACCGTGCTGCTGCAGAACATCGCCAAGGCAATCACCGACAACCATCCCGAGGTATTCCTGCTGGTGCTGCTGGTCGATGAACGCCCGGAAGAAGTCACTGACATGCAGCGCAGCGTGAAGGGCGAAGTGATTTCTTCAACCTTTGATGAGCCCGCTACCCGCCATGTGCAGGTCGCCGAGATGGTGATCGAAAAGGCCAAACGGCTGGTCGAGCACAAGCGTGATGTGGTGATCCTGCTCGATTCGATCACCCGACTTGGCCGCGCTTACAACACAGTCGTCCCATCGAGTGGCAAGGTATTGACCGGCGGCGTCGATGCCAATGCCTTGCAACGCCCCAAGCGCTTCTTCGGGGCAGCTCGTAATATCGAGGAAGGCGGGTCGCTGTCGATCATCGCTACCGCGCTGATCGATACTGGCAGCCGGATGGACGAAGTGATCTTCGAAGAATTCAAGGGCACCGGCAACAGCGAAATCGTGCTTGACCGCAAGGTGGCAGACAAGCGCATATTCCCAGCTCTCGATGTGGGCAAGAGCGGCACCCGCAAGGAAGAGCTGCTGGTCGAAAAGGACAAACTTTCGAAGATGTGGGTCCTGCGCCGGATACTGATGCAGATGGGCACGATCGATTCGATGGAATTCCTGCTCGACAAGATGAAGGATTCGAAGACCAACGAAGACTTCTTCGCGACGATGAATCAGTAGGGAAATTGAATGCGACAAATTGTCTACATCAGCACAGCGTCTCCGGGCATCGGTCAGGTCGATATTGTTCAGATCCTGGAGGCGTCTGCGCGCAATAATCCGGCGCGTGATATCACTGGATTCCTGCTCTATAATGGCCGCAATTTCCTGCAGCTGGTGGAGGGTCCGGAAGCTTCTTTGCATGGCCTGATGGACAAGATATCGGCTGACCCAAGGCATAGCGGAGTTGTCCGGTTGGAAGATGTTGAAGTGACCGAACGGGCCTGCGCGGGATGGAAAATGAAACGTCTCAATCTGGCTGATGATGTTCTACAGCGGCAGGCAGACCTCGATCAATCGCTGCCGCAGGGTTTGCCCCGCGAAGTGCGTCGGACGGTGCTGAATTTCGCCGCGCTCAACTGACCTTATTTTGTAGCTGCGCGGCCATCATTTCCCATAATTTATTCATCGCCTTGAGCGGGCGAACCATAACCTTGAAATCATCGATCATCCCATCACCGCGAAAGTGGATCATGTCGATCCCATTCACATGGATACCGTCAATTTCAGCCGTGAATTCAAGCACGACATTTGCGCCGTCCACCACTTCGCGGACATAGGTGAAACTTTCATTGCCGAGCACTTGCCCGGCGGCGGACAAATAGGCGATCACCAGATCGCGCCCGCACTGCGGCGTGTGCACGACAGGGGAATGAAACACAGCCTCCTCAGCAATCAGACTGCGCAGCGCACCAGGCTGGCTGCCGCCTGCCGCAATGCTGTGCCATTTAGCCAAGGCGATGTGTGTCGTCATGCCACCCTCCCGAAACTGTCCGCGCTTGATGCATGCCAATGGGCCGCAAGCGTGGTTGATCCTGGATCTTGCAGCAACTGACCTGTTTCGACAAAATTATAAATCCGGTCGATTGCATCCGAGCGGGCACCGTTGAGCCGTTCTCGCATGTCATGCGGCCCGATTTCCCACGGATTGTCGAGCCCCATCGCCACAACAATTTCGCGCAAGCTCTTGACTGTCTGGTGCTGGAAGCGAGCGACGCGCGGCGCTTTGTCTTCCACCACCAGCCCGCGCTGACGCCAGGGTTCCTGCGTCGCGACCCCAGTTGGGCAGCGCCCGGTATGGCATTTCATCGACTGGACGCAGCCTACTGCGAACATGAACGGTCGCGCGGCGTTGCACCAGTCGGCCCCCAGCGCGAAGGCCTTGGCCATCTGCGCACCGGAATGAATCTTGCCCGATGCAGCGATCCGCACACGGTCTTTCAATCCTGTTCCCACCAGTGCGTTGCGGACCATGATCTGTCCTTCGCGCAGCGGCATGCCGACGCTGTTTGACAGTTCCAGCGGAGCCGCACCGGTCCCGCCTTCAGCGCCGTCAACGGTAATGAAATCGGGTGTAATACCGGTCTCTAGCATGGCTTTGACCAGCGCGAAAACCTCGTGCGGCTTGCCGACGCACAGCTTCATTCCCACGGGCTTGCCGCCGGATAATTGGCGCAAATTGGCCACCCATTCCATCAATTCAATTGGTGTGGAAAAGGTCGAATGGGCTGCCGGGGAAAGGCAGTCCTGCCCCACTTCCACACCGCGCGCTTCGGCAATCTCTGGCGTGACCTTGGCACCAGGCAGTACCCCGCCGTGGCCCGGTTTGGCACCCTGGCTGAGCTTTATTTCGATCATCTTGACCTGCTCGCCTTGCGCATTTTCGGCAAATTTGACCGGGTCGAATTGCCCCTCCTTGGTGCGGCATCCGAAATAGCCGCTCCCGATTTCCCAGATCAGATCGCCGCCCGTTTCGCTGCCACGCCCGCGGTGATAGCGACTGATGCTGCCTTCGCCTGTATCATGCGCGAAGCCGCCCATCTTCGCGCCCAGATTGAGCGCTTCGATCGCGCGTGCTGAGAGTGACCCGAAACTCATGGCGGAGATATTGAGCAAAGCGGAGGAATAGGGCTTGCTGCACTCCGCCCCGCCAATATCGAGCCGCCAGAATTCAGGCGCCTCGCTATTGGGTTTGATCGAATGGCTGAGCCACTCATATTCGTCTGAATAGACATCCAATTCCGTGCCCATCGGGTGCACATCGAGCTCGCCCTTCGCGCGGGCATAGACCAGTGCGCGGGCTTGATGGCTAAAAGGCCGCCCCTCCATATCGCCCTCGACCATGTAAGCCTGCGCAAACGGCCGCAGATCTTCCATGATCCAGCGTATGCGCGCGATAAGCGGGTAATTGCGCCGCAGCGCATGGCGGCTCTGGACAAAATCCCATAGTGCAACCGCGAGCAGAGGAATGACCGCCACCAGTAGCCAATGGAGCTGTTGGACCAGCGCAGCTGCCACGCCCAGCGAAATCAAAACCAGCGGGACCGCGTAGCGGGGGGCGGAAATGGAGCTCATGGTGTAATGCTCCTGCTTACAAATGCTGGTTGAAGAAATCAGCGGTGCGCTGGTCAGCCAGCTGCGCCCCGGCTTCATCGCGCCGAGTCCCTGCTTCGGTGGCGAAACCGTGGTCGAGACCGGGATAATCATGCAGCGTGATCTTGGGGTGTGTGTCCAGCGTGTCATGCATGGCTTGCTGCGCCTCTGGCCCGACAAAATGATCAGCGGTGGGGATATGCAGCATCAGCGGATGGGCGAGCGCCTTCGCTTCTCCCAGCATCTGGTCGATCATCACGCCGTAATAGCCCACGCTGGCGTTCACGTCGGTGCGCGCCGCAGTCATATAGGCCAGCTTACCACCCAGACAGTAACCCACACAGCCAATCTTGGGCACACCAGCCGCGCGGCGGATCCAGTGCATCGTGGCCTCGATATCCTTAACCCCGTCATCAGGATTATACTGGCCGAACAACTCCATGGCCCGCGCCATTTGCGGCTCGATATCGGGATCAAGTTCGATTCCCGGCTCGATCCGCCAGAACAGATCGGGCGCGACCGCCAGATAGCCTGCCTCGGCCCATTTGTCGCATTTGCGCCTGATCCCGGCGTTGACCCCGAATATCTCCTGAATCACCAGAATGGCTGCCTTGGGCGCACCTGCTGGGCGGGCAACATAGGCATCAAAAGCGGTATCGCCTGAGAGAGTGGGGATGGACACAGTTTCGCTCATTTTAGGATTCCTGTTGTTTGAAGATTCAAGTTTGTGGTCTAACCCGGCTTAACGCTTGCGCGCAGGCTTTGCCAAATCCAAGTTAGGGGAAGGCATAGGTCGATATATGCCTAACGGAGGAAACGCGATGAAGGTCCATGTGGAAATAGATTGTACGCCCGAAGAGGCCCGCAGCTTCATGGGCCTGCCCGACGTTGGCAAGGCAAATGACATTTACGTCGATACGATCACCAAGGCGATGAAGGGGGTGAGCAATCCTGAACAATTGCAGGATTATGCCAAACACCTTGCGCCTATGGGCCAGATAGGTCTGAAAATGTTCCAGAATTTCGTCGAAGGCAGCTTGAATGCGGCAGCGGCTGGCGGGTCGATGAAGTCTTCAGGCAAGAAGGGCGATTAAGATCGCGGGGCGCTAGACCCAGCCAGGCAATGCAGACAATTTTTGCACTTTCGAGCGGGTCTCCGCCGGCCGGGATTGCGGTTATCAGAATCAGCGGGGCTCAAGCTGGGGCCGCATTATCCGCGCTCGCAGGGGATGTACCGCCGCCCCGAATGGTGAGCCTGCGTCAATTGCACGCTCCGGATGGCGAAATTCTTGATCAGGGGCTGGTCGTCTGGTTTCCAGCGCCCGGCACTGTCACGGGCGAAGACCTGGCTGAATTGCATGTGCATGGCGGGCGCGCGGTCGTGGCGGCGGTGGAGCGTTGCCTTGCGGCACTGCCGGGCCTGCGCCGCGCTGAACCGGGCGAATTTACCCGGCGCGCCTTTGTCAATGGCCGGATCGATCTGGCTGAATCCGAAGGGTTGGCCGACCTTCTCGAAGCGGAAACCGAGATGCAGCGCTGTGCAGCCATGGCGATGGCGGGCGGTGCATTTTCGCGAGAAGTAGAACGCTGGCGCGAGCAGGTGCTGGCATTGTCAGCCCAGGTCGAAGCGGTGCTCGATTTTTCTGAGGACGACGATGTTGGGGGGCTGCCCCCCACCTTTGCCGCGCAGCTCAGTCTAGTTCGTGGGGATATCCAGCACTGGCTCGATCGC
>JAHEAW010000131.1 GCA_024642545.1 Erythrobacteraceae bacterium
CGAGGGACTGACCGCCGAGTAAAGCGCCACAGTTCAGGGCTCAGAAACCGATGCGCGATGGGTGCGAGAAACCTGTTGCCTGCCATTTGCTCACGCGTCGGGAAATTACGGCGCAGCCAGTCAGCAAGGAAGGTCTTGGACCTTTTGGAGGGTGAATAGCGATTCATGACGGCGCGCACGCCTTGCGCGCGAGCGCAAGCACTTGCAAGCGTGACAAACAGGAATTCGGAGAACTGGTCATAACGAGGGATATGGGTAAGCCTGAACGAATGAACAGGGGCGGTACGAGAGCACTTAAATCGATCGCATCATCCCTTTTCGCGCATCAACCTTGCCTTGTCGCGCTTCCAGTCGCGGTCTTTGACATATTCACGCTTGTCCTGCGCCTGGCGCCCCTTGGCCAGGGCCAGTTCCACCTTTGCTCGTCCGCGCGAATTGAAGTAGATAGAAAGTGGAACCATCGTCATGCCCTTGCGCTCAACTGCGGCACGAAGCCGGTCAATCTCACGCGCATGAAGCAGTAATTTGCGTGGCCGGGTGGGTGTATGATTGAAACGGTTGCCATGGCTGAATTCGGGAATATTGGCGTTGATGAGCCATGCCGCTCCATCTTTAACCTCAGCATAGGATTCCGCGATAGAGCCCTGCCCCGCCCGCAGGCTCTTTACCTCAGTGCCAGTAAGAGCGATGCCCGCTTCGAATTTGTCTTCGACAGCATATTCAAACCGCGCACGCCGGTTTTCGGCGACGGTTTTCTGCTTGTCGAAAGTTTCGGGTTTGGGACGGGCCATACTGTGGGGTCAGATAGGCACTGAACTGTGCCATGAAAAGGCGCTTAGACCAATCCGGCATGCTCCAACGCAGCATCGACCTTCTTTTTTGCTTCGTCACTGGCACTGACGATTGGCAAACGCACTTCATCGCTGACCCAGTCATGCACCCGGCTCAGCGCATATTTTACCGGGGCCGGCGAAGCATCGGAAAACATCGCATAATGCAGCGGATAAAGCTTATCGTTGATCTGGCGGGCCTTGGCGAAATCATTCGCCGCGCACGCCTGCTGAAACTCTGCGCACAGAGCCGGGGCGACATTGGCGGTAACCGAAATACAGCCGCGTGCGCCCGCCGCATTGGCAGGAAGCGCCAGTTCGTCATCGCCTGACAATTGACAGAATTCACGGCCAATTCCTTTCCGGTGGTCGGTAACCCGGCTGAGATCGCCACTGGCATCCTTGATTGCAATGATCTGGCTGGGAAATTTCTCCGCCAGTGTGATCACCGTTTCGGGCAGCAGATCGGTCACGGTGCGACCCGGGACGTTGTAAAGCACGATCGGCAAGTCGCAATTTTGTGCCAGATGGCTGAAATGGGCGATTAATCCGCGCTGGCTAGGGCGGTTGTAATAGGGCGCAACGCACAGGCCAGCGGTTGCACCGGCCTTCTTGGAAAAATTCATGTGAAGCAGCGCATTTTGCGTATCGTTGCTGCCGCAGCCAGCGATGATCGGTACTCTGCCTGCAGCTTGTTCGATGCAGATTTCAATCACGCGGTGATGTTCCGCATTGGACAGGGTCGAAGCTTCCCCGGTGGTGCCGCAGGGCACTAATGCAGAGCTGCCATTGTCAATTTGCCAGTCAACCAGCCGACGAAAAGCAGCCTCGTCAAACGATCCGTCGCGAAAAGGAGTCACCAGAGCGGGAATCGAGCCGGAAAACATTTACCTGTGTCCTATTCTGGCCCCATAAGGGATAGCGCGTTGCGAGACAGCGCCGGGGCATTTTCGTTCAGTGCCTGATAAGGAGGCTACCGCTACAATGTCCAGCATGGACCGTCTAACTGTTCTTACTTTGACACTCTTGTCATCAGGCGCGCTAACATCTTCAGCGCCCGCTGCTGCGCAAGATCCCGCATCGTGGGACAGGGCCCGGGTTGAGATGGTTGCCCGCGCGCCCACCGGAATGGCGCAGGCCATCCAGCAATGGGAAACCCTTAGCCAGAACGACCAGATGGATTTTGACGAATACGCCGGTTTCGTCATGGCCTATCCCGGGTTTCCCAAGGAAGACAAGTTGAGGCTGATGGCCGAATCCGCGCTCGACCGTGGGGCGGTTGATGCTCAGCATCTGGTGTCCTTCTTTGACGCCAATCCGCCGCTGACCAATTCTGCTCGCGCGCGCTATGCGCTCGCGTTAGCCAGCTTACAGCGTCCCGAGGCGACAAGGGTTGCTCGGGCGGCGTGGCGCGGCGGACAAATGAGCGACCCATCCGAGGCCTATTTGTCTGGCATGTTTGGCCCCAGCTTCACGCAGGAAGATCAGGACGCACGAATGGATGCGCTGTTGTGGCAAGGCCAAACTGACGCCGCTGCCCGACAGATTGGCAAGGTTTCACCCTCGTTCCGCACGATGGCAGCTGTACGGCTGGCGCTTTTGCAAGATCTCGACCCGGCTTCCCTTGGCCTGACGATCCCCGCCGATGCAGCCAGCGATCCCGGTTATATCTACAATCTGGTGCGCGAGTTGCGCAAGAATGGCCAGGGCACGCTAGCGGTCAATCTGCTTGCAAATCGCCCGGTGTCTATTCGCCCGGCCTTCAATGCGGAAGGCATGGTTGCAGAAATGCTCCGTCTTGCGCGCACTGCAGACCCCCGCTCAGCGATGAAGATTGCGGCCTCAGTCGATGATGTTTTTACTCCCGGCGCGGACATTAGCGAAATGGCTTACGGCTTGCGCGATGACTATACCTCACTGGTGTGGCTTGGCGGCACGCAGGCGCTGTGGAAGCTGGGTGATGGCAAGGACGCTGCCCCGCTGTTCTATCGCTATGGAACGGCAGCACGCACTTCCCAGACCCGTTCGAAAGGTTTTTATTGGGCTGGATATGCCTCCGAGCAAGCGGGCGATATGGCCGGGGCAAAGCGTTATTGGGAACTGGCCGCGCAATATCCCGACCGGTTCTATGGGATGCTGGCCTATGCAAAGCTGGGCCGCAGACTGCCCGATTATTCTGCCCAGCCGACGGTGCAGCCAACCGCGCAGCAGCGTGCCATCTTTACCGCACGGCCGCTGACCAAGGCGGTGATGGAAGTGTCGCGCGATGCGCCGTGGCGGACCGGGATTCAGTTCTACAAGGCCATATCTGATGCAGCCAAGACAGAGGCAGATCACGTACTGGTTGCCGATCTGGCGCAGGAAATCGGGCGCCGCGATCTGGCCGTGAATTTATCTGATGCAGCAGCCGCGGACGGCTTTCAGGACTTCACGGCAATTGGCTTTCCCACCTTGCAAACACCGCCGGGAGTGGACTGGACCATGGTTCACGCCATCGCGCGGCAAGAAAGCCAGTTTGCGCAAAATGCAATCAGTCATGCTGGTGCGCGCGGATTGATGCAATTGATGCCCGGCACCGCGCGCGAACAGGCCGGCAAGCTGGGCATGAACTACATGTCCGCCGACCTGGTCGAAAGCCCGAGTTACAACCTGCAGCTGGGCGATGCCTATTTTGGCCGCATGATGGATTATTTCGGCGGGGCCTACCCGCTGGCAGTCGCGGCCTACAACGCTGGCCCCGGTAATGTGAACAAATGGCTGGTTGCCAATGGTGACCCGCGTACCGGTCAGATATCCTATGCCGACTGGATCGAACAAATTCCGATCTATGAAACCAAGAATTACGTCACACGTGTGATCGAAAACGCGGTAGTTTACGAACACATGCATCCGGAAAAGGCGCCCTACGGCAAACCGCGCGACGTGAGCGATTTTCTGCGGCGTTGAACCGCTGCAGACAATCAGGCTATCCTTGGCCAAACCATGAGTTCTGCCAACAATCCGATCACCCCTGAGGGCCTAATCAAACTCCGCGCGCGCTATGATCATTTGCTGCGCCATGAACGGCCCGCGATTGTCGAAACCGTCAGTTGGGCAGCAGGGAATGGCGATCGTTCGGAAAATGGCGATTATATCTATGGCCGCAAACGCATGCGCGAAATCGACCGCGAATTAAGCCATCTGGCTCGGCGGATGAAGGCCGCACGCGTGATCGATCCGGCGGCCCAGCCGGACCGGAACAGGGTGTGGTTCGGGGCAATGGTCACTCTGGCCGATGATGACGATGCATGCCGAACAGTGACTTTGGTGGGTGATGATGAACAGGATGCCGGTGCAGCGCGGATTGGCTGGAGTTCGCCCATGGCGCGCGCGTTGCACGGGGCGCAGCTTGGTGATGTCCGCAAGGTACTCCTGCCCGCCGGGGAAAAGGAATGGGAGGTTATCGCCATCTCCTATCCCGACAGGCAAACAGCGCGAGTATGAAACTTTTACCTACATTAGCTGCAATCATATCATTTGCCGTGGGGTCCCCGCTGGCCGCAAGGGATGCCCTGGGCATCTTTTCCGACTGGGGCGCCTTTCGCGATCCGGCAGTGCCGCGCTGCTATGCCATAGCAGAGCCCCAGCCGGGCAAATTGCCGCGTGAATATGAACCATTTTCTGCGGTCGGTACCTGGCCTGAGCGCAATGTCCACAGCCAAGTGAATTTTCGCCTGTCGCGCAAAATCGCCTCGAAATCGGCGATAACGCTTTCTATCGGCCGTAGCCGCTTTGCGCTTACTGGTGGTGGCGGCGATGCCTGGGCCAAAGATCAAGCGATGGACGCGGCCATAGTATCTGCCATGCGTTCCGCCACTTCGATGACCATCAGCGCGCGCGATACCACGGGATTGCGCTTCGCCAATACGTACAACCTCACGGGCGCGGCCACTGCCATGGATGCAGCGACCGTTGGCTGTGCGCGTTTGGGACGCTAGATTTTCGCCTGCTGTGCGCCTATATCAATGTCTCTCATGGCAGACACAGCACTCATGTCGATCCCCGGACAAGTTGATCCGGTCCCGGTAGCGCGCGATATTACGCCGCGCAGCGACGGCCGCGTTGATCTGATGGGGCTGCCCAAGGCCCGGATTGCAGAGTTGCTGGTTGAAGCCGGCATTGACGCCAAACAGGCAAAGCTACGCGGTAAGCAGATCTTTCATTGGCTTTATCACCGCGGCGTGACCGACTTTGCTGCGATGACCGATATGTCCAAAGCAATGCGACCATGGCTGGCAGAACGCTTCATCGTCGGACGCCCCAATATCGTCGAAGCGCAGAATTCTACAGACGGCACCCGAAAGTGGCTGCTCCAGACCGATGATGGTCACGATTTCGAGATGGTCTTCATTCCGGATGCGGATCGTGGAACGTTGTGCGTCTCCAGCCAGGTCGGCTGCACGCTCAATTGCCGCTTCTGCCACACCGGCACGATGCGGCTGGTGCGCAACCTCACTCCCGGCGAAATTGTCGGGCAAGTAATGCTGGCGCGCGATGCTCTGGGTGAATGGCCCAAAGGCCGGATGGACATGGCAGACGAGGCGGACGACGAGAGTGAC
>JAHEAW010000041.1 GCA_024642545.1 Erythrobacteraceae bacterium
TCAATCAGATATGCGTTGATCCGCGCTGCTTCGGCAGCGGCATCGTGCTGACCGTCAAAGATCAGGCCGCTCAAACCGGCAAAGAGCGCGAAGGCGGGATGCATGGTGCCATCAACGGTCGTGTTGGCCAGCTTGTCCGCATCAAAATCGACGAATTTTGACCAGCCTGCTGGCTGCAGCCCCAAGCCCCAGATGCGCGCCTTCTCCACGCCGAAATGGATCGTCTTGCTAGTCGGGCCATTGGCGACGAATGGCCATTGCACAACCATCTCGCCAGGGCCGACCGACGCCACTGGAGGCGGGCCTTCTGTAAAGCGCATGGCCGCCCATTCAGGGTGCAGAAAATCATCGACAAGCTGACCATCCGCACACTCGATTTCAGTGAGATAGAACGATGTCAGATAGGGTTGCAGCCCTACCAATGGCTGAAAGAATTCAACTGTGATTTTGCAGTCGACCGACATGTTTTGCCCCTGCGACCTGGTCAATCGGGTCATTTTCAGACCAGCAATCCTGGCCGGACAGACCCCTCTGCGGCGCTTCTAGAGCAAGGCCTGCGCATTGCAAGGCTTTGTCGTATTCATCCAAGTTCAGGTGCAAAACAGACAAACAGGGCGCCAAGTTGCCTCGGCGCCCTTCTGGTGGGAGAAACCCCCGGATTGTCAGAGCATTACACGCTTACGCGGGCAAAGCCTTCTTCGCTTGAGCGATTACAGTCGCAAAAGCAGCGCTTTCGTTCATCGCCAGATCGGCCATAACCTTGCGGTCAAGTTCGATCCCGGCCAGTTTCACGCCGTGCATGAACTGCGAATAGGTCAGGCCTTCAGCGCGCACGGCGGCATTGATCCGCTGGATCCAGAGCGCGCGGAAAGTGCGCTTCTTAACCTTGCGGTCGCGATAAGCGTATTGACCGGCCTTTTCGACCGCCTGACGCGCAACGCGAATGGTGTTCTTGCGGCGGCCGCGATAGCCCTTGGCCTGATCGAGAATCCGCTTGTGCTTGGCACGGGTGGTAACCCCGCGTTTGATACGTGACATGTGTTAGTACTCCTGCAATCCAAACCGGCTCAATCGAGGCCGTAGGGGGCCCATTTCTTGATCGTCTTCGCATCAGCGTCAGAGATCACGGATGTGCCACGGTTCTGGCGGATGTACTTGGCATTGTGATGCGTCAGGCGGTGGCGTTTGCCAGCCACACCGTGCTTCACTTTGCCATTGGCGGTGATTTTGAAGCGTTTCTTCACACCGCTCTTGGTCTTCAGCTTGGGCATTTTCGTCTCCTATAATCAGAAACACGTCTGGTTCGCCCTGGCAGCCCTTACAGCCAGGCCAACTCATGAATCACGTGTCGTGAAGCGCGCGCCTCTACTGCGCAATGCAGGCAAAGGCAAGCACTGCGTAGCGCTCTAGTGACCGCAGGCCAGTGCTTCGAGCACATCCTCAAGCCGTGCGGGGTCACCAAGCGCGATCACTTCACCGGTTGACCCGGCGTGGAGCGGGTCGCCATTCCAGTCGCACATGGTTCCGCCCGCGCCCTCCACAATTGGGGCCAACGCGGCAAAATCGTGCAATTTAAGACCCGCTTCGCAGACAATATCGATGTGGCCACTGGCGAGCAGGGCGTAATTATAGCAATCTCCGCCCCACACCATCCGCCGATGCGCCGTCTTTGCGGCCAGCGCCATGAAATGTCCGGCTGCATGATCGTCAAACAAGGCCGGGCTGGTGGTCGCAAGCAAGGCATCGGTCAATTCGCGGCACGGGCGGCACTCTGCGGGCACGCCATTGAAAGTGGTTTGCTGACCGGCCGCACCAACCCAGCGTTCCTTGAGGATGGGCTGATCGATTACGCCCAAAACCGGAAAGCCATCTTCTAGCAGCGCGATCAATGTTCCGAAAATGGGCCGCCCTGCCACAAAACTGGTCGTGCCATCGATCGGATCGAGCACCCATTGGCGCGTTGCATCAGGGCGCTCTTTGCCAAACTCTTCGCCATGAATTCCATCGTGCGGCAGTTCGGCTGACAGAATGCGGCGCATGGCCTCTTCCGCTGCCCGGTCTGCAAGCGTGACAGGTGAATCATCCGCCTTCGTTTCAAGTCCAATCCGGCCGCGCCAATATTCGCAGATCGCCTCTCCCGCAGCATCCGCGAGGCGCTGCGCGAGCGCGATATCCTTGATCAGGTCCATATTCTGATGGCTTTCCTTTGCATCGCGCCGAGGGTCAAGCTATTACTCGCCAAGGTCGCCAGGGGGGCGCTTTTCCATGTCTATACCGCCGCAGAAGGTAACGCCCCCGGTATCTACCGCGGTATTCGGTCAAGCGGTCTCGGCGCACCGGGCTCCGATGGCCGATATGGCTCCTTGGATCGCAAGGATTCATGCAGCGCAGATCAATGGTGAGCCTAATCAGTTGGTATCATGCGGATTATTTTCTGACACTACGGTCTTGCGCGTAATATTAAAAGGCAATTGGCACGCAGAAACGCGCGCCGGGCCGTGCTTTTTCAAACAAGCTGCGCTTCTGTTTGGTCCGCATGCGGAACGTATGCCGGTGAGCTATAAGGGGCCGTTGCACACAGTGGCTGTCTCACTGGTGCCAGGCGCATGCGCCGCGCTGGGCGGACCAAAAGTTTCCGATATCCTCAACCGGGTCCTAATCGATGGAGAGTTTGGCCTTGATGGGCCAGCGATGTTCAAGCAATTCGATCCTGAATCAGGCCCAGAAGTCTGGATGGACGTGCTCGAGGATTTTGTGCGTCAGCTGGTAAGTGGGCGTGTCTGCGCAGAGATTGAACAGGTAACCCGGCAATTTGATGAAGCTGCCTTTGCCAATCCCAATATCAAAGTGAAGCATTTCGCATCTCGGCACGATATCGAAGCCAAGCGGCTGGAGCGGGTCATCAAGCGTGACTTCGGTTTGACGCCCAAGCAAGTACTCCGCCGCGCCCGCGCGCTCGACATGGCCGCACATTTGCGCGGCGTTGCGAATCCTGATGAAGCGGAGGATTTGGCACTGCGTTATTTCGACCAGTCTCACCTCAACCGGGACTTTGTCGCGTTGCTGGGCATGACGCCGACCCAGTTTGTGCGGACGCCGCAGCCACTGCTGACGCTCTCGCTCGAACATCGTCAGCAGCGCCGGCTGGAAGCTTTGGGCCGGGCTGCCCCTGACTCAATCAAGCCTTGGCAAGACCCGCCGCAGCGGATCAATCAAACAGCGAGCTGACCGAGCTTTCATCAGCAATCCGGCGGACAGCCTCCCCGATCAGCGGGGCAATAGTCAAAATTCTGATCCGCTGCGAATCCTTGGCCGCATCCGTCGCCAGGATGGTATCGCTGATGACCAGTTCCTTGAGCGCGGAATCATTCACGCGGGCAACCGCGCCGCCCGACAATACGCCGTGCGTGATATAGGCCGCGACACTCTTGGCGCCACTATCCAGCAGTGCCTGAGCTGCATTGCACAAGGTGCCGCCCGAATCGATAATGTCATCGATCAGGATGCAGTGGCGGCCCTGCACTTCACCAATAATATTCATTACTTCGGATTCACCCGGGCGGTCGCGGCGCTTGTCGACAATTGCCAGCGGCGCATTGTCGAGCCGCTTGGCCAAGGCGCGCGCCCGGACAACCCCGCCAACGTCGGGAGAGACCACCATCAAGTCCTGGTCGCCATAGCGCGCCTGGATATCGGCAGCCATGACCGGGGCAGCATAGAGATTATCGGTCGGAATATCGAAGAAGCCCTGAATTTGCCCTGCATGGAGATCAACCGACAATACCCGGTCAGCACCCGCTTCGGTGATCAGATTGGCGACCAGCTTGGCTGAAATCGGAGTGCGCGGTCCGGGTTTGCGGTCCTGCCTTGCATAACCGAAATAGGGTACCACCGCGGTAATCCGACGGGCCGATGCGCGCCGCAAGGCATCGATGCCGATCAACAGTTCCATCAGATTATCGTTGGCTGGGAAGCTGGTCGACTGGACAATGAACACGTCTTCGCCGCGCACGTTCTCATGGATTTCGACGAAGATTTCCTCGTCGGCAAAGCGCCGCACGCTGGCATCGGTTAGCGGCATTTCCAGATAGGCCGCAATCGCCCGCGCCAGCGGCAGATTTGAATTGGCAGCCATAATCTTCATGCGGAATTCCTTCACCCAATAATCGTCAGTCAGATGGCCCGAATCTGGCGCGCGCCTTGTTTCGCCGGATTAGTCGACGCCTGCTTCATTGCAACCGATACAGCGACTCACCTGTTCACAGTGCGGCGATGCAGCAGCGCCAATCAATCGAGGCGGTGTTCACCTTTGATCCAGCGTACGGTCCCTGAGCTGGCGCGCATGACGACACTTTCGGTGGTCATGCGGCCGCCGCGATAACGTTTGACCCCTTCAAGAAGCGATCCGCTGGTCACTCCGGTCGCGGCAAAAATGCAGTCCCCCTTGGCCAGATCGTCCAACTTGTAGATCCGGTCGAGGTCAGTGATGCCCCATTTGCGGGCGCGCGCCTTTTCATCATCGTTGCGGAATACCAATCGACCGTTGAATTGGCCGCCAACACAGCGCAGCGCCGCCGCTGCAAGCACGCCTTCGGGCGCGCCGCCTTGCCCCATATACATGTCGATGGTCGTATCTTCGTCAGTAACCGCGATAACACCGGCCACATCGCCATCAGGGATCAGATAAATGCCGCAGCCGAGTTCGCGCAGTTCGGCAATCATTGCCGCGTGGCGCGGACGGTCAAGCACGCAGACGACGATCTGCGCCGGGAGAACGCCCTTTGCCGCAGCCACCGAACGGACATTGTCAGACGGGCTTTTCGCCAGATCAATCACCCCTTCGGGGTAGCCTGGGCCGACGGCGATCTTGTCCATATATGTATCCGGTGCATTAAGCAGGCACCCTTCTTCCGCTGCCGCTAGAACGGCGAGTGAATTTGGCCCTGCCTTGGCCGTGATGGTCGTGCCTTCCAGCGGGTCCAGCGCAATGTCGATTTTCGGTCCGCGGCCAATGGCGCCGCCGACCTTTTCGCCGATATAGAGCATCGGCGCCTCGTCGCGCTCGCCTTCGCCAATGACCACAGTGCCATCAATTTCCAATTCATCGAACGCGTGCCGCATAGCTTCGACCGCAGCAGCATCGGCGGCCTTTTCATCGCCCCGGCCAATCAGCTTTGAGGCTGCAATCGCGGCTGCTTCGGTGACTCGCACCATCTCCAGAACCAGAGCCCTGTCGAGCACACTGCTTTTGCTGACACGTGGGTTGGCAGGAGCAGCTTTCTTGGTATCGTTCATGACAGATTCAGTCCCTGTGGCGCGGTTGAGAGCCGCTTAGACATGGAGCGAGCGAATGTCGAGAAGTGCTGGTTTCACGCTCATGTTCCTTGTCATCTGGAGCTGTGCGGCACAAGCGCAGCAGCAGCCGAAAGTGACTGCCGAACAAGTCATAAAGTCCGCCCGGGACGCCTATGGCCCCCCTGCCCCCAAGCCGGCCTGCGCACCGCAAAAGGGCAATGAGATTGTGGTCTGTGCGAAAGATCAGGACAATTCGCAGTTCCGGGTCAAATCCACCGCCGAACTGGACCCGACCTCCAAGCAAGCACTTGACGATGGCCTGCCGCGCGCGCCCGACGTATCAGGCCCCGGCATCTTCAAAGGCAAGGCCACAATCGGTGGCCTGTGCATTCCCGGGCTGCAAAAATGCCCCCCGCCGCCAGCATTGATTATTGATGTGTCCGCATTGCCGCAGGCCCCGGCGGGATCGGACGCCGACAAGATTGCCAAGGGCGAAATCCCGCCGCCTTGATTGCGCCTAACCGGCGATAATCTGCATCACCAAGGGCGGAGCGGTCAGGCTCGAAGAGGGGCCAAGCAGTTCCAGCGCATGCGCGATGTTGCGCTGCGGCCCGTCATGCGCGACCATCGCCACCAGGACTTCTTCGCTTTCGGCAACCTGGCCCTGCTGAATCAGGCTTTCAATCGAAACACCGGCATCGCGCATGGCGGCGGTAATCTCCGCCAGCACGCCGGGCCGGTCAGCAACGGTAAAGCGCAAATAGGTTCGACCGGTGCGGTGACCCGATTCGGCAGCAGCCATCGGAACCAGTTCGGCAACCGGCACCGAGAACGGTACGCCCGATTCGCCTCGCGCAACGTCGATCAAATCCGCCACTACTGCGCTCGCGGTTGGTCCATCGCCGGCCCCGGCGCCCTGAAACAGCAGACGCCCGGAGAAATTTCCTTCCGCTACCACCGCATTGGTCGCCCCTGTAACATGCGCCAGCGGGTGCCCGCGCGGGACCAGACAGGGCTTGACCAGTTGCAGCAGGCAGTCAGATCCATCGGCGCTGCGTTCCACATCGGCCATCGCAATCAGACGAATGACATAGCCCAGCGCCTTGGCCTGCGCGATATCAGCGGCGCGCACCCGCGAAATACCTTCACAAGCAACGGCCGGGAAATCGATTGCCGAACCAAACGCTATCCCGGCCAGAATCGCCAGTTTATGGGCGGCGTCAATCCCTTCGACATCGAAGGTCGGATCGGCTTCAGCGAATCCCTTTGCCTGCGCCTGCGCCAGTGTCGCGGCGAAATCTGCCCCGGTCGCTTCCATGGTCGACAGGATGTAATTGGACGTTCCATTGAGAATGCCATAAATGCGCTCGATCGCATTTGCGGCAGCCCCTTCGCGCAGACCTTTCACCACCGGGATGCCGCCCGCCACTGCCGCTTCGAACTTGAGCGATACGCAAGCGCCTTCGGCCGCTTGGGCCAGCTCCATCCCGTGATGAGCGATCATCGCCTTGTTGGCCGTTACCAGCGCCTTGCCCGCCGCAATCGTGCTGCGGGCCAAGGTCAACGCAGCGCCGTCTGCGCCGCCTACCAGTTCAACCACTACGTCGATGTCGTCGCGCGCCGCCAGCGCGGTCATGTCATCCACCCAGTCAAACCGTGTCAGATCGACACCGCGATTCTTGCTGCGCTCGCGCGCGCTGACTGCGACGATTTCCATTTTTCGCCCGGCCCGCGCTGCGACCAGCGCGGCGTTGGTATCAAGCAACCGGATCATCCCGGCACCCACCGTTCCCACACCTGCAAGGGCAATGCGCAAGCTTGGTTTGTCCTGCCGAGAGTGGGGCTGTGTCATCAATTGATCCATTATCCGTCATGCCGGGCCGCAGCATTGCCACATCCGACAGGTGTTTGACCGGGCCTTAGCGCGGGTGGCCGCCGATGAGGAACGATTTTGCACAAACAATTGCCTTGGCTGCCATGAGTTCAGCTTGGCCCGCTTATCCCTGACTGCGATTGCGGGGGCACAAACCCAGCTGGCTCATCATAAACGCATAATCCTGATTGGCTTGCGCGCGAGACGCAGGATCGCGTGACAAATTTGCCGATGGCGGCAGCGATTGCGGCAAGAAACAGGCCAGACGGTACCATTCAAGGGTGCCGTGCTGCGGCGGTCTGGCCGCCTGGTCGACGATCTCTGACAGAGATACGCCCCACATCGGCGCTTGCAGCGGGCGGCGGATGACTGTGACTGAAACTGGTTTACCACTTAGCGTGGACAGAAACATCTGCGTTTCCGATTCGCCGACCAGATTGCCCGGCACGGATAAAGCTTCGCGCACACCGGTCACGACAGGTGGAGCATCGGGACTGGCCAGGGCCTGCAGAATCGGGCGAACACGATCCTCCAGCACAGGCGTCCAAACGAGCTGCGCGCCTTGTCCGACCAGTTGCACCTCCTCCGGTCGGCCAACCACAGATCGGGCAAACAGCAGCATCTCCTGCTTTTTGAGCTTAGGCGGGCGACCTTTAGCGCCAAGCGGTACATCGACCAGATAGGTCACCGATTCGCCAATCGAAGAGCTTCCCGCCAGCAAGGAAACCGTCTGCGCTTCGATATAAAGCCGCACATTGCCCGGCTTCAGGCCGGGTGAACGCTCAGGTTCTAGTGTGATTTGCTTGCGAATCTTGACCCGCAAAACCATCGTCGCAGCATTCGCAAGATCAGCCAGATCAGCATAGGTTGATTCGCCATTTTGCACGCTCTGGTTGGCTTGCGGTACTTGCGCAAATACGCTTTCAGGTGCCGCACCGGCGGCGGCCAATGCGCCTGCGAGGGGCCACAATGCAAGCCATCTTTTAACTGAATTATCATTCATTATCAAACCCTTGATTCAGCAAATGAGCTGATATTTTTATCCAACCGAGTTTATCGTTGAAGCAATCGGCAGGTGAATCAACCGTTAACTGACAAAGCATTTGCTTGTCTGCTGCTTCATGGCTAGTGGACGCGCCGCATTGAACAGCTATAACGATAGCGTTCTTTTTTGGCCTGCAGCAGGTCATTCGGGTCATTACAGTCAATTGGCGATGGCTTCGATTGGTTTGCGGGGTAGACAGCATGGATAGCGCTCTGGCAGAAGGACTCTGGCAGAAGCAAACCTGCAGGGCCTAGGCCCTGCAACTGACGATGGAGTGATGCGACTGAATGGCCTACGCTGACCAACAGATGAGCGGTAACCGGATTATCGCTCTGATCATTGTGGGGGTGATCCACGTGGCCCTCGGCTACGCGCTGATAACGGGCCTCGCCTATTCGGCAGTCACCAAGGTGATCGACCGCGTAACCACGATCGACATCGAAGAGCCACCACCACCGCCGCCTGACGAGCCGCCGCCGCCGCCGCCCAAGGATGTTGCGCCGCCGCCTCCGGTAGCGCCGCCGCCGCCGATCAGCATTTCGGTTTCGCCACCGCAGATTCAAACTCAGCCAACGATTCCGCCGCCGGCTCCGCCTGCGCTGGTTATCCCGCCGCCGGCTCCGCCTGCGCCGCCGCCGCCCAAGTTTCAGCCGAAGGGCCCGGAACCACGGGGCAACCCGGGTAACTGGGCTACGTCAAACGATTATCCTTCGCGCGCTCTGCGTGAAGAGCGTGAAGGCACCACCGCATTCCGCGTCACAGTGGATACCAGTGGGCGGGTGACCGATTGTACCGTTACGCGGTCGAGCGGATCGCCAGATCTGGATGATGCAACCTGCAAAAATATCCAGCGCCGGGCACGGTTTCGTCCTGCGACCAATGGCAACGGCAATGAAGTTTCCGGCACTTGGGCCAGCCAAGTCCGCTGGCAGATACCAAAATAACCATCATTTGCCGGCTCGGGGGTGAGCCAGCAAAGTCACTTTACTTTTAACTGATCAGCTTCTTTCTGAGAGGACACTCGCAATGATTATCGACATTCTTACCGCAGCTGCAGACGCCGCGCCGCAAAACAAGTTCGGCCTTAAAGAAGCCCTGGAGCAGGGCGGCCTGATTGCTCAAACTATCTTCACTGTCATGATCATCATGTCGGTCGGATCGTTCTACATCCTGATCACCAAGTTCCTTGAACAACGCAAGGTGTTCAACCAGTACAAGGCCATTCAGAATTTTTGGCGCGCGCCTTCGCTGAAGGAAGGCGCAACCAAGCTGGAAAAGAACAGCGCATGGCGTCAGATGGTCGATGATGGTCTGGCTGCGGAGGAAAATCACGGCAAGATGGCCAACAGCATGGAAGCTCATGACTGGATGCACGGCTCGCTCGCCCGTTCTGAAGACACGATCAATTCCAAGCTAGCGGGCGGCTTGCCGTTCCTCGCGTCGGTTGGTGCGACTGCACCGTTCATCGGTCTGCTGGGTACAGTTATCGGGATTTACCGCGCCCTGATCGCGATCGGTCTTGCTGGTTCAGCGTCGATCGACAAGGTTGCTGGCCCGGTTGGTGAAGCCCTGATCATGACCGCCATCGGTCTGCTCGTGGCCGTGCCTGCGGTGCTTGCCTACAACTGGCTGCAGAGCCGCAACAAGCGGATTGGTGAATTGCTGAAGGGCTTTGCCACAGACCTTCTGGCGAACATGAATTCAAAGGGTGCTGTAAAGCCAGCTCTCATGGCGGCCCCGGCTGCGAAGCCAGCGGCGGCCCGCCCAGCGACTGCACCCAAGGCCTGAGCGTGATCAACGAGGCAGATACATGGTGTATCTGCCTCGAGGGTCCCTTAGAAACATTTGTTCAGGATAGGATTTAGCCATGGCAATTTCGGCAGGCGGAGGGGTTGCAGAGACTCCGATGTCGGACATCAATACCACGCCGTTGGTGGACGTGATGCTGGTGCTCCTCATCATCTTCCTGATCGCGGTTCCGGTCGCGATTCAGACGATTGAAAAGCTTCAAATTCCGGTCATGCAGTCAGTCGAATCGAAAGATAAGGTCGAAAATCTGCTGTTGACTGTCAGCACCACTGATGAAGCGGGTCGTTCGGCAGGTCAGCCTGGCTTTACAGGGGCGTCACGCGGCGGTCAGTGCCGGGTATATTTCAACAATCTCACCCCGGTCGATTCGCAAGAATTGTATGACATGGCGTTCAAGCGGCTTGATACGATTGTCCAGCGGGCCGGCGGACCGGCGGCGATCATGGAAGATCCGGACAAAATTCCTCAGGTGCACATTCGTGGCGATGTTAACGCGCCGTGGCAGTGCATTGCCGGTACGATCTACAATGTGCAGGCAGCAGGCTATCCAACTGTCGGGTTCATTTCCAATCAGGTTGATCCCAACGGTTAACTTTCCCGGAGTGGCTGGGACGCCCCACCACTCCAACGTGCCAGTTTTGGGCAAAGAATTCAGGAGTAAGTCACATGGCAATGTCAGGCGGCAAGGACGATGGTTCGCCGATGATGGAAATGAACACGACGCCGTTGATCGACGTCATGCTCGTGCTCCTCATCATGTTCATCATTACCATCCCCGTGGCCACGCATTCGGTTAATATCGATCTGCCGCAACCGGATTCAAACCCACCGCCGGCCAATATGATCGACCCGATCAAGAACAAGATTGTTCTTACCAAGGAGGGCCAGATCCTGTGGAACGGGACAGAGATTAATTCGAACGAGCTGGTCCGCAATTTACAAGACACGCTGGCCTTCCCGGTAGAGCCAGAATTGCAGTTCGAACCTGAACCGCTGGCGAGCTATGACCTTTCAGCCCATGTGCTGAACATCATCAAGGCATCGGGCGTGACCAAGTTCGGCTTTGTCGGGAACGAGAAGTACCGGGTCTTCGGCAAGGCACCTGGCGCCTGATCGGGACCATCAAATTGAATATCCTGAAAGGGGCGGAGCAATCCGCCCCTTTTGCTTGAGCCGCCCTTAGCCTGCAAGACAAGCGCATGCTCAGGGGTGATTGAGCTCAGGTTCAGTCTCACCTCGCATCGCAGCATCGGCAAGGCTTTCTGCCTCCAACAACAAATCATCGTCCACGCTGCCCTGCGCCACGCTCTCGCGCCCAATCATCACCATCACCGGCACCGCCATCGGGCTCACCCGATCAAGCTCGACATAGACCAATTCGCCAATCGCGCGGTCAAGCAGGGCCCCCAGCCGACCAACATCGGTCATATTGGCACGGGCATCAGCCCAGGCCGCTTCCAGCAGGAGATGGTCGGGCTCATATTTGCGCAGGACGTCGTAAATCAGGTCGGTTGAAAAGGTGACCTGCTTGCCACTTTTGCGCTTGCCGGGATGCTGCCGCTCGACCAGCCCGCCGATCACTGCCACTTCACGAAAGGCGCGGCGCAACAAATGCGATTGCTGAACCCATTCGACAAACTCATCGGTCAAAATATCGGGCGATAAAAGCGGCCGCGGGTCCTTGACCGGCTTCAGGCTCCATACCGCCAGCGAATAATCATTCGCCACAAACCCGCCGGGGCCAAGCCCCATGCTCTCCATCCGGCGCGTGATCAACATGCCAAGCGACTGATTGGCATTCCACCCTTCGAAGGTGTAAAACACGCAGTATCTCCGCTTTGCGTGTGGAAAGCTCTCGACCAAAAGCCGCCCGGGCCCTGGCATTTGGCTGCGCCAATCCTGCACTTCCAGCCATTCACGCACATCTTCGGGAAAGCGGCCCCAACCTGCGCGGTTCGCCAGCATTGCCCGTACGCGGTCCGCCAGATGGGTGGTCAGCGGCATTCGCGCGCCGCCATAGGAGGGGATCATCGCCGCCTTGGCCGAGGCCCGGACGGTAATCTCCATATCCTTGATTCGCTCAACCTCCAGACTGGTACCTGCAAAAGCGAACGTATCACCCGGCGAAAGCGCCGCTGCGAAGCGCTCCTCCACCCGGCCCAGCGAACGACCGTTCCTGAACCGCACGTCAAGCATTTCGCTATCGATAATGATCCCGGCATTCAGGCGGTGCCGCGCCGCATGTTCTGGATGTGCCAAACACCACTGTCCATCTTCAGTGCGTCTGATGCGTTTGAACCGGTCATAGGCGTCAAGCGCATAACCGCCGGTCGCAACAAACCCCAGTACGCGATGCCAGATCGCATCGTCGACCCACGCATAGGCGAGCGATGAACGGATCTGGGCGAGCAGTGCCGCCTCTTCGAACCGACCAGCACAGGCGCAGGACATTACATGCTGGGCGAGCACATCTAGCCCGCCGCGGCGGAAATCTTCCCCGTCGCGCTGGCCTTCATCTACCGCATCCTTGGCCGCCATCGCTTCGAGAAATTCAAATCGGTTACCTGGCACCAGCAGCGCCCGGCTCGATTGGTCGAGCCGGTGTCCGGCCCGCCCAATCCGCTGTAAAAGCCTTGAGGATCCCTTGGGCGCACCCATTTGCACCACGCAGTCAATATCGCCCCAATCGACGCCGAGATCGAGGCTGGCCGTCGCCACCAAGGCGCGCAATTCGCCGCGCGCCATTGCCCCTTCAACCTTGCGCCGCGCTTCCTTCGACAAGGAGCCGTGATGAATGCCGATTGGCAAATTGCCATCGTTGGCATCCCACAGGTTCTGAAAGATGAATTCGGCAAGGAAGCGAGTGTTGGTGAAGACCAACGTCGTGCGGTTACGGCAGATATGTTCATAAAGTTGCGGAATGGCCCACGTGGCTGCGTGCCCGCCCCACGGAACGCGCTCCTCCACCGGCAGCAGGATCTCTACGACAGGCGGAGCGCCTACTTCACCTTTCACCAGTGCCACCTGGTCGATATCTCCCCACGGTGCCAGCCAGCTACGATAAGCCTCCGGATTGGCCAGGGTTGCGGACAAAGCAGTCCGCAGGAGGCCAGGAGCGAGTGCTTGCAACCGGCTGAGGCACAGCGCCAGCAGATCGCCGCGCTTGCTGGTGGCAAACGCATGAACCTCGTCGATCACAATCCGCTTCAGATCAGCAAACAGGATCGCACTTTCGGGATAGGACAGCAGCAGCGAAAGCGATTCAGGCGTGGTCAGCAAGATATGCGGCGGAATGCTGCGCTGACGCTTCTTGCGATCAGACGAAGTATCGCCGCTGCGCGTCTCGATCCGCAGTGGCAGCCCCATTTCTTCCACCGGGGCAAGGAGATTACGCTGAACATCGTGCGCCAATGCCTTCAAGGGGGAGACGTAAAGCGTGTGGAGGCCCTCAGGCGGAAGATCATTGCCAAGGCGCGAGGGGCAGAAATCCGCCAGAGTCGGCAGGAAACCGGCCAGCGTCTTACCCGCCCCGGTATCTGCCACGAGCAAACCGTGGCGCCGTTGCTGGTGAACGGTGAACATGTCGCGCTGGTGTGAACGGATGCGCCAGCCGCGCTTAGCGAACCACGAATCTATCTCTGAGGGAAGCTGCAACTCAGTCATGCAGTCTCTGCTGAGCGGCACAGGATGGAACACATGGAACACATGGAACACAGTCCTGAAGGAGAAATATCCTCCTGCCGTACACCTTTCGAATTGAACAGCCGGAAATAATCCGGGAAGTGGCAGGCGGCGCGCATCACGATATCTGCGAGGAAGCATATTTCCGCGCTTTAGGAAAGCACGCCGCATCCGGTGCACATAGCTCAGTGGCCGACGCTGGCCCCGCGCTCCAAACCCGATGCTGCCAGCTGGGCATCGATTTGGCCCAGTAACCGGTCGAGGCCTTCTGAAGTCTCACTCTCAGCCCGGGCGACCAGCACATCCTGTGTATTGGAAGCGCGCAGCAGCCACCAGCCATCGTCGCTGGTGACGCGCACGCCGTCAGTCCCGTCAACCACCGCATCGGTTCCTGCCAGGCGCTGCTTAACCTCCTCGATCGCGGCAAATTTGCGACTTTCATCGACCTGAAAGCGTAGTTCGGGCGTATTGACCATAGCGGGCATTTCCCCGCGCAATTCAGTCACTGACTTACCCAGCCGGGCTGAGGCCGCAATCAGGCGAATACCCGCATAAAGCGCATCGTCAAAACCGTAATACGTGTCAGCAAAGAAGACATGGCCGCTCATCTCACCCGCCAGTGGGGAAGAAACTTCCTTCATTTTGGACTTAATCAAGCTGTGTCCGGTCTTCCACATGAGCGGGCGCCCGCCATGCGCTGCAACATGATCGAACAAGGCGCGGCTGGCCTTAACATCGGCAATGATGCAGGCGTTAGGTGTTCTTGCGAGGAGGTCCTCGGCATAGATCATCAACAGTTGATCCCCCCATATAACCCGGCCCTGGCCGTCAATCGCGCCGATTCGGTCGCCATCGCCGTCAAAAGCCACTCCAAAGTCGAGGTTCTTTGCCGCGACCAGCGCACGCAGATCTTCCAGATTAGCTTCAACCGTGGGGTCAGGATGATGATTAGGAAAGTTGCCATCGACATGCGTGAACAAAAGATGATGTTCCCCGGGCAGCCGCGCCGCCAGCGCTTCCAGCGCTGGCCCAGCAGCGCCATTACCGGCATCCCAGCCGATCCGGAGTTGTTCGAGAAAACTATGGTCGAGGCCATCGAGGCCGACCAGCAAGCGCTCGACATACTCGTCGAGGATCTCGCGCGTCTCGACGCGCCCAGACCCGTGATCCCAATCTCCGGCCTTGGCCATGCGCCCGATGGTGAGGATGTCCTCACCGAAAAAAGGCCGCCCCTGAAATACCATCTTGAAGCCGTTATAATTGGCGGGATTGTGGCTGCCTGTTATCTGAATGCCGCCATCCACCTCTTGCGATGACGCTTCGGCGTAATAGAGCATAGGCGTGGCGCTCATGCCGATCCGCACCACATCGCAGCCGGCAGCGGTGATCCCTTCCACCAGCGCATGTTCCAGCATTGGTGAACTGACCCGGCCATCATAACCAACCGCAATCTTTGCTCCGCCCGCGCGTCGGAGCAAAGTGGCAAATCCGCGCCCGATCGCGCGCGCATCATCTGGCCCCAGCGTTTCGCCGATAATACCGCGAATATCATATTCGCGCAGGACGGTTGGATCAAAGATATGGCTCATCGTACTTCCTCAGCTTTGATCAGGCAGAGCCGCGAGCAGCAGATCGCGTGCGGCATTGGCTTCATGGACCTGGTCGGCAGTGCCGCCGCGGTCCGGGTGGATGATCGCAACCAACCGTTTATGGGCATCAAGTATTTCCGGCCGCGATGCCTTGTACGATACCCCCAACAGGTTACGTGCCTGGGTCAAGGCCTGGCTGCGCGTCGGCGACAGCGCTGCAAATGCCCATGGCCAACGCCCGGTTGCCAGCTTGCACCCAAGGCACAGCAAAACTGCCAGCAAAATCAGCCGCATCAGGCGAGCGCCAACCTTGGCTGATCGTTCTGCGTCAATGGCCGCTCAACCTGTGGCAAGCTGAGCCCGGCCAGCAAGCTGCGCATTTCCTGCCGCGCGACCAGATGGCTGGTGCCCAGTTCGCCCAGATGTCCCTTGTCGAGCAGGGTCAGACCAGAAGGGAACAATTCGCGGTAGATCACTCGTTCTGAAAGGCCATTTGCCACCCGGAAGCCAGCCCGTTTGCTAAGCTCCTTCAGCGCCCGCTCAATGCGGTGCATATTGCGTGCCTCGACATGGCCGGTGCGGTTGCGGACCACGACCCAGTCAATTTCCTGGCGGCGGGCGATGGCACGGGCCTTGCGCGCTTCCCAGATCAATTCAGCATAGAAGCTGAGCCGGCGAACCTTGAAGCTTTCGGCATCGACTTGGCCTATCAGATCGAAATCGACAAAACTGTCATTGAGCGGAGTGACCAGCGTATCCGCCTCTGTCGCGGCGTGCCGGGCATAGGGGTCATCGCGGCCCGGCGTGTCGACGATCAGAAAATCCGCCCCTTCGCCAACTTGGCGGGCAAGTTCTTCGAATTCCTCGATGCTGCTACCGGAGAACACCTCTACTTGCGCGCCGGGCAGGCTGATCCCCCGGCGCGTCTCTGTCTCTGCGCGATTCTCAAAATAACGGTAGAAGGTGCGCTGACGCGGGTCGAGGTCGATTGCGGCGACTTTTGCCCCGCGATAGGCCAGCGCCACCGCAACATGCACCGCAGTGGTCGATTTACCCGTACCGCCCTTTTCATTGGCAAAGGTGATCCGGTGCGGGCCAGGGCGGGACAGATCAGGGTCTGGCGCGGTCACAATTCTTCCTTTGGTCAGTGCAGCCTGCCACGCCGCTACAGTTGTTTTTGCTCGCGCCGCAAGTTTAGAGTACGCGCGGCGCAAATCAGTACCATCAGGTCTTATCGGAGGGCTCAGCCCCGTGCAAACCATCACCCGTCTGGAAATGTTGAGAAACGCTGTCGGCGTATTAAGGACCAATGGCAAGACGCTGGCGCTGGTGCCGACCATGGGCGCGCTGCATGAAGGCCATCTGACGCTGGTACGTGAAGCAAGGCGCCGCGCCGATCATGTATGTGTATCGATCTTCGTCAATCCGACCCAATTCGCCCCCAACGAAGACCTCGATGCCTATCCGCGCCAAATGGCGGAGGACACAGCGATGTTGGAAGCGGAAGAAGTGAGCCTGCTGTGGGCGCCGGCAGTCACGGAAATGTACCCGGGCGGATTTGCCACCAGTATCACGGTCGCCGGGATCAGTGACAATTTTTGCGGCGCATCGCGGCCCGGGCATTTTGACGGCGTGGCCAGCGTGGTGTGCAAATTGTTCAACCAGGTCCAGCCCGACATCGCCTGCTTTGGCGAAAAGGACTGGCAGCAGCTTGCGGTAATCCGGCGGATGGCGCGCGATCTTGATCTAACCTTGCCCAAGCCAGAGGCGATTGCGGGAATTCCGACCGTGCGCGAGGCGGATGGGCTGGCGATGAGCAGCCGCAACCGGTATCTCTCGCCAGCCGATCGGCAGAATGCCGCCAGCCTGCCTCAAGCGATGCAGGTGGCCATCGCCCGGATCACAACAGGCGCGGATGTCGCGGCAACACTTGCAGCGCTGGAATCATCCCTGCTGGGCAGCGGCTTCAACTCGGTCGATTATGCCGGGCTGGCCGATGCAGACAGTCTCGCCCCGCTCGACAGCCTGGGTACGCGCCCGGCGCGGCTGCTGGTGGCGGCGCGGATTGGAGGGACCCGGTTGATCGATAATATGCCCGTGATTGCCGCGCGCGGGATGAGCTGATCGATTGTCACGATGGATCGCACCGGCTGCCCCATAGCTAGGGGACAGCGGTCCGGCGCAGGGCCTGCTAATGCAATAGTCCGAGGGGTGCACAGAACCCTTCGGGTCGCGCCAGATGAGCCGGGTCAAACGCCCGGCTCATCTGGAATCAAACCTCCGCAAATTTTGAAAAGTGCCGTTCGTGTCAGATCGCGGACTGCGCAACGCATCGGGTAGCGCTGACCCATGGCCAATAGCAAAGGGGCCGAACCTCGCGGCCCGGCCCCTTCGTTATTGTTTAACTGTGTTGGTCAGAACTTCATGCCGACCCCAACACCGTAACGGCGGGGATCAAGCGTGAAGATATTGGTGAAATTCCCTGATGAAGCATCGGTCACGTAAAGCCCGGTGACCGAGTTGGCATCGAAAATGTTCTGCACATAGGCCTTCACATACCAGCGCGAATCCGGTCCGTTGAGCGTGATTTGGGCATTTGCCTGCACGAACGGTTCGATCCGGTTGACCGGCCCGTTGAAGACATTGCCATATTGCTCGCCGGTCATCGACACATCAAAGCGCGGGATCAGGGTCATGCCATTGGCAAAATCAGCCGTATACTGAATACCCGCCGAAGCCTTGATGGTTGGCGCCTGCGGAAGCTTGTTGCCTTTCAGATTGACCTGCACGCCAGGGCTGAGGACCTGGATCCCGCTGCCAGCAGGGACATTGGCCGCCAAAGCGCCGCAGATCCCGAAAGCACCCTGAGATGCAATACCGGAATCAGACGGGAATGACGTGGGAGCCTGCAGTCCGACAGTGCTGTTGACTGCAGCAACATAGCCCGCTGCCACGCCCGGTGCTGGGCCAGTTACAGCGCAAAGCGAGGCGTTGGTAATATCCTTGATGATCACCGCATTTGCATCGCCGCCGCCTGGATCGCGCGGGTTGGAGAAGTACTGATCGCCAGCCACCTGCGCATTGAGGTAACTGAAGTTCATATTGACCAGCCAGTTGGGAGACGGGCGAAGGATCGATTCAAGCTCAACCCCCCAGATATTGGCGTCGATCGTGTCATTGACCGATGTACGGGCGATAATCCGGCTAAGCTGCAGGCCTTTATATTTGTAGTAAAAGGCAGTCGCGTTGAGCTGCAGCGCGCCATTGGCGAAAGTGTTCTTGGTCCCGATTTCAAATGCGTCGATATGTTCAGGACCGAAGCTTTCCGGCACAGCGAAGATCGGCGAGAGCGGCGGATTGATACCGCCCGATTTATAGCCGCGCGAATAGGAGGTGTAGACCAGATTCTCGGGCGAAATCTGGAAGTCGAGCACCGCCCGGCCAGTGATTGCATCGAACCCGACCTTGCGCTGCTGATACAGCTGATTGCCCGGCGTTGATGCGTCGGCATCGAAAGAGCCGACAAATGGTGAAGCAAACGGGTCACCGGTGCTGCCAAACGGGGCAAGGAAGCTTGCCAGCGTGGTGCGCGCCGTGACCGATTTCTTGTCATTGTTATAGCGCAGGCCGCCGGTAAATTTCACCCGGTCGGAAAGCTGGTAATAAACTTCGCCAAACAGCCCATAGCTATCCAGTTTGAAGTCGCTCGTATTGTTCCGATACATCGACGTGGCAAGGTATGATGGCGGCAGATCAGCTGCAAATGCCGTGAATGTGCCAAGGATTGCCGTGGCGTAGTCTAGCCCGAATGCATTAACGTAATAGCTGTTTTCGGAGACTTTGGAGCTTGCGTAGATACCGCCGAGCAGGAAGTTGAATTTCCCGTCAAAGTCACTCGAAAGGATCGCTTCGCTCGACCACGAGGTCTGGTACTGATTGGAGCGGTCAAATGCCAGGGGTACATCGCTGCACAGCGAATTGCCCTCGAATGCCCCAAGGCTGCCATTGTTGTTGTTCGAAGTGCAGAGCTGGCCATTGGGCCCATTGGGGATCAACGCTGCGGCGATCGGGGCGAAATAGGCTGCCGATCCCGGCACGAACGCAGGAGAAGCGAGACCTGTCGGAATGCCGTTTGCTGCGAAAAATGCTAGCGTGTTGAGCCCATTAACAAAACCTGCACGGCTTTGGACGCCAAGATTATAGTCCTCGCGGGAATCGACCGATGTCTCCTGATAAATTCCGCTAAGCGAGAGCTTCATCGCACCAAAGTGCTGTTCGAGACGGCCGTTAATCTGCAACTCGTCCGAATAGTAGGTCGGCGTATAGGGCGTGTTCACGGTGCGGACATCGTTCGGTTCCGTGAAATTAGCAAAGCCATCCGTTCCGTAAACACTGCCGAGCGCAAACGATGTTGGGATACCTGCTACCGCAAAAAATTCCTGCGAAGTCAGGATCGAGGCCAGCGTCGAGTTCGCGTTTGTGCTGGCAAAATCGCGGCGGTTGTTGAGGCAGCCAAGCACCCCTGTCGGATCGCGCTGGCACTGTTGCTTTTGAATACGCATGCGATTGTCATTTTCACGGAAGTAATATCCCATGAGGTCGACCGTCGTGTCCGCACTGGGTTCCCACCGCAGCGACCCGCGAACTGCGTACATATCGCGGTCGTCGATCTTGGTGTTGTCATACAGGTTGGTCGTGTAACCATCGCGGTTGAGATAGAACCCTGCAAAGCGCACACCGATCGTGTCGGTCAGCGGCAGGTTGAACATCGCCTTGGCCTTGATCGAATTGTAATTCCCATATTCGAAATCACCCGACGCATGAACCCCGCTCAGATCAGGCTTGGCCGTGATTACATTGACCACACCCGAGGTCGCATTGCGCCCGAACAGCGTGCCTTGCGGGCCGCGCAGAACTTCGATCCGCTCAAGATCAAAATATTCGGTTTCGAACAAGCGTGTGCCAAATAGCGGTGCACCATTGGTATGGATGGCGGTGGCACTGTCACAGGTCACACCCACGCACAAATCGCCAATACCGCGAATGGTAAAGCTGGAGGATGTGAAATTGCTTTTGGTGAAAGACACATTCGGCAAGGTCAGCTGCAAATCACTCGCATTGTTGATTTGCTGCGCTTCCAGCGTTTTCGCCGAAAACGCGCTGACCGCGATCGGAACGCTCTGCAATGATTCCGCCCGGCGCTGCGCGGTGACGATGATCACATCATTGTTATAATTGTTTTGCGCTGCGGGTTTTGCTGCGGCGGATGCATCAGTATCCTGTGCATAGGCAGTTCCCGATACAAATGCCGTCAAGACAAGTGCAGTCGACCCAAGAAGTGCTCTTTTCATGATTTTCCTCTCCAAACCTCGTTCGGCGCGACTGACTTTTTGTCATTCAGACTGCGCCATTTTGATTGTGTCACGAAAGTGCCTTATCACGCAATGGAATTCCCAATCCATCGCACGCGCTTGGTATTTTCATGTGGTGTTTTTGCATCACAGAAAGCTTGACCTACCAGCCCAAACAGGCGTTTGCGCGTCATGTCCGGGGCAGGCGGCTGGAGCGGGTAGCGGGAATCGAACCCGCATCACTAGCTTGGAAGGCTAGGGCTTTACCACTAAGCTATACCCGCTCGCGCTGCCGATCTGGCCG
>JAHEAW010000042.1 GCA_024642545.1 Erythrobacteraceae bacterium
TTATGTGGCGCAAGTGCTGGTGCCTGAACTTCGGCGCGGCGACAACGTGATCATGGACAATCTGTCGAGCCACAAGCGCGCTGCCGTACGCGAATGGATCGAGGCGGCGGGAGCAACCTTGCGCTTCCTTCCGCCCTAAAGCCCCGACTTCAATCCAATCGAGAAGGCCTTCTCACGCCTCAAGGCCATGCTTCGCAAGGCGGGCGAGCGGACGGTAAGCAGCCTGTGGGACCTGATCGGCCAGCTTGTCGATATCTTCAAGCCCGGCGAATGCGCAAACTACTTCAGTTCATGCGGCTACAAACCAGAATGATCGGAAAACGGTCTAAAGTGTTATTTCCCGGCTTTGGCAACACGGGTGATTTCTACCAACGCTTGTGGCAGAAGGAGCGCAGCTGACTGGCTGTTTGCCAGCAATGACTGGTGCAGCTCAACCAGTCGGTGCAGCAGACGATCGAGCCTGGGTTTGGGCCAACGGCGCAGTTGGGCGGCCAAATCACGTTCGTCCTTGAAAAATATTCGGTGAGCGCGTTTTTCGGCGGCCACGGCCTCGGCAATATCGCCGCGTGGGCCAACCCGGGCTGAAAGCTGCGCCAATTGGGCCGCCCGGCGCTCGAATGCGAGAACCACGCCCACCGGGTTGAGCGAGACTTCATGCATCCGTCGCAATTCACCGGCCAGCCGCGCTGTATCGCCTGACATGACCGCATTGACGAGCGGCATGAAGCCGTCTTCTTCGGTCGATGCGCCGACTGCACTCAGCGCCTCTGCATCGGCAGTGCGCGGGCTTTCAGGTGAAGCATCAAGGTAAAGCGCCAGTTTGGTGACTTCGGATTGGGCCAGGCGGACATCGAGGCCCGATGCGCGAGCAATCCGCTCGGCAATGTCGCCGTTCAACCGCAGCCCGGCGGTATCCGCCATAGTGCGAACCGATGCGGTTACCGATGACAGGTCCGGCGGCCAGAACATTGCCACCAGCGCATCACCGCGCTTCTCCAGCAGCTTGGCCGTACGGGATTTGTCGGTTGCCCCGGTCGCTACGATCAGGACCGGGCAGGCTTGCCCCTGCCCAAGCAGCAGATTACCCACGGCATCAAGCACTTCATCGCCTGCCGCGCGCACCAGAATGTGGCGCGCATTGCCAAACAGCGAGCCTGACCGTGCTTCATCGCCCAGCAGGACCGGGTCCTTGCGCAATTGCGCACCGGACATTTCGACCCGTTCGCCCGCATCTGGCAACAGTGCGGTGATCTTGTCAGCCGCCGCCGCCGCCCCTGCTTCATCGGGGCCGCAGAAATAGAAGATTGCACATTCGCGCGATGCCCGTGCTGCCGCAGTGGCAAAATCGCGCTGGGTTGCCTTCACTTCTGTTGGCGCAGGGTCAGCGCCAATTGCGTCACGATCCGGTCAGCGACTTCATGAGTCAGATTTTCAAGCGCCGTCTGTTCAGCGGCAATTGTCGCATATTCGCTGGAGACAACGTCAATCCCGGCATCCGATCCGGCGGTCGCATCTAGCAAGATTTTACCAGACGCAAGATCAACCAGTTGGTAGCGCGCGCGCAATGTACGCCGTTCGCGGCCAATCGTGTCATCGCCCAGCACGCCCAGCCCTTCGAGCCGGTCATCCAGCCTTACATCCAGCCGGTAGGTGGCGCCTGCGTCAGGCTGGTTGCCAATCCGGTCTTGCAAGGCATTGCGCATCAGCCATCCGGCTTGCCCCTCGATCGGCGGCACTTCAATCCCGGCAAGGCCGCGCGCCACTTTGCCGTTACCCCCGCCCGCATACATCGGCTGCAATCCGCAAGCAGAAAGGAGGAGGAGCATCAGCGCAAGGACGAGGCCGCGCATCATGTGACGATATTTACCAACCGGTCAGGCACCACGATCACCTTGCGTATTTCTGCACCATCAAGCGAACGCTGGACCTTCTCACTTGCCAGCGCGATCGCCTCAAGCTGGTCTTTCGGCAAACCTTTGGCAACTGTCAGCGTATCGCGCAACTTGCCCTTGTGCTGGACGGCAATCGTTACCTCATCATCGTCCAGCAGCGCCGGGTCCGCCTGAGGCCAGGCTGCATTGGCAATCAACCCTTCTTCGCCCATCGCATGCCACGCCTCTTCGGCAATATGCGGCATCATCGGAGAAGCCAGCAGCAACAAGGTGCGGACGGCTTCGCTGCGGGTGGCTGAAGGCGCTGCCTTTTCAGCCGCACCGGTCAGTTCATAGAGCCGCGCCACCGCCTTGTTGAACGACAGCGCCTCGATATCGCTGGCCACCGCCGCAATCGTCTGGTGCGTTTTGCGGGCGAGAGCCCTGTCTTCACCAGTGACGTCTGCATCATATTGGCGAAGCAGGCGCCACAGCCGCTGGACATAGCGCCAACACCCTTCGATCCCTGCTTCCGACCACGGCAGATCCCGCTCTGGCGGGCTGTCCGACAACATGAACCAGCGCACGGCATCGGCGCCATAGCGCGCAATAATTGCATCTGGGTCGACAACATTCTTCTTCGACTTGGACATTTTGACGACGCGGCCAATCGCGACCGGCAAATCGCCGTCCTTGAGCTTGGCACCTTCACTGGTTCGGTCAACCTCTGCCGGGCTGTAGAACACTTCGCGGCCATCTCCCTTGCGCGAATAAGTCTCATGCGTGACCATCCCTTGAGTGAACAAGGATGCGAATGGTTCGGCGAAATCGAGCATCCCGATCTGTTGCAAGGCGCGGGTCCAGAAACGGGCGTAAAGCAAATGCAGGATCGCATGTTCGATCCCGCCAATATATTGTTCCACGGGCAGCCATTTGGCCACTTCTTTGCGGTCAAACGGCTTGTCTGCCGGCTGACTGGCAAAGCGCAGAAAATACCACGAACTGTTGGTGAACGTATCGAGTGTATCGGTTTCCCGCATAGCCGCTGCGCCGCATTGCGGGCAGCTGACATGTTTCCATGCGGGGTGCCGGACCAGCGGATTACCAGGCGTCTTGAAATCGACATCATCCGGCAAGGTAACCGGCAGCTGGTCCTTGGGTACCGGGACCACACCGCAGGCATCGCAGTGGATGAACGGGATCGGCGTACCCCAATATCGCTGGCGCGAAACGCCCCAGTCGCGCAGCCGCCACTCGGTCTTGCCTTCGCCCCAGCCTTCGCTTTCCGCGCGCGCGATAACCGCCGCAATTGCCTCACCCACAGCCATTCCGTCGAGCGAGCCGGAATTGACGATCACCCCGTCGCCTGCTTCGGCTCCGCCTGCAAATGGCGCGGCAGCATCGGCAGCGGATCGGGCAACCACGCGCATTATCGGCAGCTGGTATTTGGTGGCAAATTCAAAGTCGCGCTGGTCATGCCCCGGCACACCCATCACCGCGCCAGTCCCGTATTCCATCAATACAAAATTGGCGATGTAAACTGGCAGATATTCGCCCGTAAACGGATGTTTGGCGCCAATGCCCGTGTCAAAACCAAGCTTTTCCGCCGTCTCCAGTTCAGCGGCGGTAGTCCCGCCCTTCTTGCACAGATCAATGAATTTCGCCGCATCGCAGTTGGACGCGGCCACCGCCTGCGCCACCGGATGGTCCGCAGCAACCGCCACAAAGCTCGCCCCGAAAATAGTGTCGGGCCGGGTGCTGTAAACGGGCAGTTGGTCCCCGTTCGACAACGCGAAGGAAAATTCCAGACCTTGCGATTTGCCGATCCAGTTTTCCTGCATCAGCCGGACCTTGTCGGGCCAGCCATCCAATGTGCCCAAACCGTCCAGCAAGTCCTCGGCAAAATCCGTGATCTTGAGGAACCACTGGCTGAGCTGGCGCTTTTCCACTTCTGCGCCAGAACGCCACCCCTTGCCGTCGATCACCTGTTCATTGGCGAGTACCGTCATATCGACCGGGTCCCAATTGACCGTGGCCTGCTTGCGGTAAACCAGACCAGCATCGTACAGATCGAGGAACAGCGCCTGTTCATGGCCATAATATTCGGCATCGCAAGTGGCGAATTCGCGGGACCAGTCGAGCGCAAAACCAATCCGTTTGAGCTGCGATTTCATATGCGCGATATTGTCACGCGTCCAACCGCCGGGATGGACGCCCTGTTCCATCGCCGCATTCTCCGCTGGCATGCCGAACGCATCCCACCCCATCGGATGGAGCACTTCATAGCCGCGCATCCGCTTGTAACGGGCCAGTACGTCACCCATCGTATAATTGCGGACATGGCCAATGTGAATGCGGCCCGATGGATAGGGAAACATCTCCAGCACATAGCTTTTGGGCTTAGCGCTGTTGCTATCTGCAAAGAAGCAGCCTCCATCGTCCCACGCCTGCTGCCAGCGCGGATCGGTCACTGCCGGATCGAAACGGGAATCGTCTCCGCCGCTCATTCTGGCCCGTCCTTCATGTATCCTGCCCCTGCGCTGCGCACTCTGCTGAACGCAGCGGATTGTCCTGCAATATCAGCTGACCGCCTGGCGGCGCAAATCGCGTGCCTTAGTCAGGATGATATCTTCCAGCTTCTGCACGGTGGCAGCCTTGACCGGCGCGTCCACCCAACCCCCGTTCTGAGCGATCTGGCGGCTGGCGGCGACCCGCACCGCATCGGCGCGCAAATCCTGATCGAGGATAGTGATCGACACCTTGACCCGTTCACCCGGATTGGCAGGGCTGGAATACCAGTCAGTCACAATCACACCGCCCGAACTATCCGCCTGGAGCAGCGGTGCAAAGCTTACCGTTTCCAGCGCCGCGCGCCAGAGATAGGAATTGACCCCGATAGTGGTGACCTTGCTCGCAGCCAGATCTGCCTTCGGACGGCTGTGCCCCCCGCAACCTGACAAGGCGATGATTGCAACGCCTGCGATGAGGGGGCGCAAGGTGTGGGCGGGAAGTTTAAGTTTGACGGTCATAGGAATGTGGAACGTCCTGAAATTGGCTCGGTTGCAGCCGAACAATGAAAGTCTCGCCTCTATAGCCCGCACGGCGCGCGCGGCAAGGCTGGCCTGCGAATTCCCTCAAAATTTCACATGCAGAGGGCAGTGGGTCACAAAGTCTGCGAAGCGAAGTGAATGCGCGCTTAATTCGCCCCGCGCAACGTCTCTACCCAATGGCCCGAGCGGGCTCTTGCCTGGCGCAAGGCACCGTAGCTGTGGAATTGGTGCAACACCTTATGTCTTGTTTGGTCCAGATGAAGCAGTTTGCCTGTGGAAAAGCTGGCCAATTCAAAAGAGAATGCTAGTCTAACAACCAGATACCAGCCGACTCCGCGCAATTGCGTGGATTCATGACCCGGTCAGCAAGCATTCAGCCGGGGCAAGGCATAGGTTAAACGGGAAGAGCAAAGGGCTTCAGTGATGACAAGGTCTCGAAACACGGCAGGTAAGGGCGGCATTGCGCCAGCTCTCGTTGCTGCTGCGTTCGTTGCCTTTGCTCTGCCCACAGCAGGTCTGGCCGTAACCGGTGTAGCCGATTCGCCATTCGCGGCTGCCCCCGCAGAATTTGCTCCATTTACGCCAGCATCGGTCGATCCGCAATTGGCGCGCCGTGTTGCTGCCAGCGTTCGGGCAAAGGGCGAAGCTCTGCGTTTTACGCCCGCGCGCACCCCGGGATCGGAGGACCGTACCTTTACTGTCGCTGTTCGGGTGGATGACCAGACCGCGCGGTCGATATCGGTCCGGTCGGCCTTGGAAGGCATGCGAGGCGATCAGAGCGCCCGGGCTGTTCTGGTTGCACCAACCCGCTATAATCTGGGCATTGCGCGCGGCTATCAGGGCTTTGTCAAAACGCCAGCTACCGCAATTGATGACAATTCGCTGGGCCTGCGCGACCTTGCGATGCCTGATCTTTCGCAGTTCAAGCCCGCCGAAAGCAGCGTCAAGGACGCACCCAGCAGGCTGCAACCGCATATTGCGCTGGAAGCAGACAAGGGCACGGCTGGCCGCTCGCACGGCACGCTTGAATCGCTGGGCGAGCAGTCGGTTGAATTGGGCGGCGCTTACCGCTTGATGCACAATCTCGATGTGACTGCGGGTGTTCGCCTGTCGCAAGATCGCAACCGGATCGCGCCATTGACCAATTCGGTGCAGGACAGCCAGGCTGTCTATGTCGGGACACAATTCCGCTTCTGAGCAGCTCGCTGCGTCAGAATTCGTTTGCATAACCCCGCTTCGGCGGGGTTTTTCTTTGCCGAATTGCACCGATACCGTAAGGGAAGGTCAAGATAAAACGTAGAAATGTTGGGAGACAATATGGCACGCGTTGCGATCGTTACTGGTGGGACCAGAGGAATTGGCCGGGCAATTTGTGAAGCTTTGTCAGCTGACGGCCTGACCGTGGTGGCCAATTACGGCGGCAATGATGCCAAGGCCAAACGCTTCAGCGATGAAACGGGCATGCCGGCGTATAAATGGGATGTCGGCGACCATGCGGCCTGCCTGACCGGATGCGCCAAGGTTGCCGACGAAATTGGCCCGGTGGATGTGGTGGTCAATAATGCCGGCATCACCCGCGACGGCACTTTGCACAAGATGAGTTTTGATGACTGGAACGAAGTCATGCGGATCAATCTTGGCGGATGCTTCAACATGGCCAAGGCCTGCTTCCCTGGCATGCGGGATCGCGGCTGGGGCCGGATCGTCAACATTGGTTCGATCAACGGGCAGGCCGGGCAATATGGCCAGGTCAATTACGCCGCGGCCAAATCAGGCATTCACGGCTTTACCAAGGCGCTGGCGCAAGAAGGTGCACGGTCCGGGATTACTGTCAATGCGATCGCGCCTGGCTATATCGACACGGACATGGTCGCCGCGGTGCCTGAACCCGTGCTGGAAAAAATCATCGCCAAGATTCCGGTTGGCCGCCTTGGCCGTGCCCAGGAAATCGCGCGCGGCGTATCTTTCCTGTGCAGCGAAGATGGCGGCTTTGTCACCGGTTCAACCATGAGCATCAATGGCGGCCAGCATATGTATTGATAAGGTGTATCTGCCCCTATCAGCCCGACTGGAGCAGCGCAGCCGCCATAATCAAAACGCCGAGGTTGGCTGCCAGCCACATAACGGACCTTAGCATTACAATACCGCTGAGGTAGGCAGGCACATAGGCCACGCGGGCAATCAAGAACACCATCCCTCCAAATTGTGCCGATGCTGTTTCCGCATGCCGGGCGACTAGAAGCAGGGCGATTCCGAGGAATACCGGCAATGCTTCGCGCATATTATCCTTGGCCCGCTCAAGCCGGGCAGCAGTCACCGAAAGTGCTGGAGGATTATCACGATTGCCGACAATGCCGGCGAAATCGAAACCATAGCGAGACGTTTCCTGGAGGAATAGCTGGACAACATACAGCGCCAAGACCAGCAGAATGGTCGAAGTCAAATCCATCCCCGTTCACCTTCTACGGTTGCTAACGCAAGTATTTGGCTGGTTTCAATACCAAGACTATGCACCTAGACTGGACTTATGACCACACCCTATCATCCACCGGTCAAGCGCTCGGTGCAAATTGACCGGCACAAGACCTCGATCAGCCTTGAACCGATGTTCTGGGACATGCTGCGCGCAGCAGCGCAGCGAGAAGGCGTACCAATCAATGCGCTGGTGGCCCGAATTGATGAAGAACGGATACGCGCAGAAACCCCGCCGGGGCTGGCAAGCGCCCTGCGGATCTGGCTGGTGTCGCAATGAATATCCTCGCTTACAATGAGAAACACTTCAACTGGGTCGATTGCCTCTGGAACCGCTGTTTCCCTGGCGATCCACCCTGGCGATCCACCCTGGCGATCCACCACGCAATCGGGCAGCTCAGTCGGTCCCCGCAAAGCTTGCACTTGGAAGCAAGCTGGGTGGTGATACGTTTATTGTTGCAGAAGCTGTGGGCGGAGAAATGATCGGAACAGCGATGGCCGGCTACGACGGCCATCGCGGCTGGTTTTATGCCATTGCTGTCGACCCAGATTGCCGCCGTTCCGGGATCGGTGCCGCTCTAGTCAGACAGGCTCGTGCGCGACTAGAACGACTCGGCTGTCGCAAGATCAACTTGCAAATTCGAGCCAGAAACGAAGCCGTTGCGACATTCTATCAGTCGCTCGGAACCGAGGTGGAACCAAATACGAGCATGGGCCGCGAATTTTGATTTAATCATCACCCACGCGCTCGATATCGGCGCCCACCAGAGCCAGTTTTTCCTCCAGCCGTTCATAGCCGCGGTCGAGGTGATAGAGCCGCCGGACCTGCGTTTCGCCCTCGGCAGAAAGCCCGGCAATCACCAGGCTCATCGATGCGCGCAGATCGGTCGCCATCACTTCTGCGCCGTACATTGTGTTCACCCCGTGGACGATTGCGGTGCGCCCGCTGGTTTCAATATGCGCGCCCATGCGTGCCAGTTCGGGCACATGCATATAGCGGTTTTCGAAGATCGTTTCGTTGAGCACACTGGTGCCTTCAGCGCGGCACAGCAGCGCCATCAGCTGCGCTTGCATATCGGTGGCAAGGCCGGGGTAAGGAGCCGTTGAGAGATTAGTCGCCTTGAGCTTGCCGTCAGACGCAATCGTAACGCCCTTGGCATCGCTGAGCACCTGAACACCAATGGTCTTCAATGCTTGCAGCGTTGCCAGCATCTCATCCGCCTTGGCCCCTTCCAGCCGCACTTCCCCGCCTGTGATGGCTGCAGCGCAGGCATAGGAGCCTGCTTCAATCCGGTCGGCCATCACCCGGTAGGTGGCGCCGTGCAGCCGCTTGACCCCGTGAACGGTGAGATTGGAAGTGCCGATCCCTTCAATCTCCGCTCCCATCGCGACCAGCAGATTGCACAGATCGACAATCTCCGGCTCGCGGGCTGAATTGCCGAACCGGCTGGTGCCATTGGTCAAAGCCGCTGCCATGAGCGCATTTTCAGTCGCCCCGACCGAGACCACAGGAAATTCATAATCCCCGCCCGGCAAGCCGCCATCGGGCGCATGAGCGCGGACATAGCCTGCGGCCATTTCAATTTCCGCGCCGATCGCTTCGAGCACTTTGAGGTGCAGGTCGATTGGCCGGTTGCCGATCGCGCAGCCGCCGGGTAGCGACACCGTTGCCTCGCCCGCGCGCGCCAGCATCGGTCCAAGCACCAGGATCGATGCGCGCATCTTGCGCACCAGATCATAAGGCGCAACGGTGGAGGTCAGCCGGGTTGCTTCATAAGTCACCACCCGCCCGAAATCTTCCGGCCGGTTGCCCTGGATACCGGTCGACACGCCAAATTGCGTCATCAAATGCTGGAACCCGTCAATATCGGCCAGCCGCGGCAAGTTGCGCAAGGTTAGCGGCTCTTCAGTCAGCAAGGCGCATGGGATCAGCGTGAGAGCCGCATTCTTCGCGCCCGAAATGGGGATTGTGCCGGAAAGGCGCTTGCCGCCCTGAATGATGATCTTGTCCATGACCGCGGTTTAGCGGGATGGCGGCGCAGGGCAAGCGCGGAACGGGGGGTCATGCGCATGAAACACACTGCCGCCAGTTGACGCGGCAGACCAGCCAACCGTAACACAGGTGCCTATGACAACGCGCAAACCGATCAAGAAGGCCGTCTTCCCCGTTGCCGGGCTGGGCACACGCTTTTTGCCCGCGACCAAAGCCATTCCCAAGGAACTGCTGCCCATCGTCGACCGGCCGCTGATCCAATATGCGGTGGATGAAGCACGCGAGGCCGGGATCGAGCAGATCATCTTCGTCACCGGGCGCGGCAAGACCGCGATTGTCGAACATTTCGATATTGCCTATGAGCTTGAGACCACCATGGGTGAGCGGGGCAAGGACCTGAGCGTGCTTGACGCCACTCGCGCGACGCCGGGCGACATTATCACGGTACGCCAACAAGTCCCGCTGGGGCTGGGCCATGCCATCTGGTGCGCGCGCGCGATTGTGGGGGATGAACCCTTCGCGATCCTGTTGCCGGACGAGCTGATGGTCGGCAGCCCCGGCTGCATGAAACAAATGGTCGAGGCTTATGACGAAGTGGGCGGCAATCTTATCAGCGTTCTCGAAGTGCCGCATGAGGAGGTTTCCAGCTACGGCGTGATCGACCCCGGAGCGACCTTGGACGGGTTTGGCGGCGCGCTGACGCAAGTGAAGGGGCTAGTGGAGAAACCGCCCGTTGACCAAGCCCCGTCAAACAAGATCGTATCGGGCCGCTACATCCTCCAACCCGAAGTGATGCGCACGCTGGAACATCAGGGCAAAGGCGCAGGCGGGGAAATCCAGCTGACCGACGCGATGGCCAAGATGATTGGCGCCCAACCGTTCAACGCGGTCACTTTCGCAGGCAAACGCTATGACTGCGGCAGCAAGCTCGGCTTTGTCGAAGCAACACTGGCTCTGGCACTGGCGCGCGATGATATCGGCGCGGACGTGCGTGCGATGGCACAGCGCCTGTTGGGCTGAATCAGGCATTCGGTAGAGCGCCGAAGGTGGCCTGTCACGGAGACTCGTATTTACAGCAAGGCGTGGTTTTTCGCAGGGGTCAGGTAGCTGCCACAACACATTAATTGCTCGCTACAAAAATTACGAGGAAGTAACTTTCGAGCCGTGCTCAGCACCCCTACTGTAAAGCTATGTTGCCCCTGCTGATCATTCTTTCCGCCGCCGCTCTGCCAACCCCGCCGCCGCTTGATGATGACTCAGCATCATCGTCCATCCATCGCCAAAATGCCGTAAAGGCAACGCCGCAACCTACGGACGGCGATGACGAAGAAGGCGTGCAGCCAGCTACCCAGATTGTCGTAACCGCGCATAAACTTGACGCCGCAAGGACCACAATCGATGCCGAGCTGGGCGCAACGGCCTATTCGCTCGACAATAGTACTATCGAAAATCGACCGGGCGGTGAAACCGGCAGTGTCGGCACTATCTTGGGCCAGACCCCTGGCGTCGGCCTATCTGCATCAGGGTTGACGATCCGGGGATCAAGCGCCGTACAGGTGCGAATCAACAATGTCGTGGTGCCCGAAGCGATCTCCGATCCAGCCGACCGGCTCAGTTCACGCTTTGCTGCCACAACGCGCGTCATCACTGGGACACTGCCAGCCCAGTTTGGTTTTGCCCCCGGCGGCATAGTGAGTATCACCACCAAGAACGGCTTGTATCAGCATGGTGGCCAGCTGGAAGTGTTCGCCGGGAACCACGGAATGGTTGAGCCTGCCCTCGAATGGTCCGGTTCGACCGGTAGCACCAGCCTGTTCGGATCGGGCAGCTACGAGACAGGAACCAGCCAGTTGACCGATCTGGCGGGCCGCACTGCCGATGATCATCGCCGCGAATTTGGCGCGCTTGCCTTTGCCGATCATGTCATCAACGACCAAAATCGAATCTCGGCAATTTTCGGCGGTTCAAGTCTTCGCGACACAGTGGGCGCAACTTCGCTGGGGGCCGGTGTGACCGGTGATGACAGCATCTATGGCGTCGGTACCTGGCAACACAGCACAAGCAGTCTGACGCTACAGAGTTCGCTGTTTTTCGGTCAGTCTTTGACGCGCGCGAACCTCGTAAACCGCCAGAGGCGACTTTCCACAACTATGGGTACGCAAATTGACTCTTCCTACCGGCTGGACGGGGCCAATACGATAAGGGCCGGCTTGTTCGTCAACCGCCAGCTTAGAGGGCAATCCACCGCTGCTACAGGGCAGGACCGGCTGCAGCGCACCTCTTTGGCCGTATATCTTCAAGACCAGCTGCAGCTCACTCCGCAGCTCACGTTCAATGCTGGAGCCCGGACCAACTGGCTGCGAGGCACCGGGTCGTCAGCGGTGCTTGAACCGCGCGCCAGCCTGGTGTGGAGCGGTGCAAGCGGACTCAGCGTGCACGCCGGATATGCCAGCTATTCCACCGCACCTTCAATCGAAGCTGTACAATCGGCAAGCGTGCTTGCCAATGAACGCGATGATTATTTTGGCGCAGGCGTGCAGCAGAAACTGGGCGCGGTGACGCTGGGTGTTGATGGATATTTGCGCAATGCGAGAAATCTGATTGTTGAACGCAGCACCCCCGGCTCGCTCGAACCGCAAGCATTCGCATTCCGCCGCGGCCGTTTCAGTGGAGTAGAAATATCTGCGACTTATGCTGCGCGGACAGTCAACGCCTGGGCCAATCTCAGCGTTGCCCATTCGCGGGGTAGCGGTTTACTGGCTCCGCCTGGCCTGTTTCCTGCCGCGACATTTGAAGCCGTCGGCAATCGCTGGATATCACTATCGAGCGAGCGGCCTGTGAGCGGGTCCGCCGGTCTTACCTGGCATCTCGAACGGCTCGCTCTGGGAGCCGACGTAGCGGCTGGCAGCGGAGCAATCATGACCATGGCACCCGGCCAGCCCAATGGTGCCCGCGCACCCGCTTACGCCAGTTTCGGATTGTCGGCAGTTTATCATCTGCACTTGCTCGGGCGCCCGGCCGATCTGCGCTTTGACCTGACCAATCTGACCGACATCCGTTATCTCACCAACTACGCTGCCAACCTTGAAGGCGGGTGGACGAGGCGCAATGTCGGCCGCAGCGTGATGATCGGGATCGAGCAATCGTTCTGAATGGAACCAATGTGTGAAGCTTGAAGCATAACATGGCTCAAGAAGATTCTAGACCCTGATCCGCAGCGGCAGTGTCTTCAGCCCGCCGACGAAGGTTGAGCTTGAGCGCAAAGGTGGGCCTGCCAGCTCTATGCTGTCCAGCTGGTCAAGCAAGGCTTCGAAAAGGATCCGCATTTCCAGCCGCGCCAGATGCAGGCCGAGGCATTGGTGCGCGCCGGCCCCAAATGCAAGGTGCCGGTTGGGGCTGCGCGCCGCGTCAAAACGGCGCGGATCGTCAAACTGAGCAGGGTCATGATTGGCCGCGATATAGCTGAGCATCAGCCAGTCGCCTGCGGCAATATCCTGCCCGCCAATCGTGACTGCTTGCGCCGCTGTGCGCATGAAATGCTGTACCGGGGTGGTCCAGCGGATCGCTTCCTCAACAATGCCGGTTAGCAGGCTGCGGTCTGCCTTGACCCGCGCAAATTGCTCCGGGTCGCGTGACAGCGCCAGCATCGCCCCCGCAGTGGAGGCCGAGGTGGTATCATGTCCAGCGGCGGCGAGAATGATGTAATAGCCCATCATGTCGCGGTCATTGAGCGGCGCGCCGTCAATCGCCGCATTGGCGATTACGCTGGCGACATCGTCAGTGGGCTGGGCGCGCTTTTCAGCGGTCAACCCGGCAAAATAGCGTTCGAAATCGGCCACTGCGCCGGCCACCAGCTGAGTGATCTGCTCCGCCGTCATGTCTTTCATTCCCGAATGGCTGAGGTCTTCGTCCTGCCCGCCAAACATTTGCTGGGTCAGCATCAGCATGCGCGCCTCATCCGCCTCGGGCACGCCCATGATCTGCATCACCACATGCAGCGGATAGGGCGCGGAAACGAGCGGAACGAAATCGACCGCACCAGCCGGATTGCTTGCCGCTGCATCAATCAGCCGTTGCACGGTGGCCTGTGCCAGCTTGCAGATTTCAGACTCCAGCCGCGCCAGATTGCCGGGCATGAACCAGCTCTGGGTAAGCTTGCGATATTTCATGTGGACCGGCCCGTCGAATGTCACCAGACTGGCCACCATATGCGGGCTGCCGCCGGTCAGATGCTTGGCAAATTCGATCCCTTCGGCAAGCGAGAATACCACTGATTTGGGGTGATTGAGGAAGCCGGTATTGTCCTTGCTGACGCGCATCACATCGTCATAGCGGGTAAGCAGCCAGAACGGTTCGAACACTCCTGGTTCGGACGGTTCAATCCACGCCACCGGTGTCTGCTCGCGTAGCCGATCAAACAGATCGAGCTGGCTGTCCCACTGGGCAAAGCTTTTGGGATCGATGACCGCGCGCGCATCGGCGGCAGTGGGCCGGGGCAAGGCTGCGCTTACCATCAACTATGCCCGCGGCTCCGCAGCCCGCGCCATGGCCTGATATTCATCCTTGAGCTTGCGCTTGTAGAGCTTGCCATTGGCTTCACGCGGCAGCTCGGCCCGGAAATCATAGTGTTTCGGCAACTTGAGGCGAGCGAGCTGGCCGGACAGGAATTCGGTCAGCTCGGCGGCCAGCGCATCAGCCGCTGCCCCTTGCGCATCGGCCATATTGGCCGGCTGGACCACCGCCACCACGCGTTCTCCCATATCGGCATCGGGCGCGCCGATCACAGCGGCATCCATCACTTTATCATGCGTTACCAGCAGGTTTTCCACTTCCTGCGGATAGATGTTGACCCCGCCCGAAATGATCATGTTGCTGCGCCGGTCGGTCAGATAGAGGAAGCCTTCCGCATCTACCCAGCCGATGTCGCCCAACGTGGTCCAGCCCTTGGGGTGCGTCGCTTCCGCAGTTTTGGCCGGATCCTTGTGGTAAGAAAAGGCATGCGGGCTTTCGAAGAATACCACGCCCTGTTCACCGGGGGGAAGTTCCTCCCCATCATCGCCGCAAATATGCAGGATACCCAGGATCGCGCGGCCAACGCTGCCCTGATGTGTCAACCAGTCAGGGCCGCTGATCATAGTCATCCCCATGCCTTCGCTGCCCGCGTAATATTCAAACAGGATCGGCCCCCACCACTCCAGCATGGCCCGCTTGATTTCCACCGGGCACGGCGCAGCGGCATGGATTGCATGCTGATGGGAGGAAAGGTCATAGCGCGCCCGCACATCCGCAGACAGTTTCAGCATTCGCACGAAATGGGTCGGCACCCACTGGCTTTCGGTTACCTTGAACTGCTCGATCGCCTTCAGCGCTGCCTCAGGTTCAAATTTTTCCATGATCACCACCGTTCCGCCAAGCCGGTGAACCATGCTGCTCCACACCAGCGGGGCGGCATGGTAAAGCGGAGCTGGCGAAAGATAAACGCTGCTGCCATCGGTCGGGAACTGGAAGCCGTGGATCGCCAGCATCATCAGCGGCGGCTCCGCCTCAACCGAATCATCCTCCGGCGGAGCGGGGACGATTCCCTTAGGGCGCCCCGTGGTGCCCGAACTATAAAGCATGTTGCGCCCTGCGGATTGATCAGCGATCGGCGTGATTGGCATGGCGGATAATGCGCTTTGTGCCGATACTCCATCTGCGCTGCTATAGGTCAGCACCGGAAGCACCATGCCTTCACCGCGCATCTGGTCTACCATTTCGGTAAATTTCTGGGAGGTGATCAGCAGCTGGGCATCGCTGTCGCTGAGAATATATGCCACTTCGGCTGCCGCCAGATGAGTCGAGATGGGCACCAGCATCGTTCCAGCGCGCTGCGAGGCCCAGACCACTTCGTGGAAGCGAGCACAGTTTTCCATCAGCAACGCAAAGCAATCCCCTGCCCGCAGGCCTTGACCGCGCAGCCAATGGGCGATGCGGTTGGCGGCTTCATCCATTTGGCGATACGTGACTGTTTCCCCGCTCCCGGCCATGATGATCGCAGGGTGGTCTGGCCGGCCTTTGGCGTGCTGTATCGGGTGCATCTGATTCCTCTTCCGCTGCCGAACCTAGCCGGACTGCGGCCAGTCACAAGGAAAAAGCAGGCACGAAAAAAGGCGGCCGGATTTTACCGCCGCCTTTCCGGGGGATCGCTCCCCAAAAACAATGCAGAAACTATCCGCGAAGGCTCAGTCAGCCCCGCCTTGCCCGACCTCACCAATTGCCAGTTCAAACGCATGCTGCGCATCTGATTCGGCCATATACGGCATCGGGTTGACCGGCACGCCGTCAACACGGATTTCATAGTGAAGATGCGGTCCAGTTGAACGGCCCGTAGTGCCAACATAGCCAATCACATCGCCCTTGCTCACATGCTCGCCCGCTGCAACCGCCAGTCTGGAGAGATGAGCAAAGCGCGTTTCCAGCTCTGCGCCATGTTCGATCTGGATAAACAAGCCGTAGCTGCTGAACCGGTCGGCCCGGCTCACGACGCCATCAGCCGTGGCAAAAACCGGAGTGCCAACTGGCGCGGCCAGATCAATCCCGTCATGCTTGCGGCGCCCGCCCAAAATGGGATGGGTGCGCATACCATAGCTGCTGGTCAGGGTCGAAGAAGTAAGCGGCATTTGCGAAGGAATGCCAACCTGCGACGTAGCGGCAGGGGCCGACGGATCGCCATCATCAAGCGCTTGCCAGCTGGCGAAAAGTTTGTGGAACTGCTGATCACCACCGCTGATGGGCGAGGTTTTAAAATCGCGCGTTGCGGCGGTCATATCGGCTGCAGCTGCACTGCTGTTGGCGAATGCCGGAGCAGCCCCCATGGTAAGGAAACCGATCACAGAAATGGCCACCGCAGCAACTCGGCTGTGCTTGAGAAATCCGATCACGAACCCGTCCTTTTCTGCGGCACTTGTGCATGCCGTCACGACCATGCTTGCGTCTTGACCAAGCAATCGCAGGCCGCCGCAAATCTAACTTTAGAGAAGACGGAAACCCCCCGCGCTCTCGTTGATCGTGGACTAACCGCGAAAATCTTTACGGCGCAATACCGCCATAGAAGTCTAGCGATAGACCGGCTGCAAGACGCGCTGAGTCGTTAAATGGCGGCTTCAAAGACCCGCGAAAGTAAGATTTGAGTAAGCATTTCCAGCGAATTTGCGGCGTTTCCCCAGCCTTCTCGCTCAGCGCGACAAAGTGCTTGGTGCCTATCGCTACATGGCGAATTTCATCGTCAAGGATTCGCTGGAGCAGTTTCACGCCCAGCACATCACCTTGCCCGCGGACCCGGCGCATCGTGCCGGGAGTGACGTCAAGCCCGCGCGCCTCCAGCACCATCGGGACAATTGCCAGCCGCGCTGCGACGTCATGACGGGTCTGAGTTGCCGCTTCCCACAGGCCGCCATGTGCGGGCAGCGCGCCGTAATGGCTGCCGAGACTGCGCAATTTGCGCGCCAGCAGCGCAAAATGCATCGCTTCATCAGCAGCAACTGCGAGGAAATCGGATACAAAGCCTGGCCCCATTTCCGCTCCAAAGCGCCCGGCCATGTCAAGCGCCAGATCAATCGCGACGAATTCGATATGCGCCAGCGCATGCCACAGCGCAATCCGTCCATGATCAGACCCGCCGCCGCGGCGCGGCATCTGCGCGGGCGGTAGCAGCTCAGGCGCGGCAGGCCAGGCCGGCGTATCAGGCATGGAGTCATCGAACCGGAACGCGAGGCGCCCTTGCCGCCAGCGGCGCGCAACATCGCGCGCAGCCATGGCTTTGGCAGTCGGATCAGCCGTCAGCAGCGCGGAGCGAATCGCGCGTGCGACACTTGCGTCAGCGGGCAGATCGGTGACAGACTTTAGGCGCGTCACAGGGCTTTGGCAGCCGCGAGCACCTCTTCCGCATGGCCTGTGACCTTTACCTTGTCCCACACCTGAGCAATCTTGCCCGCCTTGTCGATTAGATATGTCGTGCGGACCATCCCCATATAGCTACGGCCATACATCTGCTTTTCGGTCCAGATCCCCAGCGTGTCCGACAGGCCGCCGTCTTCTGCATCGGTGGCCAAGGCGACGGTCAGATCATGCTTGGCGATGAAATTGAGATGCTTTTTGGGCGGATCCTTGCTGATCCCCACTATCGCAGTTCCCGCAGCCGCAAAATCGGCTTTCAGAGCCGAAAAATCCTTCGCTTCGCTGGTACAACCCGGTGTGTTATCCTTGGGATAGAAAAACAGCACCAACGCCCTGCCGGCAAAGTCAGACGGCTTCACACTGCCGCCATCCGGGGTTTCCATGGCAATGTCGGGAATGGCATCACCGGCGACAAATTTACTCATCTAACATCTCCAATGGCGTTTCAAATATAGCGTACCAGGCATCGGCGACACTCCGGCGAGCCAAGTTAAAGCGATCAAGCAGCGTTGCAAGGTCATCGCAGCTGCACGCCTGCGCCAGAACTCGCGCTGCAGCATCGACCGGTGCCACAAGATCAGGCGCAAGCAGGCGTGCGGCGACCAGCATCCGGGCCATCAAATCATGGGCATCGACAAGGTTCGCTGGGAGCAGCCCTGCTGTTACGAGCTCGCCAATTGCCCCGTCAAGATCAGGCCGCAGCGCGGTCCGCTCACGTAGCTGCAAATAATGAACCAGGAATTCAAGATCGACCAAACCGCCGCGCAGCAACTTGGCATCAAGCGGCCCCTTGGCCGGTTTATGGGCCGCCATTTCCGCGCGCATCTTCAGTACATCCTGGCGCAGCGACTGTGGGTCCCGCTCGGTCTCCAGCACTCCGATAATGATCCGTTCCAGATCAGAGAGCGCCAATGCGCTGCCCAGCAATGGTCGGGCGCGGGTGAGCGCCATATGCTCCCAGGTCCACGCACTCTCCCGCTGATAACGCGCAAAACTATCAAGACTGACCGCGAGTGGCCCCTGTTTGCCTTGCGGGCGCAGCCGAGTGTCGACTTCATACAGTGCGCCATGCGCGGTTGGCACACTCAGCGCACCGCTCACCCGCTGGGCGAGCCGGTTGAAATAGAGCGTTGTCCCGATTGGCCGGGCCCCGTCCGATTCGCCGTCATGCCCGCCGGTGAACAGATAGATCAGATCAAGATCAGAGGCATGGGTCAGCATCCCGCCGCCGAGCCGCCCCAGCCCCAGCACCATCAACTGGCTTTGCGGAAAACGGCCATGGACCTTGGCGAACTCTGCTTCCGCAGCGCTCGCTGCCACCGTAATCGCTGCCTCTGCCACGCGTGACAATGCCGCGCCTATCTGCAGCGGATCATGCTCCGCTTCGATCAGCTGAACACCCAGCACGAAGCGCTTTTCACCTGTGACCACACGGATCCGGTCGAGCCGCCGCTCATAATCATCATTCGCCTCGCCGCGCGCCATGGCTGCGGCCAGATCAGCCACGCTGCCGGGCAGATCAAGCGCAGTCCGGTCGATCAGCGTGTCGAGCAGATCGGGGCGGCGCGCCAGATCATCTGCCAGCGGCGGCGCCAAGCTGAGCAGACGGCCCAATTGGCCAAGCAGTGCCGGACGCGCTTCAAGTAGTCGGAACAAATTGATCGCACTGGGCGCATTGGCGAGCAAGGCTTCCCAGCGCAGGATCGCCCGATCGGGCTCGGGTGCCTGCGAAAGGGCACCCAGCAGGTCGGGCTGTACAGCTTCGAACGCACGGATCGCGGCCGGGCTGCGCAGCGCACGATAGCGGCCGTCGGTCCAACTACCGACCCTTTCTGCAAGCGTTGACCCGCCTGTATCAAGCCTTTCCAAAAGGCGCGCAACGGCATGCCTGGGGGCCACCGCACTATCGCGGCCAGCGTCAATCAGGCGGTCAAACCGGCTTCCCACTGCGTCTGTCAGCGCGGTCACTTCGTCGATCAGCGCGGCGCCATTTGCCAGTCCTTCCAGCCGCGCGACATTGTCCAGCGCAGCCCCTTCAGGCAGCGTATGTGTTTGCTGGTCGGCGACCATCTGCAGACGGTGTTCGAGCACCCGCAATCGGTCGTACGCGCTTCCGACCACCAGCGAATCTTCGGCCGAGACGATCCCCGCCTCCGCCAGCGCATCGAGCGCCGCGCGCGTGCCGCGCTGGCGCAGCGCCGGGTCGCGGCCCCCGTGAATCAACTGGTGTGTCTGCGCAAAAAACTCCGCCTCACGAATCCCGCCGCGCCCAAGTTTCAGATTGAAACCGGGACCAGGTGTTGTGGTCCCACGGTAATTTGCGCGGATCTGCGTGGTGAGGCGGCCAATCTCTTCAATCGCGCCAAAATCGAGACTGCGCCGCCACACAAACGGGCGGATCGCGGCCAGAAAACCCTCGCCTGCCGCAATATCGCCAGCCGCAGCTCGGGCACGAATGAAGGCCGCACGCTCCCATGTTAGCGCAGAAGATTCGTAATGTGACAAGGCTGCACCCAAGGACAGCGCCAGCGGACTAATTTCTGAAGCGGGTCGCAGCCGCAGATCAACCCGGAAGACATAGCCATCTGCGGTGTTCTGGGACAACAATTGCACCACATCGCGGGCATAGCGCTGCGCTGCCTCGCCCGGATCATCGCGCCCACGCCGCGGCAGCAGATCGGGATCGAACAACAGGATCGGATCGATGTCGGAACTGTAATTCAGCTCGCCCGCTCCATGTTTGCCCAATGCCAGTGCAATCATGCCGGATGGCTGAACGTCGGGCATCCGCCGAGTGATCGCGGCATCGACCGCGCGACCAAGCGCCCGGTCAGCCAGCGCGGACAGTTCGGCCATCACTCTTCCCAGCGTGAACGCCCCGGCCAGATCGCCAATCGCGAGTGCCACAGCAAAAGCCAGCCGTTCGCGCCGCAGCCCGACCCCGGCATCCTCTGCCGATCCTCCAGCTGCATAGGCCCAGCCAAGGGCAGCGTCTGGGTTGCCTGCGCGCAGCAGCTGTTCAAGCACAGGCAAACGATCCAGCCCACGCGCCAGAAATGGGGCATGTGCCCGCGCGCGATCAATCGCCTCTGGCCAGTCTGCGTCCATGATCCGTTGCTCTGCCTTGCCCGGCTTTTTAGCGCAACCATCACCCTTGCCCTGAGCGGTTCTGTTTGCGAGAGGGAATATTCGCGCTCCGTTAACGAGAGCTAAGCGCAAAGAGGGAATTCCATGATCCGTAAATCAATCCTGATCGGGGCCGCCATATCGCTCGGCCTGACGTTGGCAGGCTGCAAGGCGGCGGCAGACAATAGTGATGCCGCCAGTTTGAACATTCCCGATGTGGCAGCTGGTGACATCTCGGTCGATACGATGAAATCGGTGGTCCAGTCGCTCGCTTCCGATGAATTCGAAGGTCGCGCGCCGGGAACCGTGGGGGAAGCCAAGACTGTTGCCTTGCTGACGGAGAAGTTCAAACAGGTCGGCCTGAAACCGGGCAACAACGGCAGCTGGGTGCAGGATGTGCCGCTGGTCGAAATCACTGGCAAGGATTTTG
>JAHEAW010000132.1 GCA_024642545.1 Erythrobacteraceae bacterium
AATGTTCCAGATAGCGCAGGCCGCCATGTATCAGCTTGGTCGAGGCTGACGAGGTACCTTGCGCCAGATCACCGCGTTCCAAAAGCAGCACCCGCAGACCCCGCCCCGCCGCATCGCGCGCGGTCCCCGCACCGTTCACTCCCCCCCCAATCACGATCACGTCGTAATTATTGTTCAAAGGAAAAGAGCAGTCTGGATCAGTCATATGCGGCATTGACGACGAATAGGGTAACATCGAAGCGTAATGGAAACTTCAAATGGATCTTCGCCACCACAGTGCACTTGCCTTATGTCCCGCGGTGTCATACGAGTTGGATAGGGCAAAGCCCTAGGATGGCGCAAGTTCTTTTCTTGCGAATTATCAGGGGCTGGTCATCAGGCTTTGCCGAATATAGGCACACGTTAGTACTGATCGCCAAAATCAAAACGATCTGGCGCATAAGGGGCGGGATGATGGACACGCAAAGAGCGCAGAATGAGTTTAGAGGGCAGCGAGCCATTCGTATTGGACTGATAATACTGATTTTCTTAGGAACTGCTCTCAATTACCTCGACCGACAGGTCCTGGCGCTGCTCAAGCCTATGCTGCAGGCCGACTTCAAATGGACAGATCAGGAATTTGCGCATTTTGGAAGTTCGTTTCAGCTTGCTGCCGCCTTTGCCTTACTGGGGGTCGGTTGGTTCATTGACCGGGTTGGTGTGCGGTGGGGATATGGGCTGGCGGTAGCAGTATGGAGTATGGCGGGTATGGCCCATGCCTTTGCCACCACTGTGCAGCAATTCGTTGTCGCACGTATCAGCCTTGCCGTAGCGGAATCGGTCAATACCCCTGCTGCGATCAAGGCTGCAGCAACTTATCTTCCGACTAGAGAGCGATCGATTGGTCTCGGGGTAATCAACAGTGCTTCCAACATCGGCGCGATCCTTGCACCGCTGACTGTCCCGCTCGTTGCCGTTGCTTTTGGATGGCATGCTGCGTTTTTCATTACTGGTTTGCTTGGCTTTGTCTGGCTGGCAGCTTGGTCGCTAGGGACGGCAAAGCTTAAACCGGTTACGTCCAACATGGCACGCGATATGGAATCGACCAGGCCAAAGCAAAAAGCTGATCCTTGGCGCAAACTTATCAAGGATCGCAGAAATCTGGCAGTAATCGGAGCGAAGACGCTAACCGACCTTGTCTGGTGGTTCGTTTTGTTCTGGGCACCGGACTTTTTCGCGCGCGAATTCAACTTGGGACAAAGTGGAATTGGCTATCCGACTGCAATTGTTTATGTGTTGGCAGCAGCTGGTGCCTTGTCCAGCGGGTTTCTATTTCCGGTTCTGTTAGGGAAAGGGATGAGCGCCAACAGGGCTCGAAAGAGCTCAATGTTCCTCTATTCGTTGCTGATATTGCCATTGCCGCTTGCAATTTATGCGCCGAACCAGTGGATCGCCGCGCTTATCATCGGCCTGGGTCTGTTTGCTCACCAAGGCTTTTCGACCAACATCTTCGGTATGACAGCGGATATTGTTCCTGCCCGTCAGGTCGGCAGTGTAATCGCGATTGGAGCGCTAGCCGGTAATTTGTCGGGTGCAGGCATGCTTGAATTCACGGGCTGGGCGCTTGATCATGGCCTCGGTTACACACCAATGTTTTTGATGTCTGCATCGGCTTACCTGCTGGCACTTGGCTGGATCCATATGATGCAACCTGAGCTCGTCGTAGTAAATTCCGAGGAATAGAGATTGTGCAAGAAAGAGGGAGGGGCCACCATGACGGTGGCTCCTCCCAATCGATTCTTTAAGGGCAGTATCAGCGGTATTTGGCTACGAACGATACGCCGAAGTAACGATCTCCATTGCGGGGGAGCTGGTAGCGCTGCCCGTTCGCACCGTTCAACAAAACATAGCTTTGATCAGTGATATTTCGGGCGTGAAGCGTTAGCCGGTAACGATCGTCTATAGTGCCAATCCCCAAACTGGCATTCAGCAGGCCATAACCGTCGATTGGCCCGCCTTCTCCCAGATCTGAAAATTGCGTTCCAGTATAAGCGTAATTGGCCGAAGCGTATACTTTCAGTGCGTTGCTAACGGCGGTTTCGTAATCAGCACCAACATTCCAGCTCCATTCAGGAGCAAACGGCAGGCGCGTACCATTGCGGGCGTCCGGAGCGCCTGTAAGCGGATTGGGGTTGAACTTGAGAACCTTTGCATCGGCGTAGGCAACGCTGGCGCGCAGCGTAAAACCTTCGACTGGCGCAAGGATCGAGTCCACTTCAAAACCCTTGGTGCGAACTGTTCCGGCATTTGTCAGATTGGTGATGGTGGTGCCGTTCAGGACAATGAAGTTGTTGGCCTGAAAGCCGTCATAAGTGGCTTGGAAAATTGCCGTGTTGATCTGAAGTTTGCGGTCCAAGAACTGGGACTTCATCCCAACTTCGTAAGCGTTGGAAACTTCTTCAGAGATCGGGACTGCGTTATTTGGCGCTGTGTAATTGAAGAATACATTGAAGGCAGGCCCTTTGTAGCCGCGCGTATAGCTGGCATAGAACAGCAAGTCTGAGGTTGGTTCGTATTGAATCGATGCCTTGCCCGAAAGATTGGTGTTCTTGCTGCTTCCGAAGGAGATGTTGGACCCGTCCCCGCCACCGGCCACAGTGCCACCAGCCGGGTTACCCGAAACACCCGGACCAGAAGCTGGCAAGCCAGTGACAGCATCGACGCCAGGTGCACGTTCATGCGAGTAGCTTAGCTCATCTCGCGTCAGGCGCAGCCCGCCTGTTAGGCTCAGTTGATCAGTCAAGCGGTAGGTGGCCTGACCGAAAAGTGCCAGATTGGTGCTATTGACTCGGCTGTGCGACGTTGCAGTTGGGTAAGAGGTGTTGATTGGATCGTTGAGGTCGCATGGTGTTGCTCCGCTCGGCGCGACCGGTAGAGTCGAACTGGAGCAGACAATATCCCGGCGGGTGAAGTCCTGAGAGTTGATCGAATTCCATGCGAAGGCGCCAACCTGATAGAAGAGTGGTGCCGCCTGGTCAGATGCCAGCCGGACTTCGGTCGACACTTGGTAAGTATTGACCAGGCCGTTATCATGCAATTGGAAGTACCCGACCAAGGGCCGAGGAAGAAAGTCGCCTTCGCGAATTTCTGTGTTCGCCCAATTTCGATAGCCCATGATTACGCTGAGCGTATGCGTGTCGGACACATCGACATCGAGATCTGCGGTAAGGCTCCATTGCCTGTCGAGCGTGCGGGTAATGAGGTTGTGGTTTACAGTGCGTTGGTCCGCACCAAGCGCGACGGGGTAGCCTAATTCTGCGTCGATTATCGGCCCCCGCGATACACCGGTTATATCGGCGCAACAATCATCATCGGCGCGGAAATAATCGGCAATCAAGCGAAGCTTGGCATTGCTTCCTTTGTAATCCACAATTCCGCGCGCGCCGTAGTGCTTATAGCCATTGACCATTGTGTCATAATACTTGTTGTAAATATTGCCGTCGTAGCTGCCGTAAAATCCCGTCAGACGCGCGGACCAGTCTTGGGATAATGGCCCAGATACAGATCCACGGACGCGATATTCCTTGCCCTCGAAATATTCCGCTCGCAGGTCGGCCTCAAGGTCAGGTGTCCCTCCCTTTGAAATTATGCTTACCAGCCCGGCAGAAGCATTCTTGCCGAACAGCGTTCCCTGCGGTCCGCGCAGGACTTCAATTCGTGATATATCCAATAAGTCGGCAAATGCCTGGCCCGACCGACTCAGCACGATCCCGTCGACAACTGTTGACACACTGGGCTCAGCTGCAATTGAGAACGTGATTGTACCCACGCCGCGCATGATGATTGCGCTGTTTGCACTGGTGCTGCCTTTGCGGAAGGTGACTGACGGTACAATCGCTCCAATGTTTTCGAGGCTTGTAGTGCCAGTATCTGCTAGCCGCTCACCCGAAACTGCGGTGATCGCAATTGGCACGTCCTGAACATTTTGCTCAACCTTTTGCGCAGTGACGACAATTTCCTGAACTTGTGCAGCGGCTGGTGAAGCAACCCCTAACGCCAAGGCGGATGAGCTTGCCCCCAATAACCAGTGAGCCGCACGCACACCTTTGCCATTCAATTTTATCATCAGACTTCCTCCCTGTTTTATGCCGCGCGTAATTGCTTGTGCATCACAAAATGATGCCGCGATCTTTATCAGGGATGTTTTATAGCGATTGATATGTCAAGCGGTGTCATATAGGCAGATGTGCATCCTGCTATCGCTGTGGCAAAGAGATGACAGGCTGGAAGGGATGTTGGAGTGCGCGCGCAATTTGTGGCAACGAAAGGGGGCTTTGACCTCATCGCAGCGGGACATGGGCTGCTGCGCCATCGTACGTCAGCCCCATGCATCCTCCTCGGACGAGGCCATCCGAATGTCACCATGTACCGCGGCAATTTCGATATTTTGGACCAGTTTGATGCGCTGCCAACCCCAAGCCTGCTCTCGGTTACTGACGACAAAGTGGAATTCTCGAATAATAAAAATAACGGTCATGGCCTACTGCAGATGCGCATTGTGGACACCGATGCGGGGTTTGACCTTCAAATTTCCAGCGACGATCAGGATTGCAACCGGCTGGTTGTCCTGCTTGCCACGGAGCCGGGAGATCATATTTGGGGCGGCGGTGAGCAGATGAGTTATCTGCGCCTCAATGGGCGGCGCTTCCCGATGTGGACCAGCGAACCAGGAGTCGGGCGCGACAAATCACGAGAGCTGACCCGGCTGATGGATGCTGAAGGCATGGCCGGAGGGGATTATTGGACCACTAACTATCCGCAGCCAACATTCCTATCGTCGGCGCTTTACGCCTGCCATTTGGATAGCTGTGCATGGTCGGTGCTCGATTTTACCGATCAGGCATTCCACAAAATAGAGGTTTGGGAAGGGAGTACCACTCTCGAGTTTACCCTTGCTGACAACCTGCCGGGTTTGGTTTCGGCATTGGCGCGGCGCTTCGGCCAAGCTGCACGGCTGCCGGATTGGGCGTTTGAAGGTGCGATCATTGGCCTAAAGCAGGGTGAACAGAGCTTTGCGCGGCTGGAGAAAATTCGTGCTGCAGGTGCTGCTGTCTCGGGTTTGTGGTGTGAAGACTGGGTAGGCGTGCGCGAAACCAGCTTTGGTCGCCGCTTATTCTGGGATTGGCGCTGGAGTTCTGAGCGCTACCCCGATCTGCCAGCACAAATCGCGCGGCTTGAAAAGCAAGGTATCCGCTTTCTGGGCTATGTTAATCCTTATCTCGCGATCGAAGGCGGGCAGTTTTCTGAAGCTGCAGGGCACGGATTTCTTGCCCTTAAACAATCCGTTGATGAACCGTATCTGGTCGATTTTGGCGAATTTGACTGTGGCATAGTGGACTTTACC
>JAHEAW010000133.1 GCA_024642545.1 Erythrobacteraceae bacterium
ATTGCCGGGCGCCCACAAAGCCCCGGCCGAATAGCGCAGTTCCGGGCGGTCCCATTCGAATACCAGGCGGTCAGCGCCAAGCCCTATTTCGCTTGCGTAAGAAACGTCAGCGCGGATTCGCTGCTCGCCTTTGGCGAGAACCAATTGGTCTTGGACACTGAAATCCTCACGTCCCCCAAGCGAGCGGCCCGCGAGAACGCCGCCAATCGCATTGATCAAAGAGTATTCGTCAGGCGGGGGCGGCAGGTATTGCTCCTCGATATGGTCCTGCACCGACAGGAGCTGTGGGTTCAAGAATAGATCGAGGCGAAACCGGTCCTGATCGAGAATGAGCCCGACGGTTTCTGGTTTGAGCTGTCCGCAGCGTGATTGATCCGCGCCTGGCGCGCAAGCCAGAGCGGCATTTGCCGCCAAGCCGCCCCTTTGCAGCGCGGCTGCTACCACTTTCGGGTCCGCCAGATGAGGTATCAACTTCAGAACGGCGCCGGGATCAAGAAATACGACCTTGCCATTGCGGACAGACACCATTGCCTCTCCGCGCCGGGTTCCGCCAAAATAGATGTCGGTCAATATTGTGCGGTCCTGGGTGAGGTCTGCAAAACCCTCAGGCGGCGCCGCTTTGATGAGCTGGCCATTGACCGCTTTGCCTTGGGCTGGCTGGATAAATGACAGAGCGAGGCCAATGGCGGTCACAGCTGAGCAAGGCCGTAGAACGGCTGACCGATAAGGGAGGCGCTTGACAGCAACCACATCGATCACTCCGGCGTGATCGTGAGTTGGAGGGAGCCTGTGTAAGCGCCTGCTCTTGCGCTATCGAGGGTTGTGGAGTTTATCACGATAATTAGGCTGGCAGACGAGATGGGGCCGTTTTTGCAGCTCGACTGGGTTGCCGCCGAACTAAAGCCCGTAGCCGGAGCGCCAGAAGTTAGCGGCGTACCGTTGACTTGATTTGCCGCAGCTGACCACAGGACGTCATAGGGCAGCTGTGACGAGCCGGAAGCAAGCGAGAATACACCCCCCTGGCCACCACCGATTGCGGTTACTGAATATCCATTTGTGAAGGTCGAGCTGTAAACGCAGATGGTCTGACTGATTGCTTGCCGGTTGAGGCTGTTGATTATGCCGAAGTCTACATCGACGAGGTCCGAGATATTCGCCTTCATCGGAACCGCCAGCGAGGGCGTGGACATAAGGCCCATGGCAATGCCAACAATTACAGCGGCTGAATTAAGGGATTTCCCGTATCTCATACTTAAGAGATATGAAGGCCTATGGTTAAAATTCAGTTATCAGACAGACGAAGGCCCGCGCCTGGGACAATGTCCAGACACGGGCCAGAAGGCTAAATCTGTGAAAGTTATTGCGGCGATACAAGCAGTGTCAGAGTGCCAGTATAGCTGCTTCCCGCACTCATTGCGCCAAGATCTGACGTCGCCATTTTGACGATCAGACTTGCAGATGGGGAAGCATTTGCCGAGCAGGTAGGATTGCTGGCCCCCGAGGTAAGAGAGCTCGTGGCGGTACTTGCCGTCAAACCGCTTCCTGACGTCTGCCCGCCAGTCGGAGACCATTCAACGGAATAGGGTACAGTGGATGTCCCATTGGAAAGAGTGAATGCACTGCTGTTGCCACTGCCGGTGGCCGTGATAGTGTAGGCTTTGGTGGCTGTATTGCTCCAAACGCAAACGCTCTGGCTCGACGACGCCGCTGTAGTTGGGTCCTGATTTGCAAAGCTCACATCCATCAGCCCGGATATCTGCGCCCGGTTAGGCACAGACGCCGAGATGTTGATGATGCCTGTCGAGGTTGAACCCTGACTTCCTTGAGTGGCGGCGAAAACCATATTGGGCGTGACGCTGGAAAGCACGATGGAACCGATCAGCAAACCGACCTTGCCGCCGAACCGAACATTAAGAAGATGACATGTCATTGATGATCCCTTTAAACCCTGGTAGATTTGATCGTCAGTACAAATACCTATCGAAGGTTAATGAAGCGTTTGCCATGAGCATAAGGTTCACTAGGCTCAGGAGCTAACAAAGGGATTATCTTCGCTAGGATTATCAGATTCAAAGGCAGCGCTGAGGAGGCGTTGCCATGAATGATCTGGTTGTCGGAGGTGTAGATATGGAAGATCGAGCCATATTTTCCGCTGTAGCTTGGTGTTCCAAGAATTGATGACCGTCGTATCATCCGCGGAATTATCTTCATGATCCGTAACGGCCAGCGCTGGCGCGATGCGCCCGCCGAGTACGGCCCGTCCGAGACGATTTACAACCGCTTTATCCGCTGAAGCCGGATGGGCGTGTTCAACCGGATCTTTGCAGCATTGCGGTCAAGGCAGGCAAGCCTCACCAATTGATGATTGATGCGCCCCACCTCAGGGCGCACCGGACGGCTGCCAGACTGTTGAGAGAGGAGTTCTTCCCACACGTATCGGGCGCACCAAGGGCGGCCTGAACTCGAAGCTCCACGCGGTGTGCGATGGCCAGAGGCGACCTTTGATCTTGCTGCTGGGCGATGGGCAGATGAGCGATTACAAAGGTGCGGGCCGAATGACTGATGCCTTCCCGAGAGCCAAAATTTTGCTGGGCGACCGGGAATAAGTCGCCGACTGGTTCCGCAACGCCCTGATCGAGCGGGGCATCACCCCGTGCATCCCCTCAAAGGCGAACCGCAAAGTCCCCATTCCCCAGGACCGTGCACTCAATCGCCAACGGGATCGCGTTGAGAATATGTTAGGCAAAATCAAGGACTGGCGACTTGTCCAAACCAGTTGCGACCGTTGCGCCCACACCTTCATGTCCCCCATCTGCATCGCCGCAACCGTCATCTTCTGGCTCAATCAATGATTCCTGAGCCCTGTTAACATTATTGCCTTCAACCAACGAGTTGCCTAGGAGTTCGCGAGTGCAGCGTGATTGGAGAAATGATGAAGTCTAATGCGGCAAGGAAATGTGCGCTTGTCACCGGAGTAACGGGGCAGGATGGCGCATATCTGGCAAATTTGCTGCTGAATAAGGGTTACGAGGTGCACGGCATCAAGCGCCGATCCTCATCGTTCAACACCGGGCGGATTGAGGATATTTATCAAGACCCGCACGTCGAGAATAAGAACTTCATCCTCCATTATGGGGACCTGACCGACTCTACCAACTTGATCCGCATCGTGCAGGAAGTGCAACCTACCGAGATCTACAATTTAGCCGCCCAAAGCCATGTGGCAGTCAGTTTCGAGACGCCAGAATATACCGCCAATGCAGACGCCATAGGCACCTTGCGCTTGCTTGAGGCTATGCGCATTCTTGGACTCCAGGAGACTGCCCGCTTTTACCAGGCTTCCACCAGCGAGCTATACGGGCTGGTGCAGGAAGTGCCGCAATCAGAAACGACCCCGTTTTACCCAAGGTCACCCTACGCCGCAGCAAAACTATATGCCTATTGGATCACGGTGAATTACCGTGAAGCCTACGGCATGCATGCATCAAACGGCATCCTGTTCAATCACGAGAGCCCGCTTCGCGGTGAAACATTCGTCACGCGCAAGATCACAAGAGCTGCAGCAGCCATTGCGCATGGCCGTCAGGAGAGGCTGTTTTTAGGCAACCTTGATGCCAAGCGCGATTGGGGTCATGCACGGGAATATGTGCGCGGCATGTGGATGATGATGCAGCAGGATCAGCCAGACGACTATGTCCTGGCAACAGGCGAGACAACGCAGGTCCGCGATTTTGTAAAATGGTCGTTTGCCGATGCAGGCATTCCGGTCGAGTTCCGGGGTGAGGGCATTGATGAGAAGGGCTATTGCGTTGCCGATGGCCGGCTGCTGATTGAAGTTGACCCGCATTATTTCAGGCCAACCGAAGTCGATCTCCTGCTGGGTGACCCAGCCAAGGCCCATGAAAAATTGGGATGGCAACACACCACGTCAGTGCGTGAGCTTGCACGGGAAATGGTAGAAGCGGATCTTGTGCTTATGCGCGATGCGCCAATTTCCAGAGATGCTTGATGCCACATTCTCAATTTTCCTTGGCAGGGCGCAAAGTCTATGTCGCTGGCCATAAGGGCATGGTCGGCTCTGCCATTATCCGGCGCCTTGAAAGCGAACAATCCGAAGTTTTAGTCGCAGATCGCTCTGTTGATTTGCGTGAGCAAAATGCCGTGGGCGCGTGGTTTTCCGCCAACCGGCCCGATGTGGTGGTGCTTGCAGCGGCCAAGGTCGGCGGGATCTATGCCAATGACACGTACCCGGCCGAATTTCTCTACGATAATTTGATGATAGAAGCGAATATCATCGAGGCGGCGCGGCAAAATGCCGTCACCAAGCTCCTGTTTCTGGGCTCTTCTTGTATTTACCCAAGAATGGCGCCGCAGCCGATTGAAGAGTCCGCGTTGCTGTCAGGCCCGCTTGAACCTACCAATGAATGGTATGCAATCGCAAAGATCGCCGGGATCAAATTGTGCCAAGCTTACCGCAAGCAATATGGCTGCGATTTCATCAGCGCGATGCCGACCAATCTTTACGGGCCAGGAGATAATTTCGATCCTGAAAACAGCCATGTTTTGCCTGCGCTCATCCGCAAGGCCCATGAAGCCAAGCAAAGCGGTGCCGCCAGCATCGAAATCTGGGGGAGCGGAACACCCAGACGCGAATTTCTCCACGTTGATGATCTGGCTGATGGGCTCGTATTTCTGCTCAAGAATTATTCCGATACCGGACATATCAATCTCGGCTCAGGCAAAGATCTTCCGATCCTGGAACTAGCCAAGCTGGTATGCGAGGTTGTCGGATTTTCCGGTGGAATAACGACAAATACCAGCAAGCCTGATGGAACGCCGCGCAAATTGATGAGCGGCGCTAAAATGCACGCGATGGGGTGGAGCCCCCAGATTGACCTGAAAACGGGAATCGCAAATGCCTATGAAGCCTTCCTAGCCTGATCTGCCTATGACATTCATTGAATGCCAGTATTAGGCGAAACTGTGGGTGCCCTTGGCGGGACGAGGAGTTACGGCAGGACTGGCAGGTGACGAGCCGCAGAGCATGCTTAGCGCTGCACTTTGGTCGGTCGACTTATCATTACCAGTCCCGCCGCACCGATCCGGCCCTTCTGAAGAAGCGGGTCAAGCGATACCATTACGACAGCCACGCGCAGCTGTCCGTGAACCGCCCCGGGATTGCCGGAGGCCCTAACTCCTGAGAGGAAGGGTCTACGATGAGCAAGACGACGAACAAGTTTTCACCTGAGGTGCGTGAGCGGGCGGTCCGCCTGGTTCTGGACCAGGAAGGCGAGCATCCATCCCGCTGGGCAGCGATCACATCGATTGCGGCCATGATTGGCTGCTCGGGTCACACGTTG
>JAHEAW010000134.1 GCA_024642545.1 Erythrobacteraceae bacterium
CGGCGGCACGCTGTCAATTGGACCGCTGGGCGTGACCAAGGCGTTTTGTCCGGAACCTTCGATGGGCGAGGTTCTCGAGCGTCAGCTTGGTTATGTGCGTTCATTCACTTTCAGTGAAGGCCGCTTGAATATGGCCTTGATGGCCGATGGCGGAATTATCGTCTGGGAGCCCAGGGCCTATCCGTCAGGGTCAGCAGGTCCGTCGGCGCCGAAGCCTTAGAGCCGGGATATTGAGGAGTAGCCGAATGCGAAGGTTTATGTTTGCTCTTGGGTTGGCTTTGCTTTCGCCTCTGGCGATCGTCGCAAGCTCTGCTCCTGCCAATGCTCAGGAATCGATCAAGGTCGAGCGGGTCACCTTCCGTCCAGGGACGACAGGTACGGTCATTACCCGCACTATCCGTGGGCGTGAAATCGTTGATTACCTTGTCAACGCACGAGCCGGGCAGCGCATCTCGGTTTCCATGACCGCGAATAACAAGGCAGCCTATTTCAATGTCAATTCGCCAGGGGAAGCCGATACCGCCTGGTATGTCGGTTCAATGTCCTCTCCGGAAAATAGCTTCTCTGGGACAATCATGCGCTCCGGTAATCAACGAATCCGGGTCTATCTCTATCGCAACGCTGCCCGACGCGGCGAGCGAGCACAGATCCGCCTGAACGTCTCGGTCACCGGCCAAGCAGGCTCGGCAACTCAACTACCTGGCACTGTGCCTGGCCCCGGCGGAACGGCTACGCAGCTACCGGGCGATGCTCTGGTGCCCGGTACAAATTACCATGCGACAGGCAGCATTTCTTGCGTTCTTGGCAATAGCGGCCCGTCACGTGATTGCCGGTTTGGCATAGTCCGCAGAGGCGGTGGATCCGGCGACTTGACAGTAACCAGGCCCGGCGGCGGCACACGGATGATTACGTTCGAGCGGGGAACCCCCGTTCGATATGATCAGAGCCAAGCCGATCCCGGGCCGCTCCATTGGACCAAGCGGAACGATGAAACCGTCGTTCGCATCGGGGCGGAGCATTATACCATCCCGGATGGCATAATTTTCGGCGGTTGACCCCGCTGGAGATCATGCTGTGAGCCGATAGGAGGGAAGGTTCGTGTTCGGAGTGATTGCCGGGTTGCTGGTAGCCTGGTGGTCGGCAAAGGTCTTCAAAACCCAAAGCGAGTGCTGAACGGGCAGTCAAAGTTATCCGCCGCGCGACCCGGCATCAACTTTGTTATCGGCACCCGCGCCGCTGCGATTCCCGATGACGCCAGCGGCGCGGCTAATCAGGCAACGGTCAATCTGATACTCGCAGCCCTGCGCGCAAACGTGATTGTAGCACCGGGACGCCGCTACGGCACCCTTACCGGAGCGCCGCCCTGGCGCAGCCTGGCCCGCACCTTGGCCATGGGATGTTCAACCAATTTCACGATTATAGCAGAAACGGCCAGCGTTGCGATGGTCGAAACAGCAACCCATGCAGCGCCTTCAAATCCCGCCGCGCTAACCCAAATGCTTACCGGAAAATGCGCAAGGAATATCGGGTAGGACATATCTGCCAGCCATATGGTGCAGGCGTTTTCCTTTCGGGCGGTAACGGTGGCGAAAGCCAAAATGGAAACCAGCGGAATTACAAGATATTGCCCCCACACAAGGTAAAGTTCGCTACGAAGTCCATGGAAGACATCTGGCGCGAAGGCGATGAAAACAAATGCCGCCAGCGCAGCTGGCGCAATCCATGCGTAACGACCGAGCAGCGCGCCCAATGCACCCTTTTCGCGCCAGGCAAGGCTTCCTCCGGCAAACAGGGCAGATACCCCAAAGAAACTGGTATAAGTCCACTGGGCTTTGCCGGTCATGGCGCAGGTCAAACCGACTGCGAGACAGCCGAAACACACATAACGGAATTGTCTGGTAGGAATCGCGCAAGCAAGGGCCAAACAGCAATAAGCATATACTTCCATTGCCGTAGACCAAGCGGGCGGGATACCCGCTTGGGGAATTGCCCGGCCTTTTCCAATCGTGCGATGTGCTGCGGTGAGTACAGAACAAGCTCCTTGAGCTGACGCTTTGATAGTATCCTCATCACGATGTTCCCATGAAGAGAGCATCGCGATGCCCCGGTTTACGACAAACCCCGAGGTGGGTTGACGCTATCAGGATCGCGGGACGTCGCCAATGGGCTGCGCATAGGTTCGCATCGCGCCTCATTGCTTCGCAGATTTCAGGGTGGGCCAAAGGGTGGGCCGACTTTCAATGCAGTCCCTAAAGAGCTCAAATTAAGCCATATTTTGAAGTAAATGGTGCCAGAAGAGGCATCGAATAAATGATGCAAGACTATGATCTAATTGATGAATTTCTCTTTGCCAGATCGAAGGGCCCGCAAAAAAGCCCGCATGCTCAGACAACATACTGATATTATGTTGTTTTCAGGCCGCACCCATATCATAGCTCAAGGCCTTTAGGGACTCGAAACCTACAATGGTCCATCCGGACGTGCCATCCATTTCGGCGCCGCGGCGTAAAGCAACGGCTGCTCAGAGCAGCGCGTCAAACCTCCCTTGAGATGCCAAGGCAATCCTGCCGTACGCAAATCCAGCTTGGGACGATGGACGTTCTCATCCAGTCTAGGATCACCACGCATACGAGCCTAGTAACCTCTTATGCGCATCTGGATTCTCTCTGATCTCCATATCGAGCAATGCCGCTGGAACCTACCGAACCCTGCACCTGATTTCGACTTGCTTATTGCGGCAGGCGACATTCATGATCCCTTGAGTGACGGTGTTCGCTGGCTGGCCGAACGGGCGAATGACCGTCCTGTCATCTACGTTCCAGGCAACCATGAATGGTACGCCCACCGACAACGCTTCACCATCGAGGAGGAAACGACGCGAGCAACTGCTCTCGCTGAAGAGCTGGGCATACACCTCTTGCAGGATGGAGAGGTCGAGATAGAAGGAATTCGGTTTTTGGGCAGCACGCTCTGGACCGACTATCAGATCTTCGGTGGCGGCACGCTCTATATGCGCCATGCGAAGAGATGGATGAGTGACCACCGGGTGATTTTTCCAACAGAGATCGGAAAACCGCTCGATCCCGCAGAGGCACTTGAATGGCATTTACAATCAAGGGACTGGCTGGATCGGAAGCTCAAATCCGAATTTGAGGGCAGCACTGTCGTGGTTACCCATCACCTTCCGCACCCACATTCGATCCACCCGCGTTTTGCTCAAGACCCGCTAACACCCGCTTTTTGCAGCGACCTGTCAGAACTGGTCGAGGGGTCCGGGGCTGCGCTTTGGGTGCATGGCCACACCCATGCGAGCTGCGACTACATTGCTGGCGGCACGCGCGTGGTCTGCAACCCTAAGGGGTATGGGCCGCAATCGCCTGGTGGCCGCATCGAAAACCAGGAATTCGATGAGAACCTCGTGATTGAGGTTTGACCAGCTCTGACCCGTTTTATCCCGCAAACTCTGAAATTTGGAAAATATGGGATAAGAGATATAACTTCAGAGACTTACTTTTGCGCTGATGCGCTGCACCGGCACGTATCTGGGAAATACACCTCGGTTGTAGGGCAGCTATTCTCCCAACAAATGATCCATGGTGGCAAACGCCACGTGGTTGGCTGGCGACCAGCCTCTCACCAACTCCTCAAACTGTATCTCGACGTGGGTAACAAATTCGGAGGCAATGTAAGTTGGTATTGCCAATGCCGCGTCCGATGGGATGTATGCTGCCGCCGTACGTTGATTCTTCTTCAACGTGAGCCCGTGCATGAATGATTTGCCAAATTTTGGATCATCCCGCGCGAGGTCCAGTCGGCGTTCGAATTCAACAGTGATCTCGATGGCTTCTCCTTTGTGTGCGACATATTTCTTATCGATGTATTCGATGCGGCAGTTCAACCGGACGAGCAGATTGTCGTCGCGTACACGCCGGTCCGACTCAGCGAAGAGATACATCGTCCGCACTGTTTCAATGCGCGCAATAAGCCGGAAAAACTCTGGATAGGACTTTTTGCTTCGGGCCATCGCTTCACCTCTGAGAGCAATTTGCCACCAGAGCTACTTCATTTCCAGCCGTGCGGCCCTCTCGAGCGTGGCCTCAGCAAGAGCGCTGGTTGTGTCGCCATTGCTCAGTCCCGCAACATCCACGCCTCTATCGATCGCGGTCTGAATTGAACGTGCAAGCACTTGGGCTCTGCGCTTTACATAAGGCGCGGCAAGCCCGGCCTCTTCGGCAAAACGCGTGAAGCTGCTGTCATCGATTTCATCGAGATTAGACGCTCGCCCGAAGCGCATCGCGAGGCGCGGCGAAAGCTCGTCCCACATATGGGTTGCAACAAGATCGTACAGCGGTGCGAGCACCACCTCACCGCTCTGTTTTCGCAAAAGGCTATAATTCTTGGCATGCGCGTCTGCATTACCAATGACGAGATTGAAGATGGCAGCATCTGCGAGCTTCAATACCTCTCGGGCGGGCCGAGTGGCCGCTCGGCGCAGCAGTTCAAAACTGTCTCGGAAAGTTGGCCCACCCTCGGCGGCGTACTTCCGGTGGGATGGAATCGCGAGCGCTTGCGCGAAGTCCTCCTGATGGAGGCGCAGGGTCTCTTCTTTGCGCGGTCCGTTCTGGAACATGTGTCGATCATATCGGGTGACTAGCAGAAGCGGCCGGCCCCCAATTTCTCGCCATTCTGACTGAACCGCATCGAGACCAACGGAGCGTGCAAGGGCAAGGCAAAATGCTTCATTGGCAGCCAAACCCGTAAATCGGCCTGGTTCAGGTTTGATCAGATGCGTGGACGGCTCACCGGGACGAGGAATGGCGATGCTTCCTTGTGGGGTGAGCACGATCGGTAGTTTACTCTGCGCCCCAGCCAGGCTGAGCCGCGCACCGCCCTCGCCCGCCAACATGGGAACACGAGGCAATCGCTCGAGCAAACTCTCAAGCTCTTCATCTGAAAGCGCAACGGGCGGTTCCAGCATTTTGGGTTCGACGGGCTGCTGACCGTCCGGCAAGAAAGCGAGTGCACCGGCAACATCACCACCCAACGCCTCGAGAAGCCGGAACGGATTGTCCGGCGATATCCCCAGCGCTCTGGCAATTGCTGTTCGCTGACCTTCTTCTGGCAACAGGCCGCCAAATACCGCCTTGCACACACGATCTCCAAAAGGATCATGAGTTTTCGGCATGGCCTGCGAGAGCGGAGGGAACTCGGGATCCGACAGCCAACCTTCAGAATAGGCGAAATGCATGGCACCGCCCCGGTCGATAGAGAGCGTTCCCGCATGCTGGTTTGCCAGCCATACACCCAGCGTATCGATTGT
>JAHEAW010000135.1 GCA_024642545.1 Erythrobacteraceae bacterium
TGGGGCGCTGGTCTGACCGGATTGGGCGCAAGCGACCGATCATCATTGGCGCCTTACTGACCTTGCTGCTGCTGTTTCCGACATTCTGGGCGATGGGCCATCTGGCCAATCCCAAGCTTGCAGCAGCGGCCAAAGCAACCCCGGTTGTGGTATCGGGCCAAAATTGTTCGACTGATCCTTTCGCTGAATTGTTTGGCAGCAAGCAAAGCGATTGCGGCTCGATTCTGGAAACATTGACCGCCAGCGGAGTGGCTTATGCGGTGGTCGATGCTCCACAGCTATCAGTGACCGTGGGCGGCGATCCGGTGATGATGGGGGCTGATTGGCTGACCAGTTCCAAGGCGCGCAGTACCGGACTGCAGGTGGCACTGAGTGAACATGGCTTCGATTTTTCCCCACAATTCCCGTCGGTAGCCGGCATCGCAGGTATCACAGCACTGTTGCTGGTCCTTGGCATATTGTCAGCGCTGACTTATGGTTCGGTCGCCGCCTTGCTGGCCGAAATGTTCCCGCCCAGCATCCGGTACAGTTCAATGTCGATCCCGTACCACATTGGCGCAGGCTATCTCGGCGGGTTCCTGCCGCTGATCGCCGGGATCATTGTTGCGCGCACGGGCGATGCCTATGCTGGCTTGTGGTACACATGGGCCGTGGTCGCCTTTGGCCTCGTGGTGGCATGGTGGGGTATTCCGGACGGACCACCGCGTGACTTTGACGAAAATGGCTGATCTTCCGCCGGGCACCCTGCGGCTGGGGCTGGACCGGGAAGCCTTGGCCGCAAACTGGCGTGCGCTGGACCGTTTGTCGGGCGCCGCCCACGCTGGCGCGGCGGTCAAGGCCGATGCTTATGGCCTGGGCGTTGGCGGGGTCATGCCTGCGCTGACTGGTGCCGGTGCGAGGCAGTTCTTCGTCGCGCACTGGGGCGAGGTGCCAGCTGTCCTCAAATATGCAGCGCCAGACCAGATTGCGGTGCTGCACGGCCCGCTGACGCCTCAAGATGCTGCTTATGCCCGGGCGGTAGGCGTTCGGCCCGTGCTCAACAGCCTCCATCAGATCCACCTCTGGCTGGAAAGCGGCGGCGGGTGTTGCCATCTGATGGTTGATACGGGGATCAACCGCTTGGGTCTGGCAATGGCAGATATTGGCGATCCGGTGGTCGGCAAGCTCGACATCGACATCTTAATGTCCCACCTCGCATCGGCTGACGAGGATTCCCGCCTGAACGCGCTACAACTTCAGCGCTTCAGCGCAGTTGCAGCGGCAGTATCGGCACGCGCACTCAGCCTTGCCAACAGCGCAGGAATTGTGCTGGGCAAGGATTTTGCTTTCGATCTGACTCGCCCGGGGCTGTCAGTATACGGCGGCGTGCCGCGCGATGAGCTGGCTGGGGCAATCAGGCAGGTCGCATTCCCGCAGGCCGCAATTATCCAGCGGCGCGAGCTGCAGGCTGGTGATACTGTGGGATATAATGCCCTTTTCACTGCGCCTGCGGCGATGACTGCCGGGGTCGTGTCGCTTGGCTATGCGGACGGCTATTTGCGCTGCTGGACCGGCAAAGGGGCGCTGTTCTCCGATGGTGCCATACTACCGGTTCTGGGCAAAGTTTCGATGGACATGGTGGTGATCGATCTGGCCGAAGCCCCCAGCCTCAGAGAAGGGGACTGGGTCGATATCCCCTTTGATCTGGCCGAATCCTCCGCCATTTCAGGCCTTTCGCAGTATGAATTGCTCACTGGACTTGGGAAAAGGTTCGCCCGTTAATCAGATTGAGTCTGATTGTGTTGCACTGCACTTATTGCACCTGCTAATGCAGAACAGACAATAACCCGGGAATTCAAGCGATGGCCAAGCGTGAACAGCAGGACGGTGATACCGTCATCATCAAGAAATACGCTAATCGGCGGCTCTATAATACCAGTTCATCGAGCTATATCACCCTTGACGACCTGTCGAAGATGACCCGTGACGGAACCGATTTCAAAGTGCTCGACGCCAAGACTGGCGATGATATTACCCATTCAATCCTGACTCAGATCATCATGGAAGAAGAGGCCAATGGCGAGCATATGCTTCCGGTCAGCTTTCTGCGGGAGCTGATCGCCATGTATGGTAATTCAATGCAATCGATGATGCCGCATTATCTTGAAGCGGCGATGACCAATTTCCGGGAAAATCAGGCCAAACTGCATGATGCCTTTCGCAAGGGCATTGGCAACAACCCGCTGGCCAAAATTGCTGAAACCAACTTGGCAATGATGCGTGCTGCGACGCAGGCTTTTATGCCGGGCAACAAGGATAGCGCCGCCGCATCCGCCACTGCGGAACAAAGCGACGAGCTTGCGGCCATGCGCGAGCAGATGGCTGCCATGCAAAAGAAGCTGGACCAACTCAGCAAATAGTCCTTTGCCGGGCAGCCGCATTACAAGTGAATTGAACGGAAATTTTGTGTCTAATATTCGTCACGCTCTCACCGCGCGCCGCGCTGATGATTTTGCCGCCTGGTATCAGGAAGTCATCAGTGCTGCAGATATGGCCGAAGAATCGGGCGTGCGCGGCTGCATGGTGATCAAGCCCTGGGGCTATGGCATCTGGGAACGTATCCAGCGGCTGATGGATGACCGGATCAAGGCGACCGGACATGACAATTGCTATTTCCCGATCTTCATTCCGCTCGCCAATTTCGAGCGTGAGGCGGCCCATGTCGAAGGCTTTGCCAAGGAAATGGCGGTCGTCACTCACCACCGGCTGATTGCTGATGGCAAGGGCGGCCTGATCCCCGATCCTGACGCCAAGCTGGAAGAGCCGCTGGTAGTGCGGCCGACATCTGAGACCATTATCGGCGATGCCATGGCGCGCTGGGTCCAAAGCTGGCGAGATCTGCCGCTGCTGACCAACCAATGGGCCAATGTCGTCCGTTGGGAAATGCGCACCCGCATGTTTCTGCGCACCAGTGAATTTCTATGGCAGGAAGGCCATACAGCGCATGAAACAGCGGACGATGCGAAGGACCATACCCTGCGTATGCTCGAAGTGTACCGTGCTTGCGCTGAAGACGATCTGGCTTTGCCCGTCATCGCAGGCGAGAAACCGGAAAATGAGCGCTTTCCCGGGGCGGTAGAAACCTGGTCGATCGAAGCCATGATGCAGGATGGCAAGGCGCTGCAGGCGGGCACCAGCCATTATCTCGGCACCAATTTTGCGAAGGCGTCGGGCATTCAGTATCAGGACCGGGAAGGCAGCCAGCAATATTGCCATACCACCAGCTGGGGCACCTCCACCCGGTTGATCGGCGGCATCATTATGGTCCACGGTGATGATGACGGCCTACGAGTGCCGCCCCGGATTGCGCCGCACCAGGTCATCATCCTGCCCATGCTGCGCGACAAGTCCGAGGACGAGGCTTTGCTGGCCTATTGCGAGGAACTGCGCGCCATGATCGCAGGTCAGCAGGCTCTGGGCGAAAATATACGCGTGTTGCTGGACAAGAAGCCCGGCAAGGCTGCAGCCAAGCGTTGGGATTGGGTTCGCAAAGGCGCGCCCATCATTCTCGAAATTGGTGGCCGCGATATGGAAAATGGCACCGTCAGCATGCTGCGCCGCGACCAGTTGTGGAGCGCCGACGGCAAACCTGCATTTGAAACACCAAGCCGTGAGCAAGCTGCTGCAGCAATGCCCGCTTTGCTGGACGCGGTTCAGAAGGCGTTATTTGATCAAGCGGCAGAGCGGCGCGATGCGAATATCACACGGGGCGTTGGCTCTTTGACTGAGCTTGAGACCTTCTACGCCGAAAATCAGACTTATCCGGGCTGGGTCGAAGTCGAATGGTCAAAGCCGAGCGGCGCTGCGCTGGAGCGGGTTGTTGAAACGCTCAAAGCGCTCAAGCTTACTATTCGCAATGTACCGATTGGCGCTGAACCGGTGACCGGCGCGTGTATTTTCACTGGCGCACCAGCAGTCGAGCGGATAATTGTCGCGCGGGCATATTGAGCCGCGCGTTTGGTCGCATTACGGGCTTGCTAAAGCGGCCCAAGGCATGGTCAAAGCCCGCCATGCATAAAATAGCCATGACTTTGCTCGCCCTTATTTCCGCCGTACCGCTTGCCGCGCATGACGATCCCGCAGCGGATGTATCGCAAGACCGGCTGCGCTCTGATGTCACGACACTGGTCGGATTCGGCACCCGGCATACGCTGTCGGAGCAGGATGATCCGCAGCACGGAATTGGCGCGGCGCGGCGCTGGGGTGAGGCGGAATTTCGCAAGGACAGCGCCGCCTGCGGCGGCTGCCTTGAAATTGCCTTGCCGGAAAAGCTGGTACAGGGCGCGCGTGTTCCCACTCCCACAAAGCTGGTGAATGTGGTTGCAATCCAGCGCGGCACGGAACGGCCCAATGAAGTGGTAATCGTGCAGGGCCACATTGATAGCCGGGTCACTGACATTCTGAATGCGGTCAGCGATGCGCCGGGCGCGAATGATGATGGTAGCGGCACGGCGCTGGTGCTCGAAGCTGCGCGGGTTCTCTCGCAGCACAAATACCCTACCACCATTGTTTATGCGCTGCTGTCTGGCGAAGAACAGGGACTGTATGGCGGCAAGCTGCTGGCCGATTATGCCAAGCAGCAGGGCTGGACCATCAAAGCGGTGCTCAACAATGACATTGTCGGCGGCAGCTGCGGATCGGACGGCTATTGTGACGACACGCATGTGCGGGTCTTTTCCGAAGGGCTGCGTGCGGATTCCACCGCCAGGTCGCGGTCCGCAATGGCACGCGATGGCGGCGAGAATGACAGCCCTGGACGCAACATCTCGCGGTGGCTGAACGGACTAGCGGCGCACGACAAGAACGGCTTGAAGGTGCGGCAGATCTGGCGGACTGACCGGATGGGGCGGGGCGGCGACCAGTTGCCCTTCTTGGACGAGGGTTATCCGGCGGTGCGTTTTTCCGTCGCGGTGGAAGATTACAACCATCAGCATCAGGACCTGCGTACCGAAGGCGGGATCACCTATGGCGATACCCCGCAGTTCATGGACTTTCCTTATCTGACCAAGGTTACGCAGCTCAATATCCGGGCGCTTGACCAACTTGCACGCGTGCCGATGCCGCCTGCACCGGTCGCCGAAGCAGCGGTGCAAACCTTTACCACTATCCAGTGGCAGCCGGTCCCCGGGGCAACCACCTATTCGGTCTGGCAACGCGCGACAGACAGCCCGGACTGGCCGAACAAGCCTGCGGTTGCCAATACCGCTGACACCAGCGTGAAACTGGCCGGTGTGCGCGGGGAT
>JAHEAW010000136.1 GCA_024642545.1 Erythrobacteraceae bacterium
GGGCGCAAGTGGCATTGGTGGCAATGCGCCCCAATGGCGAAGTGGTGGCGATGATCGGCGGCAAGGATTACGCCCAGTCACCTTTCAACCGCGCCACTCAAGCGCGCCGTCAGCCAGGTTCAACCTTCAAGCTGTTTGTCTATCTCGCTGCGATGGAGGATGGGATGAAGCCGAGCGATCTGATCGATAATACGGCAATTACCAGCGGCAGCTACCAGCCGCAAAATGCCAGCGGGCATTATTCATCCACCATCACGCTGGAGGATGCGTTTGCCCGGTCGAGCAATGTTGCCGCCGTGCGATTGATGCAGAAAGTGGGTGACCGCAAGGTAATCGGCACTGCTCGCAAGCTGGGCGTTACTGCACCGCTGGCAGAAGGAGACCCGAGCCTGGCGCTGGGCACGAGTTCGATGACCTTGATGGAACTCACTGCTGCTTATGCCGGGGTTGCGGCCAATAGTTTCCCGGTCCGGCCGCATGCTATCCCGCAGGATAAATCGAGCTGGCTGGTATGGGCCGGTGACCGAATTCGCGCGTGGACCAGTGGGTTATCCTATAGCGAACATGCCAATATGGAGGATCTTCTGCGCAGCGTGGTGACGCGCGGAACCGGGCGCGCAGCGGGGCTTTCGATGCCAAGCTATGGCAAGACCGGCACCAGTCAGGATAATCGCGACGCCCTGTTTGTCGGCTATGCGGGCGATTTGGTGGTCGGTGTGTGGATCGGCAATGATGATAATTCGCCTCTGCGGGGTATCCACGGCGGCGGATTGCCCGCGCGTATCTGGCATGATTTTATGGTTCAGGCGCAGAGACAGGGCTCTGGTCAGTCGCGGCCAGCCGCATTGCCCACTGTGGACCCGGACGGGCCGGTTCAGCCACTAGATGAACCTGATATGGGCCCTATCCCGCTGGGCGATAGCGGCGCACAACTGCAAATCCACCCCAATGAAGGCGTGACCCTGACAACAGATGTGAAGGGCATGCCGGTTGAAATCAGGCTCAATCAGGATGGGGTAAGCGTTACCCCTTCGCCGCCTGCTCCCGTCAAGCCGGAGCAAACGTTGCCGCAACCGCCGGGCTGAGCTGCGCACTATTCGCCGGCTTCGCCCATCAGTATATTCATGATGGCAGTAGCGATTGGCCGATTGCTGTCATCCTGCCACGCTTCAACCGCAATATTGGCATTGCGGCGGCCCAGCCTGTTAATCCGGCCTTTGGCAAAGGTCCGGCGGCTTTTGCCCGCCGCCAGGAATTCGACCGTGATGTTGATCGGTTTCAGCCGGTGTTCGCGCCCCAGCCGGGCCAGTTCAGCGCGCAGCAACGCATAGCCTGCGGTTTCCAGCAATCCGCTGGTAGCCCCGCCGTGCAGATGCTGCGGGCGCCCTTCGACCTCGCTGCCGAAATCGATCGTCAGCACCGGCGTCCCGTCTTCAACTGCGGCGACTTGAATGCCGAGCGAACGGGCATAGGGAGTAAGGTCCACTGCCGGGTCAGCCACTGCGCGGGTCCCTCTCGATCGACATGAACACGCCGGCGATCTGCGCCACCGGGTCATCCGGGTCGCCATCATGTGCCACGCCGCGAACAAAAGCAGCCGATCGGGTCGTTTTGTAACATTGCGCATGGCCGATCACAGCAGCCCGTTCACGCGCCGGACGCTGGTAATCCACACGCAGATCAAGCGTCGCATAAGGCCGCAGCGCACCCAGCGTGGTCCAGATGCTGAGACCGGAGGCCATATCCATCAGGCTGATGATTGGGCCCGATGCCAGTACCGGCATTCCTGGCTGGCCAATCAGATCCTCACGCCACGGCAATTTGAGTTCCACCCAATCCGGCCCATGCGCATGATAGGCCATTCCCAGCCAGCCGGGGTGCCCGTGGCGCAGCATGAAAGGAGCCGCGGCAGATGGATCGAATTGTCCACTGGATGAAGTCATGCGCGTCCTGTGCGGGCAGATTTTCTCCTTTTCAATCTTTTAATTTCCCGCGCTGCACCCCTCCCGCCAGCCTAGTAGACGCGAACAGATAGGTTCGCGGTAACAGGGGACTCTTGATGAATTTGCCAATGATCGATCTGGCAGCCTTGCCCAATCTTGATCAAGTTACGGGACTTTTCGGCAGCCTTTCGCAATATGCAGATGGCTACACCGATGACCGGATCGTGATCATGATGGTCTATCTTTATGAATTGATGCCACCCCAATCACTACTTTGAGCGGGCAGGGGTAATGCGCTTAGACACCGCATTGGGCGCGCTGCGGGGCGATCCGGCGTCGCAGCGCGCCGCCCAACTGGTGGTGGAAGCGGCCAAGGGGCGGTGGCGCTCCAGCGCTGTCATTTCCGGGATGGCGCATGATCTGGCAGATTTCGCGCAGGGTAGCGCCTTGCCCGAATGCGCCCGATTGGCGGCAGTTTTCACTAATCCGGTGGTGGCGGGCCGGATTGTTCGGGATTTGGTGACAGAGCTTGTCCCGGCAATGGCTGCCGAGCCGCTGGGCCAGGTTCCGTTCCGGCACCAATATTCGCGCGGCATGGCGGTTCAGCAGCTGTTGGTTAGTGGCGGGGCAGCAATTTCTCTGGTGCTTTACGAGCACCATGCTTCAGGCTCTGACGCGCGCAGTATTTGCTTTACCGACAGCGAGCGGCATGAGATTGCACTGGCAGGAACGGCCGCTTTGCAGATTGTGCGGCGCGGCCCCATGCAGGCCGGCAGGGCTGACCTTACCTTCGAACCGATCACTCTTGCGGCGGGCGACATGCTGACGCTGTGCGGAAATTCGGAAACCAAGCTGGTCACCACTATCCGTCAGCGACTGCTCGTCTTGCGTTTGGCGCGCACCCCTGCGAACCCGCAGCCAAGTCTGGAATTTCGGGTGTCTGATGGTACACTGGTACACCGCGCGGCGGGTGACCGCGCCGACAGCAGACACGAAATGATGGCGGCGCTGTTGGGCCAGATGCGGCGGACAGAGGCTGCCCCGGTGTTGGCGCAGATGACCCGGTCGGGCAGCGATCACCTGCGCTGGGAAGCACTGCGCCAGTGCCTTGCGCTTGACAGCGGCGCAGGATTTGCCGCGCTGGGCGTAATTGCCCGTGACAGCGCTGATCCGCTGTCGGGCACCGCCAGCGCACTTCGGGCACAGCTGATCGAAGCCCATCCGCAGCTTGCCGCGTTGGAGGAATATCCATGCCCCGCGTCATAGAAACCAGCGACACTAGCAGTGCCGACCTGGAGGATTGCATTGCTGCGATTGCCGGGCAGGGGTTTGATGCGCGCGATGATGCCAGCATCAATCATGCGGCCCGATGGCTGCGGCGGCTGGGCAATAATCGCGACTTTCTGGCCGAAATGATGCTGGATGAATTGCGCGGCCACCACCGGGAAGCTGCCGAAAGCAGCGGCTATACTGCGCAGTCGATTATTCTTTCGGGTGCGCAAAACGGGTTCTTCCTGCGTGCCAATATCTGGCCCTCGCCGCAGGATGCGGCCTATAAGGCCAGCGGCGCGGGAACCTTTGTCTATGGCCTGCCGCATGATCACAATTTCGATTTCCTGACGTTGGGCTATTTCGGGCCCGGCTATGCCAGCGACTATTGGGAATATGACTATCAGGCGGTCAGTGGCTGGGTCGGCGAAACCGCGGGCCTGCGTTCAACGGGCCGCGCAACGCTGGATCCCGGGAAACTGATGCTTTACCGTGCGCATCTTGATGTGCATCGCCAATTGCCGCCCTCAGGCATGTCAGTCTCGCTCAATGTCATGGGGGTCGATCCGGCACAAGGTTGGTACGATCAATATAGCTTCGATCCTGCAGCGGACGAAATTACCGGCATACTCAACCCGACTTCGACCGAAACCTTCCTGCGAATTGCGGTGGGTCTGGGCGGCGCTGAGGCGCTCGACCTGGCGGAGCAGTTCGGCCACTCCCACCCGAGCGACCGAATGCGGCTGGCCAGTTTTGAAGCGCGCAGCCTTCTGCACGGGGCGGAAGCGCAGGATTTGCTGTGGCGTACGGCGGAACGATCGGGCAGCCGGATGGTCGCAGTAGCAGCGGCAGCGCGGCGGCGCGAATTGGCTGCTGCGCAAACGCCTTAAGTCCTGACCCTAGATCACGCTGCCCGCCAGTGCATCGATGGCACCTTGCAGAAACACCGCAGCGGCGTGACTATCGATCCGTGCGGCGCGCTTTTTGCGGCTGAAATCCTGCCCGATCATCGCTGCTTCGGCGCTGGCGGTGGACCAGCGCTCGTCCCACAGCAGCACTGGCAGGCCAAAGGCTTCACCCAGATTGCGGGCATAAGCGCGGCTGGACTGCGCGCGTGGCCCTTCGCTGCCGTCCATGTTGCGCGGGAGGCCGATGACCAGGCCCTTGACCGAACGGGTAGCGACAAGTGCAGCCAACGCTTCGCGGTCGCGCCCGAATTTGCCGCGCGGCAGGGTGGTTCCGGCAGAGGCGAATTGCCATCCGGCATCGCATGTTGCTGTGCCCAGTGTCTTGGTGCCCAGATCTATCGCCAGCAGTGCGCCGCCGTGGGGCAGCGCCGCACCAAATTCGTGGGCGTTGTCAGTAATCAGGGTGCTGGCTTCCACGCCTCAACCCGATTGGCCAGATCCTGCTGCAGGTTGGCCCAGAACAGCGGAATGTCATAAACGTGATAATTATTGCCTGGCAGCACTGCATTGCCCATTTCGGGCGGATTGCCAATGAGCAGCAGCCCGCGGGTATCGCAGCGGGCAGGCACCATCGCGCGGACAAGATTGCCGTTTTCCATCGATTCATCAGGCACCAACGTACCCAGATTCTGCGCCGCCGGTGCATTGCCGCCCACGCCCCCGGTCAACGGATTGGTGCACAGGATAGTGCTTGTGCCGCGCAGCTTGCCATCAAAGCCGGCCGAACTGCGGTAAGCATCAAGCACCAATGCAGGGTCAGCCGGTTCGGCAAAGCTCGACCAGCTCATGATGCAGCCAGATTGAACCGCCGTCGCACAAGCGGGTAGGCCCAGCGCAGGCAAGTCATGCTCCACCGAAATCGGCCAGCCAATCAGATAGGCCGCTGCGATCCGCCGGGCAAGCGGCTTGCCTGCCACTTCCTCGCGCATAAGCCGCATCAGATGAAGCGCGCCTTGGCTATGCCCGGCCAGCACAATCGGAGTGTCCGGACCAACGCTGGCCAGAAATACCGCAAAGGCCTGTTTTACATCGCCATAGGCTGCATCGATGG
>JAHEAW010000043.1 GCA_024642545.1 Erythrobacteraceae bacterium
AATGTGGGCCGATGCACCTCAGCCATGCTCCCGAAGCTCCGATCGCGGAGCAAATCTCATTTGATGATTTTTTGCGTGTGGACATCCGTGTTGGACGCATCGTCCGCGCGGAGTTGTTTCCCGAAGCTCGCAGACCGGCATATAAGCTTACAATCGACTTCGGGCCAACAGTGGGGATAAAGCGCTCTTCAGCGCAGATTGTCGCTAATTATGACCTTGGGCAGCTTGAAGGCCGATTGGTTGCAGCGGTGGTCAATTTCCCACCACGCCAGATCGGGAAATTCATGTCGGAGGTTCTCACCCTTGGCTTTCCCGACGAGGGCGACAACGTTGTGCTCTGTTCGCCAGACGCCGAGGTTCCGTTGGGCGCCCGACTGTTTTGATTGTGCAAACCAAGCTGCCATTCTCCTTCCCACCCCTTAACCGCAATTCCCTCACTCTTCCCGGTACCCCGAAAGCAGTCATTGCTCCTTCGTACCGTTGCCCGCCAAAATTGGTGCGCCGGCGCACCCCATATGGGCAACAGCGAGATTGGGGCTTTAAGCCTGCCGCTACTCGTGACAATAGTCATCAGCAGCATCTAAGCAGTTTGGAGCCGAGTTATATGAATCTGGAATTTTCTCCCGAAGAACGGGCCTTTCGCGAGGAAGTGCGCGCTTTCATTGCCGAGAACTACCCTGCGCATCTGGCCGACTTTGGCATGCGCGAGGATATGTCGCCCGAAGACATGGTCGCCTGGCACAAGGTGCTGGGTGAAAAAGGCTGGTCGGTTCCGGCCTGGCCAACCCAATATGGCGGTACTGGCTGGACGCCGACGCAGCGCTATATCTGGTCTGAAGAAAATGCCCGCGTCAATGCCATGATGCCGCTGCCTTTCGGCGTGTCGATGGTTGGTCCGGTAATTTACACATTCGGCAATGAGGCGCAAAAGGCGCAGCATCTGCCCGGCATTCGCAGCGGTGATGTTTGGTGGTGCCAGGGTTATTCCGAACCCGGCGCCGGGTCCGACCTTGCCTCGCTCAAGACCACAGCGGTGCGCGACGGCGATCATTATGTCATCAACGGCCAGAAGACCTGGACCACGCTGGCGCAATATGCTGATTGGGGTTTCTTCCTGTGCCGGACCGATCCAGGCGCGGCCAAGCCGCAGGAAGGGATCAGCTTCATACTGGTCGACATGAAGACGCCCGGCATCGAAGTGCGCCCGATAAAGCTGCTCGATGGCGGCCATGAGGTCAATGAAACCTGGCTGACCGATGTGCGTGTGCCGGTCGAAAACCTCGTCGGCGAAGAAAACAAGGGGTGGACCTACGCCAAGTTCCTGCTCGCGCATGAACGCAGCGGAATTGCCGGGGTCGCGCGGTCAAAACGCGGGGTGGAAAAGCTGCGCGAGATTGCTGCGGCAGAAATGCTCGATGACAAGCCGTTGATCAGCGATTTCGATTTTGCCCGCAAGGTCAGCCAGTTGGAGATTGATCTGGCGGCGCTGGAAATTACCGAACTGCGCACGCTGGCCGGGGAACAGGCTGGCAAAGGCCCGGGACCGGAAAGCTCGATCCTCAAGATCAAGGGCACCGAAATCCAGCAGCGCCTGACTGAACTGACGCTGGAAGCGGTCGGCAGTTATGGTACGCCCTATTACGGCAATATTGCCAAGCTGCCCGGTGATACCGGATCGAACCAATATCCGATTGGTCCGGACTATGCGCATCATGCCGCAGCAACCTATTTCAACATGCGCAAGACATCGATCTATGGGGGATCGAACGAAATTCAGCGCAACATCATCACGAAAATGATCCTCGGCCTGTAACTGGCCGAGCGATTAGCGGAGAGAATTTGTGGATTTCAACTTCACCGAAGAACAAGACATGGTGCGCGATGGTTTGTCGCGCCTGGTACGCGAACAATATGATTGGGAAACGCGCCGCGCTGCTGTTGCCAGCGCGGCTGGATGGCGGCCGGAAATCTGGGCGCAGCTGGCCGAGCTGGGCATATTGGGCATGCCGTTCAGCGAAGCGGATGGCGGCTTTGGCGGCGGCGCGGTTGATGCGATGATCGTGATGCAGGAATTTGGCAAAGGGCTGGTGGTCGAACCTTTTGTGCCCACAGTTGTCTGCGCCGGCGGGTTCCTGAAATATGCAGGCACTGCCGCGCAGAAGGAAGAGCATATTGGCGGCATCGTGGATGGCAGCCGGGTGTTCGCCTTTGCTTATGCCGAACCGCGCGGGCGCTATGATTATGCCAACCTTGTAACCACTGCCAAAAAGGCAGGCGGCGGCTATGTGCTGAGCGGCCACAAGGCTGTCGTGATCGGGGCCCCGTGGGCGAGCCATCTGATCGTCACAGCCCGCACCGCAGGCGGGCAGCGCGACCATGACGGCGTGAGCGTATTTGTGGTCGATAAATCGGCCAAGGGTGTGATCACGCGCGATTATGAGACAGTCGATGGCCGCCGCGCGTCAGAAGTCTATTTCGAGAATGTTGCGCTGCCAGCTGACGCGTTGATCGGGGAAGAAGGCGCGGGCCTGCCGCTGATCGAACGGGTGAGCGATGAAGCGATTGCTGCGCAATGCGCCGAAGCTTGCGGAGCGATGCAGGTCGCGCATGCCATGACGGTCGAATATTCGCGCCAGCGCAAGCAATTCGGCGTGCCGATCGGCTCGTTTCAGGTGCTGCAGCACCGCATGGTCGATATGTACACCGAATATGAGCAGTCCGTCTCGCTCACATATCTCGCCACGCTGCGGCTTGATGCTGCAGAAAAGGAGCGCAAGCGCGCTGCTTCAGCCGCCAAGGTGCGCGTCGGGCAGGCGGCGATCAAGGTCGGGCAGGAAGCAGTGCAGATCCACGGCGGCAACGGTGTTACCGATGAATATGCGATCGGCCATTATTTCAAGCGGCTGACCATTTTCGATTCTGAATTCGGCAATGTCGACCATCATATGAAGCGCCACATCGCGCTGGCATAAAGGCCCCGCTTACACACAAAAGGGGGCGCTGCGTGTGATGACGCAGCGCCCCTTTTTGTGCCAGTTTGCGCGGCTTACTTGGCCAGTTCGACCTGTTCGAAATCCAGTTCCACCGGAGTGGCGCGGCCAAAGATGCTGACGCTGACCTTGACCTTGTTCTTGTCGAAATCGAGTTCTTCCACCACGCCGTTGAAGCTGGCGAATGGGCCGTCGAGCACTTTAACCGAATCGCCGATTTCGTAATCGACACTAATCTGTTTCTTCGGCGCGGACTTGGCTTCTTCAACTCCGCCGAAATAGCGCGCCGCCTCCTTGTCTGAAATCGGCTGCGGCTTGTTGCCCGCGCCCAGAAAGCCAGTGACCTTGGGGGTGTTCTTGACCAGGTGATAGACATCGTCAGTCATGGTCAGCTTGGCCAGTACATAACCGGGCATGAACTTGCGTTCGACCTGCACCTTCTTGCCGCGCTTCACCTCGGTAATGGTTTCGGTCGGCACTTCGACCTCTTCCACTGCTTCAGAAAGGCCCAGCCGCTCAGCTTCGGAAATGATCGCTTCGCGGACCTTGTTCTCGAAACCCGAATAAGCGTGGATGATATACCAGCGAGCCATGTTACGTCCTGTAAGAAAGAATAATTGAAAAGCGGCCTGATCAGGCTACCGAGAGCAGCCAGCTGACGATAGCACTGAAGACTGTGTCGACGCCGAGGAAGAAGGCCGACAGGATCAGCATCATGATGCCGACGAAGATCGCCGTGGTCACCGTTTCCTGCCGGGTGGGCCAGACCACCTTGCTGGTTTCACTGCGGACCTGACGAAGAAATTCGCCTGGGCTGGTCCGGGTAGGTTTGTCGGCCATGTAATCGCGCTCTTGCTGCCTGATTCTCAAATTCGTCACTTCCGGGATGGGGTCATCGCCGCCCCGGTTCAAGTCCGGGAGGGGCTGTAACACCAACTAATGTCGGAAGACGGGGATGCGTTTAGGCGGACAATGCGCCGAAGGCAAGACCAAGCACGCATTGATGCCGCGCTGCGTCAAGCTGGTAGGTGCAAGAAGAAAATTGCCTGGCAGGAGCGGAGGGACTCGAACCCACGGCCCTCGGTTTTGGAGACCGATGCTCTACCAACTGAGCTACGCTCCTGCAGGCTGGCGGGCGTCTAATGCGATGTGCTGGCAATGGCAAGCCGCCTTGCACGGCGATTTTGAACAGCTAGACGCTTTCTCCGCGCTGCGCAGCGCGCTAATGCCTGTATCATGCATGCCCCCGCTCCGCCATTGATCCCGCAGGATCTGCTGCTGGCCGCGTATCGCGGCGGGATTTTCCCGATGGCCGACAGCCGCGATGATCCCGATCTGTTTTGGGTCGAGCCGCGCGAACGAGCGATTATTCCCCTGGCAAGCTTCCGCATGTCCCGCTCACTTCGCAAGATCATCCGGCAGGACCGGTTCCGCGTCACTTGCAATCGCGCCTTTGCCGATGTCGTGGCCGCTTGCGCTGCACCGCGTGATGCACATGATGGCAGCTGGATCAGCCATCGCATTGCCGCCAGTTACGCCGCGCTGCACGATTCCGGCCATGCCCATTCGCTCGAATGCTGGGATCAGGCCGGGCAGCTGGTTGGCGGGCTTTACGGGGTCAGTTTCGATCGCGTGTTCTGCGGTGAAAGCATGTTCAGCCGCGCCGACAATGCCTCAAAAGTGGCCTTGGCATGGCTGGTGGCGCTGCTGCGCAAGGCGGGCGTACAATTGCTCGATTGCCAGTTCATGACCGACCATCTTGCGTCCCTGGGCGCAGTGGCGATGACGCAGGAGGATTATCTGATCCAGCTCAGGGCCGCTTGCGGGGTGGCTGAAATGTGTGTTCCGGATGCCTATTGCGCGTTGCTTGGCGCAATCGCGGGAGCAGATGATTCGGGCGATGGCACTGCAGATGGGGCCGCTTTGGGCATGGACGGCGGCGCTTCCTCACCCGGAAAGCTCATCGCGCAATCCTTCACCCAGACATCATAGATCGGGTGTTCGACCACGTTGAGCGAGGGCGATTCCTTGAACAGCCACCCGGAAAACACCTTGCGCCATTGCTGCTTGCCGCCTGCATCCTGCACCAGAACCTGAACGAAGGCCCCTGTTTCCCGCGGCAATTCCCACGATGCTGTCCGCTCACACGCTGACAAGCGCACAATCACATTGCCCAGCCGCTGCGATTCGCCGGGCGTGAGTTTAATGTCCTGTTCCAGATTGTTGCGCTTGTTGAGCACACCTAGCGTAGCCACACGCTGCGCCATTGGCGTGCCAAGCTGCGCTGACTTGGCGATTCTTGCCTGATTGGCTGCGCTTTGCTGCAGGTCTTGCGGAACCTGCGTTTCCTGCGCGCCCGGTTCAGCGGCCTGTTTCGAACAGCTTGCCATTGGTACCGCCAGCGCCAGCAGCGTTGCTGCCGCAAGCCTGGCGCCACCACCTGATAAAGCAGCAGGAGCGCCCCGCAGGATGGGCCAGCGCATGATCAGCTGTCCGGCGTCCAGGCTTCGTAATCACCCGTCGCGCCAGCCCGCTTTCCGCCGCGTTCCAGCGCGCCTTGCGGGCGGTAGGCTGCAGCCGTGCCCGTGGCGTTGGGCGTGTATTCCACTTCCCATATCTTGGCCGGCGGCAAAAAGCTTTCCGGAACATCGTCAAACGAACCGTGCAGCCAGCCATGCCATTCAGGGGGGACCCGACTGGCATCATTGGCGCCATTATAGATCACCCAGCGGCGCTCGCGCTGGGCCGCAGGCGTCTTGCGCGCCCGGTAATAACGATTGCCTTGCGCATCGGTGCCAACCTGTTCACCGGTGCGCCGGCTATGGAGCATGGTGCCGATGGTTGCGCCGTCCCACCAGGTGAAGATTTTGCCAAGGATGCTCATGCTGAAAAACTCATGCCGAAAACCATATGGCGCGCGGTTAGCCGATTACGCCCGGCCTTCCAAGCACCGATCCTGTCACTTTGCCGCTTGCGCCTCACCATTTGACCTTGTCGCCAGCTGCAATGCCCAGCGCCGCGGCGCGCCCGCCGCGAATTTCCAGCACGCCGCTGGCAAGACCCGCTGAACTGACCGGATCGAGCGAATAAGGGACCGTATTGGCTGCGATGTTGCTGATACGACCATCCACACCAATAAAGATAATATCGAGCGCAAGGGGGGTATTCTTCATCCAGAAACTGGCCTGCGAAAACCCGTCACGCGGGAAAATCATCCCCTCATCCGGCCCCAGCTCGGTGCGAAACATCAGACCCTTGGCCTGCGCTGCTGCAGTGGCGGCAACTTCTACCTTGAACACATGCTTGCCCCGCGCGGCCATAACGGTGAGCGGGATGACTGGCAGACCCGATTCGGGGTGAACTGCAGCCCCAGTTTGCGCGGTGGGCACCGCCTCGGCGCCAGCCTGCGCGGTACAAGCTGCACAAAGCGACAGCGACAGCGGGGCAAAGATCAGGGAAAATGTCAGTTTGGTGCGCATCTATCAAAAATCCTCGTCAAGTGCGTGTGCGGCCCATTCTTCGGCAGCGACAGCGCTTGGTGCATCCATTACCGCGCGCACCGCAGCAAAGCTATGCCCTGCGCGCAGCATGGCAGCGATTTGTCTTTCGCGCCGGTCGCAGTCGGGCGGCTCCGCAGCAAAGGGGCCAAAACGCCGTCTGCGCGCCATTGCCAGCGCTGCTGCGCGAATCGCTGGTTGCCCCGGAGCAACATCGGCGCGCACGGCTTCCTCGACACCGGCGGCATGAAGCGCCTGCGATATCCGCCGCGGGCCATACCCCCGGCGCAGCAGGCCGCCAGCGCGGGCACGGGCGTATGCGGCATCATCAACATAGCCAAGTTCGACAAACCGCGCAGCAATCGCAGCCAGATCGGGCAGCTCCCCTGCCCCCTCAGACCAGCCGCGTTCGTGCAATTTGCGCCTCAGATAGGATTCCAGCTTGGCTGAAGTGGTCGCAAATCGGGCCACATAGGCCAAGGCAAGTTCCTGTAAACGCTCCTGATCAAGCGGTTGGGCTGTGCGTTTTCTACGCCTGTCTGTCGGGTAAGGGTCGATCATTTGCCATATTCGTGCCACAGTCTGCTTGAAATGGGAAAGTTTGCAGTGCCGTGGGTCGCATGCGGGGCACTGTGAATGAGGATTGGGAAGCGTTTTGAAAACGCGCAATTGACGGGTATCGTAAAAAATATGACCGACACCGCATTGACGCCGGCCGCGTCCGTTTCTGCCCATGGCGCGCCATTACAGGCCACACCGAATGATTGCCCCCTGCCGCGCCGGCGATCTGACTTTGCGACCTTTACCGACGCGCTGGACTATGCTGCGCAAAGTGCCAAGGGCCTCAACTTTCATGACATGCGCGGCACGCTGGAGCGGGCCTATACCTACCGCGAACTGCGTGAAGATGCGCAGGCCATGGCGCGCCGCCTGATTGCTGCCGGAATTAGGCGGGAAGACCGGGTGGCGCTGGTGGCCGAAACAGGCGCTGAATTTGCAGCTTTGTTCTGCGGCGCGGTCTATGCCGGTGCGTGGCCTGTACCGTTGCCGCTGCCAACCACCTTTGGCGGCAAGGACAGCTATATCGATCAATTGTCGGTTCAGCTGGAAAGTTCAGACCCCAAGCTGCTGCTTTATCCTGCCGAAATCGCTGACATGGCCAGCGCGGCGGCTGCGCGCCAGGGATGCGAAGGGATGGACTGGCAAACCTTCGCCCGAAATGACGCACCTGATTGCGCGCTCAGCCCGCCGCAGCCCGACGATATCTGCTATCTCCAATATTCGAGCGGTTCGACCCGTTTCCCGACCGGCGTGGCCGTGACGCATCGCGCGCTACTGGACAATCTTGCCGGGCATGCCAATTCGATGAATGTGGGCGAAGGGGACCGGGTGGTCAGCTGGCTGCCGTGGTATCATGATATGGGGCTGGTCGGCTGCTTCCTGTCGCTGATCTCCAACCAGATGTCAGTCGATTATATCCGGACAGAACATTTCGCCCGCCGCCCGTTGGCGTGGCTTGATCTGATCAGCCGGAACAAGGGCAATACGCTCAGCTATTCGCCCACTTTTGGCTATGACATTTGCGCCCGGCGCATTTCCAGCCAGAGCCATGTGTCCGAACGCTTCGACCTGTCGCGCTGGCGCACGGCAGGCAATGGCGCGGATATGATCCGGCCTGATGTCATGCAGCATTTCGTCAACGCCTTTGCCGAAGCCGGTTTCAAGGCGAGCTCCTTTACCCCCAGCTATGGATTGGCCGAAGCGACACTGGCTGTCACCGTGATGCCGCCAGGCGAAGGCATTCGGGTTGAACTGGTCGAAGAGGAAAAGCTGTCGGGTACGCCGCGCGACCTTTCGCGCCCGGCCCGCTACCGCGCGATTGTCAATTGCGGCAAGCCGATTTCGGGGATGGACGTTGAAATCCGCGGCGAGCTGGGCGCAGTCAAATCAGACCGCCAGATCGGCAAGGTCTGGTGCCGCGGCACCTCGGTTATGCATTCCTATTTCCGCAACCCTGAAGCCACCGCCGAGTGCCTGGTAGACGGTTGGCTCGACACTGGCGACATGGGCTATATGGCTGATGGCTATCTGTTCATCGTCGGGCGCGCGAAGGACATGATCATCATCAACGGCAAGAACCACTGGCCGCAGGATATCGAATGGGCGGTGGAACAACTGCCCGGCTTCAACCACGGCGACATTGCCGCTTTCAGCATCGAAACCGATGGCGGTGAAGAAGCGCCTGCGGTGCTGGTCCATTGCCGCGTGTCCGACCCGGAAGAGCGGATCAGGCTGCATGAACAGATCCGCGACAAGGTCCGCTCGATCACCGGCATGAACTGCGTGGTCGAACTGGTTCCCCCGCGCAGCCTGCCGCGCACATCTTCGGGAAAACTCAGCCGCGCCAAGGCGAAACGGTTGTATCTTGCCGGGGAAATCCAGCCATTGGAACTGCCCGTCGCGGCCTGATTGCGGACGCGGTTAGGGCTTCGATTCGTCCCAAGACAGGCTGAGCGAACCGCGCCGGGTCTCCGTCGTCGCAACATTTTCCAGCCCGTCTTCAGCCAGCGCCGCCACAGCGCTGTCCAGCTCTGCCTTGGGGCCTGTCAACGCCAGCGGCAGGTCCAGCCGTTTTGACGCCCATGCTGCCACGCCCAGCGCGCCCTTGCCCTTGTCTGACAGCTTGCCATCGGTGAATTCAACCTTGGGGAGCACGCGCGTGGGCGGAATCAGTTCGACCCGCCAGTCGGGTTCGGTCTTGGCAATCCGGTCTTCGAGCGTTCGATAAGCTGCCAAGGTCGCGCCGTCGAGCTCGCTCGCCTTGACCATCGCCCGGCGCCGCTGGCGATCAACCAGCACATCGTCATCGGGTACGCCGGCCAGGAGAGCCAGGCGTGCAGCAAGCTGATCGGCCTGCTGCACGGCGGCATCTTCCTGTGCGCGGGCGGAGGCAAGCTGCGCCTGTTCGGCCGCGCTCTTGCTGGTGCCCACCTGATATTGAGTGATCGTGAAATTGACCGGCTTGCCCAATTTGCGGCTCATGATTCGGCCGGCCCGCGATTCAGCGTCATTAACCAGCTTGGGCGTCAGCACCGTGGCAGAGACTTCGATCGGATCAGCTTCAAAATTGATATCGAAAGCAGAAATACGTGCCCGCCCGTCAAATTCATCGATTACTTCGGCCTGCAGCAAGCGCGAGGTATTGGCTTCCCAGCCAATTTTGTAGAGTGAATAACCCAGCGGGATGGCCAGCCCGATAAAGGCCGTGACGATAACCAGCGTCTGCAAATTGGTCTGCCTCTCGCTCAGCGACGTACGGAAACCATAGAGCCGCGCCATCAGCGCCGCGATCAGCGCAATTGCCAGCAAGTTGGTGACAAACAGCATCAGCGAGCCGGAAAACACTGTCCAGTTCCACGTGGCGAGGCCGTAACCGACCACTGCAAGCGGGGGCATCAAGGCGGTCGCGATCGCCACGCCTACAATCGTGCCTTCACGCCCGCGGATCATCGCATAAGCGCCGGCAAGGGCAGAGAAGATCGCCACCAGTAGGTCGAACAGATTAGGCTTGGTGCGTGCCGCAATTTCAGGCGTAACATTCTGCAACGGCGAGAAGAACACCACCAAGGCGCAGAACACAATCGCCATCAGTGAAGCATAGGCAAGCGACTTCGCCGATTGCCGCAGCCAGCCATAATCGCCAATCGCCAGCGCAAAGCCGAGCCCGATAATCGGACCCATCAGCGGGGACAGCAGCATCGCGCCGATAATGACCGCTGGCGAGGATAGCAGCAGGCCAAGAATGGCAAGGCCCGCCGACATTGCAGTCATGAACATATAGCGCGCGGACATGGCGCAATCCTCGCGCCGCTTTTCGATCACTTCGGCTTGATTGACAGTGGCGACTACTGCTTGGCGCCACCACTGGCGCCAACTGAACAGGACATGGGCAAAGGCGTCGGGACGCCTTGCGCTGAGCGCGGAAACCGAGGTCTCGATTGGGGCCTCAGCCGCTGATCTCTGCTGTTTTCCTGCCATTGAATATCCATTCCCCTGATCCACCGGACATGTCTACCCAGCTTTATCTCAGAACGAAAGCATGGACGAATTGCACCCGATGCGCCACAAATCTTGAACTTCGTGTCTTATGGCCTTAATACAGTAACGAAACTCAACCAGCCTCAGCCATTTGGGGCGCAGGAACGGACAGTTACGCAATGAGTGCAACCGAAACCAAGACCGTGACCGATCTCGAACTGACCGCGCCCGATCCGGTGCCGCAGGTTGCTGCCGAAAAGGCAGCCGGGCTGGTGCCTGTATCCGACGATATAAAATCGAAACTGCAGACCAAGGTCGATAGTTTTGTCGCCGATCTGATCGCACAGGATGCCAATTCGCCCGAATTTGGCGAGAAGGTTGACCAGCTGACCAATATGGGTCGCAAGGAAATTGCCGCTGCGGCAGGCATGTCCAACCGCTTTCTTGATCGGCCCGTGCGGGCGATGGACAAGGATGAAGGCGTCGGCGCCGATCTGGCGGAATTGCGCCGTGTGGTAGAGGAACTCGACCCGGGCAAGCGCGGCAAGCTGTCGGGGCCACGCAAGATCCTGGGGATCATCCCGTTTGGTAACAAGATGACCAATTACTTCCGCAGCTACCAAAGCGCGCAAACGCATATCCAGTCGATCCTCAACAATCTTGCCTCGGGCAAGGACGAGCTGATCATGGATAATGCCGCAATCGACGTGGAACGGCAGAAGCTGTGGGAAGCAATGGGCAATCTGGAACAGATGATCCATATTTCCAAAGCGCTTGATGAAAAGCTGGAAGAAAAGGCCGAGGAACTCGATGCAACCGAACCGGCCAAGGCCAAGGCGGTGCGCGAAACCGCCCTGTTCTATGTCCGCCAGCGTACGCAGGACCTGCTCACGCAGATGGCAGTCAGCGTGCAAGGCTATCTTGCGCTTGATCTGGTCAAGAAGAACAATGTCGAACTGGTCAAAGGGGTGGACCGCGCCGGCACCACCACGGTCAGCGCGCTGCGCACAGCAGTAACTGTGGCCGAAGCGATGACCAACCAGCGGCTGGTGCTGCAGCAGATCACCTCGCTCAATGAAACCACTGCCGGGATTATTGATTCGACCAGCACCATGCTGCGTGACCAGACCGGCAAAATTCACCAGCAAGCGGCCAGTTCAACGATTCCGCTGGAAACGCTACAACGCGCTTTTCAGAACATCTATGACACGATGGATGAAGTGGACCGCTTCAAGCTGGAGGCATTATCATCGATGAAGCAGACGGTCACTGTCCTGTCAGGCGAAGTCGAACGATCAAAGGGCTATATCGCGCGAGCAGAGGGGCAAGCGCAGGCATCGAAGCAAGTTGCCGAATCGCCGCTGCTGAGCCTCGAAGGCTGATGGCAGGAATGCACCGATGAGCGATTTGACGCAGGATAGCGACCGGCTGATCCAGCAGGGCCGCCAGCTGGTGGCGGATAATCGCACTGGCGGGCGGCATAGGCGGCAATCGATCGGGCGCGGTTCGGCGCAGCTCAAAACCCGACATTTTGTCCGCAAGCTGACCCGGGTGCTGATCGCGATTGCCGCGATTATTATCGGCGCCATGATGACCGGTATGGTGATTGGCGGGATTGGCTTTACCGGCGTGATGATCACCCTTCTTGCGGTGATGGCGGCAATGGTAGCCTTCTCCGCGTTCCCGCGCATGAACGTACCCAGCCGCGCCGACCTGTCCAAGGGTGATGTCCGGCAAATGGTCGGGCGGACCGAAATATGGCTGGAAGCGCAGCGCCCCGCCCTGCCCCCGCCTGCTGCGCGGATCGTGGAGGATATGGGGGTCCAGCTTGACGCGCTGGGGCTGCAGCTTGAAACGATTGACGCGGCTCATCCCGCTGCGCGCGAGGTGCGCAAGCTGATTGGCGACACGCTGCCCGAAATGATCGATTCCTACTGCAAGATCCCCGTCAGTCTGCGGCAGGAAAAGCGCGCGGGGTCAACGCCGGATCAACAACTGACTGACGGACTCGGCAAGATCAGCGCTGAGATCGACAGTGTGACCCGGCAATTGGCCAGCGGCGCGCTGGATGATCTGGCGATCAAGCACCGTTATCTCGATTATAAATATGGCGCTGCCAATGACACTTCCGGAGAACCCAGCTGATGCGCGTCGCCGTTCCATTTGATATCCCGCGCGCCGAAGTGCGCGACCGGCTGAAGAACCGCAGCCATGAAATCGCTCACCAGATTCCGGGAGGCGTGGCCGAAGTGGAGACCGACTGGCCCAGCGAAGACCGGATGAACCTGACGGTCAATGCACTGGGCCAAAAACTGCGCGGAACGGTTGATATCGAAGATAATCAATTGGTGTTCCAGATCGCCTTGCCGATGGCGCTCAGCTTTATCGAACCGGTGGTCGCTGGTGCCATCAAACAGCAAGGCCAAAAGCTGCTGACTGAAAGCTGACCGGGTTGCGCCCGTCATCCCGCCGGCTGCGTGACCAGGACTGATCGGGCTGCCGAAAAATCTGCTTTGCTCAAATCCGGGCACAATCCGCATTCCCCCGCATCGATGATAATGCCGTTCAGCGCGACCTGCCCATCAACCGGCAGCACCAGAACCGCGCCGGTATAGCGCGCCAATAATTCTGCAGAGGGAGTGCCCGAAATCCGGTCGAAGCGAAAACGCGGGCCGTCGACCAGCGCGGCATTGCCTTGCGGGCCGAAAGATCGCCGCATGGCGGGATCGTGAGGACCGCCCTGCGCTACAGCGATACCTTCTTCCAGGTGCAGATCGCGCGGTCGGCCGTAATCAAACAGACGGTAGGTAATGTCACAATTCTGCTGGACTTCGACCAAGCTCAAGCCCGGACCGATGGCATGGACCGTGCCTGGTGGAAGATAGAAGAAGTCACCTGGTTTGGGGGTATGCCACACCAGCAAATCTTCTATCGATCCGTCGATGGCGGCAGCGCGCACGGCCTCAGCTGCGATGTCCTGACGAAACCCGATCGCCAGCTGTGCATCGGGCCTGGCGTCCAGCACCAGCCAGCACTCTTCCTTGCCGCACTGCCCCGCCGGTGCCTGCGCATCGGAAGGATGAACCTGCACCGACAGCTTTTCGCTGGTGAACAGATATTTGACCAGCAGGCTGTCCATCTCTGGTGGCGGTTCGAACCATATTTCCCCGATCCTCTGGCCATCAGGCGCCGCAAAGGGCGGTGGCAAAACATGACAGCCCCAGACCTTGTCCACCATCCGTGTGGGCAGCTTGCGCGCCAGCGTCACTGGTTCGCTGCTCCGTGCAGCTTCCCCACTTTTTGCGCTCCGGCAGTGGTGGTTACCAGAATATCATTCCCATCGACCACGATGACGACATCTTCCAGCCCGATCACCGAGACAGTCGGCCCGTCGCTATCGACCATGACATTGCGGCAAGCGACCAGCTCGCCCGGCCCTAGCCGGACATTGCCGTCTGCATCGCGCATCTGGGCATCACGCAGGCGGGCATCACGCAGTGCTTCCCAATTGCCGATATCAGACCAGCCCATATTGGCTGCCACCACCGCCGCGCGCGCGGTGTTTTCCATCACGGCATAATCGATTGATTCGCCTGCGATCCCGGCAAAGGCATCAGCGTCCGGGTGCACAGTGTCAATGTCACTGCCAGCCAATGCCATGGCGCGCTCGACTGCATGCGCCATCTCGGGCCGGTGGTGGTCAAGCTCTGCCAGCAGCGCGCCGGCCCGGAACGCAAAAATGCCGCCATTCCAGCTATAGCCGCCGGCATCCAGAAACCGCTGCGCGCGGGCAAGATCGGGCTTTTCGACAAAACGCTGGATGCGCTTGCCCCCCGGTTGACCGGGAATGTCTTCGCCAGCGAGAATATAGCCAAAGCCGGTTTCGGGGCTGGTCGCCTCGATCCCGAAAGCCACCATCCAATTGTCCGCTGCCAGCGACCCGGCAGTCCGTGCGGCCGCCGTAAACGCCGCCACATCGGCAATGTAATGATCGCTCGGGCACACCAGCATGATTGCATCAGCGGGCAAATGACGCGCCGCCAGCGCAATTGCAGGGGCAGTGTTCTTGGCTCCGGGTTCGACAATTATCGTGCTGCCAGCTGCGCTGGCAGATTGCGCTGTCACATGCGCCAGATGCGCGCTGCCTGTGACGATAATCGGCGGAGCAAACACCGCCGGATCACTGCAGCGCTCCAGCGTTGCTTCGAACAGGGTTTGCTCGCCCATCAGCGGCAGGAATGGTTTGGGCCGGGCGATCCGGCTGCGCGGCCACAATCGGGTACCGCTGCCGCCGCACAGAATTACCGGGTGAATTTTTTCAGTCATGACGTATCTTTTTGCACGAGCCTGAGCCGCTAACCAGCACAAATTCAATCACTAGGCGAGTTATGCGGCACATGCTCAAAACCACCGTTGCCGCCAGTAAAACGGGGCCGCCACCGGATCGCCATTGGCATCGGTGGCAGGCCGGAAACGCAGCCGTTCCATCACCAGGCGGCAGGTGATCCTGTCAGCCTCTGGATCCGGGCTGGCTTTATAAATGCTGCATTTGCTCGCCCGACCATCAATGCCGACAACCACCCTGACAATCACTTCATTGCCGATCCTTGCCTGCCGCCCGCCAGCAGGCACCGGATAATCGCGCGCATTGTTGATTGCGCCTGAAATGAGCACCGGCTTGGCTACCGCAAAGCCGCCCTGCCCGCCGCCGCCAAGCCCGCTGCCTGTTCCCGCACCGGTGCCCGCCGCGCCCGTGCCATCACCCTGATCCTTTGCCCCCGAACTATCGGCTGTACCGGTCGAGGACGCCTTGGGCTGCGGCTTGTCCTGCTTGAGCACCACTTTGGGCTTCGGCGCTGTTACCGGTTTGGGAACGGCTTTCCTGCCAGCCTCCGCAGCCGCACCTGCATCCGGCTGTGGCTCGGCAGCGGGCGGGGATGGCGGCGGCGCGGGCATAGTGAAAGCTGCGACCACGCTTTGCTCGACCGATGCGGTGATCGTAGGCGCAAAGGCCCGGGCCAGCGCATAAATCGCCAGCAGATGCAGCAGCACGATCAGCGCCAGTGCGCCCAGTCTGGGGCGGCGGCGAGTGCTGACAAAATTGCTGTGCCTCGCCTCATTCCGGCTGTCCATTGCGCGGCCCACTCCTGCGTAGCTCTACCTAGGCCAGTTTAAGCGCCGATTTGACCTTACCATAGCATAGTACCCGCTGAAGCGATGGAACAGACCCTATCCTGGCCAGCACCCCGCGGTGCCCGAACAGCACGTTGGTTGCAACCCCTCCTGGGGGTCCTTGCCGCCAGCGTGCTGTTCGGTGCACTGGCCTATCTCAGTATTGAACTGACCCGAGAGGAAGGGCGGATTGCCGCCGTGTGGCTGCCCAATGCGCTGGCGGTGGCCCTATTGCTCAGGCTGCGGCTCGACTGGCGGCATGAGGCCGCGCTGCTTGGTTCGCTCTGGCTGGCTAACCTGCTGGCCAATCTGGCCAGCCATGATGCGGTCTTGCGGGCCGGCGCGTTGGCGACCAGCAACACAGCAGAAATCATCGTGGCTCTGGCATTGGTTCGGCGCTTTTGCAGCCCGCGCCCGGATATGCAGGACATTGATGACCTGACCCGCTTTGTCCTTCTGGCCGGGCTGTGCGCACCTGCCGTTTCCGGCTGCATCGCCATGATTGGCCTCAGCTTTGATGGCAATTTCAGCTGGCAAAGCTGGCTTCAATGGGGCCTGACGGACGCAATGGGTATGATCATCATTGCCCCTTGTGCCATGATTGTGGGTGATGCGGTTGCCCGCCATCGGCGGCCCAGCCGCCGCGAATCAGTCGAATGGCTGGTCCTGACCGCTGGCGGTACCAGTCTGACCTTTGCAGTGTTCAATCAGACGCATTATCCGTTGCTGTTTCTGGTCGCCCCGGTGGTGGTGAGCCATGCCTTTCGGCTGGGCAGTCTGGGCACCGCATTCTCGCTTGCCAAGGTGGCTGTCATTGCCACAATCCTGACTTGGTACGGCCGCGGCCCGATCAATTTGATCGATTCTTCAATGGCGCCGAAAATTCTGACGTTGCAGGCATTCCTGGCCTCTGCCTTCATTATCGGGATGCCGGTTGCAGCCATTCTCAACGGGCGCAAACGTATGCTCGAAGACATCGCGGAGCGCGAAGGTCAGCTAAGCCTGCTGGCGGATAATATTACCGATGCCGTGCTGCGCTATGATCTAACGGGCTGCTGCACTTACGCTTCGCCTTCAGTGGCAGAAGTGTTGGGCGCAGCGCCGGCAACTTTCATCGGAAGCCGTGCATCGCAGCGGATGCACCCCGAAGCGGCCGAAGCCATCGCCGGAGCAGAAGCGCGCCTGCTGAGCGGTGATAGCGAGAAAGAGAGGATCAGCTATCGACGCTATCTCGATGACGCAGCGGGTAACCCGGTCTATATCGAAGCCGACTGCGCGCTGGCCCGAAATTCTGCATCCGGTGCGGCGGGGGCAATCATCGTTTCTGCCCGCAATGTGACGCAGCGGGTTGAACTGGAACGCAAACTGACCCGCGCGCGTCAGCATGCCGAAGACGCCGCAATCGCTAAATCACAGTTCCTCGCCAATATGAGCCATGAAATCCGTACACCGATGAACGGCGTGCTCGGCTTTACTGATCTGCTGCTGACATCCCCGCTCAGTCCAGAGCAGCGACGCCAGGCTGAACTGATCGACGAATCGGGCAAGAGCATGATGCGGCTGCTCAACGATATTCTCGATATTTCCAAGATCGAGGCAGGCCAGATCCGGATCAATCCTGAACCGATGGAGCTGCGCCATGTGCTGGAGGGATGCGTGCATCTGCATTCGGCCAATGCCGCCAAAAAGGGGCTTTCCCTGATGCTCGATATTCACGCAGCCCTGCCCGTGACACTGGAGTGCGACAGCTTGCGGCTGCGCCAGATTGTGCTCAATCTGATCGGCAATGCGATCAAGTTCACCGAGGCCGGATCAGTCACGCTGCGCGCCCGCGGTGATGGCAGGGCTTTGGTGATCGAAGTCGCAGACAGCGGCATCGGTATTGCCGCTGACCGGATCGACAGTATCTTCCAGCCGTTCGAACAGGCCGACAATGCCACTTCGCGGAATTATGGCGGAACCGGCCTGGGTCTGGCGATCAGCCGCCAGCTGGCCGGGCTTCTCGGCGGCAGGCTATCGGCGACCAGCACCGAAGGGGCCGGGTCCTGCTTTGCCCTGCGGCTGCCCCTGATAGTGCCGGAAGATGGCGACACCTCCGCACCGGAGCAAGTGTTTGATCCTGCCATAGCTGGCTTGCCGCCGCCGTGCCGCGTGCTGCTGGTGGAGGATCACGATATCAATCGCATCCTGTTTACTGCCATGCTGCAGAAATGCGGCCAGCAAATCGATACAGCCGAAGATGGTGAACTGGCTATCGCGGCGGTCAAGGCAGCGCGGGCGCAAGGGCGTCCCTATGATCTGGTGTTGATGGATGTGCAGATGCCGCGCTGCGATGGCTATTCCGCTACGCGGCGACTGAGAGAGGCCGGGATTACGCCGCAAGAGCTGCCGATCATTGCACTAACCGCCAACGCTTATCCTGAAGATATCGCCGCTGCGCTCAATGCCGGGATGCAGGCGCATCTGCCCAAACCGCTGGAAACGGAAAAGCTGGCCAATGCGCTACATCAATGGCTGCCCCGCAGAGCGGACAGTCACACTGCTCCGCCGCCGCCGATGGACATGGCAAAGTCGCCTTGCGGCCCCGGCTTGATGGAGCGCTGGCAAGCGCGGCGCAGCGAAGCCCTTGCAGCAGTGGCCGCCGCGGTCCGCACAAATGCGCTCGCCGGGGCAGAGACACAGCAGCTTGCAGCACTGGTGCATAAACTGGCCGGAACCGCAGGTATGTTTGGCGAAGCGGAGCTGGGATCACATGCAGCGGTGCTGGAACGCGCGCTGGTGGATGATACGCAGGCCGCCGCACGCCCGGCGCTCGCCCGAAGATTGTTGGACCTGGCGCAGGCAGCCTAAACAAAAACAGGCACCCCCGAAGGGATGCCTGCCTTTGTTTTCCTGCCGCTTTCGCGAGCGGGCAGGACGTCTATCAGAACGCGAACACCACCGTGCCGCTGATGGTGCGCGGTGCACCGATCTGAGCGAACTGGACAGAGGAACTGCTCAGCGTTCCGCCAAAACCTCCGACGAAGAATTCGTCGAACAGATTGTAAACGTTAAGCTGGACATAGGCCTTTTCCATACCGATTGGTGCGAGGCTAAGGCGCGCGTCAAGGTTGACCAATGTATACGCCGGCAATTTGGCAGGATATACTTCTACACCACCAGATGTCACTGGCAGATTTTGGTCGTTGTAGAAGCGAGGACCAGTGCGCTTGGCGTTAACACCAAGCTCAACGGGGCCAAGCTTACCGCGAGCAGAGGCACCAAAGCTCCACTCTGGGTTACCCGATTCAGCCTTACCGGCCGTTAAGTATACACTGGTAGCGCTCGCTGCCACATCATCTTTGATCTTCGATTTCAGGTAGGATCCAAAGAGGTACAGAGAGATTTGTGGAACAGGCTGGAAGGCAATGCTGCCATCAACGCCATATTTCTCAACCTTGCCCAGGTTACGGAATACCACGATGTCATTTACCGGGTCATAAGCCGAAGCCAGCCGGTTCTGGAAACTGGTGTACCAGCCGCTGATCTGCGCCTGGACATTGCCGCTGCGATAGCGGGCGCCCAGATCGAAGCTGTCAGTGGTTTCCGGCTTGGGCTGAGTGCCCGGAGCATCGGCCGGGTAATAGATCGAGTTGTACAGCGGATCAGTACCTGGCACCGATATGTTCTTGGAATAGCTGGCAAAGATGCTGGCCGAATTACCGATGTGGTACACTAGTCCACCGGTTGGCAGGAACTTGCTGTAGCTATAATTGCGCTGCTGAGGTGCAATCGCATTGGTGTTTACAGCTGCGTAAGCTGCATCAGCTGCCGCGCCATTTGCCGAAGTTGCAAAGCCGGTGCCAAAGCAATCGACAAAGCCCGATGACGAAGTGGTGAAGCAATACTGATCAAGCTGGCGCTTATAAAACGGCAGCGCGGCGCCGATATTGACTGTCAGCGCCCCGAATTCGCCGCGATATTCAGCAGCAACCTTGTCAAGGATTGCCAGCGACTGACGGTCACGCTTGGTCAGAACATTGCCGTTCACATCGATGATCGGATTGTTGATCGGGAACACGTCCAGCGGCGTACCGGTCGCATCAAGCAAACCGATCGTGCCGGTCTGGCGGTGGTTGGCGTAATCATGGGTATAGCTGACACGGACCGTATTGGCATCGTTGATGTCATACCGCAGGTTGGCGATGACGCCGTAGCGGCGGGTGCGCGTGTGGCTCGGCTGAAGAATGGTAACTGCGTCGAGCAAGTCACCATCGCCATTAAGATCAACCCCTGTATAGGGTCTGCCGCCAACAAAACCGTAAACGGTTGTTGCGCCTGAACCGCACCGCCCGTTGCTTGCCAGGCGGCAG
>JAHEAW010000044.1 GCA_024642545.1 Erythrobacteraceae bacterium
TCGGCCAATGTCGCTGCGGCCAAAGCGCTGGAGAGCAAGACCGCGCCAGTAGTTTACCGCGTACATGAGCCGCCGACCCGCGAAAAGCTGGTTGCGCTGCGCGAATATATGGCGACCTTTGGTAAGAAGTTGGCGCTGGGGCAGGTGATTACACCGGGCCTGTTCAATCGGATGCTGAAGGATGTGGCTGACGAGGCCGAGAAGGCGCAGATCATGGAAGCGGTGCTGCGCAGTCAGACGCAGGCCTATTACGGGCCCAATAATGCGGGTCATTTCGGTCTGTCGCTAGGGTCCTACGCCCATTTCACCAGCCCGATCCGGCGTTATGCCGATCTGCTGGTTCACCGCGCGCTGGTCGATGCCTTTGGATTGGAGCAGTCCAAACCCAAACCACCGTTACCGGCACTGACCGGGCTGGCGGACCGCGACCGCGCCGATTTGTCGAAGATCACTGATGCTATCAGCGTGACTGAACGCCGCGCGATGGAGGCTGAACGTGATACGATTGACCGGTATGTCGCTGCCTGGTTGTCCGCGCGCGTGGGCGAAACCTTTGAAACGCGCATTACAGGCGTGCAGACCTTTGGCTTCTTCGCCACCATCGTCGGGCTGGGCGGTGACGGGCTGGTGCCTGTATCGACCTTGGGGTCTGACTATTTCCGCTATGATGAGGCTGCCCGCGCGCTGGTTGGCGAACGGTCAGGCACTCGCTTTGACACCGGCCAGCGGCTCCAGCTCAAGCTGGCAGAAGCCAATCCACTGACCGGTGCGCTGAAATTCGAACTGCCCGAAAGCGATGGCAAATCAATAGAGCCGCGCGGTGAGCGCAGCGGGGCAAAGGGGTCCTCGCGCTCCAGCAACAGCAGCGGGAGGAGCGGACAATACCGCACCGGGCAACGCGGCCGACCCGGCAATATCCGCCACCAAGGCCGCAAAAAGCGCTAAGCAAGCCGGTCGATGTCCTCGGCGGTGAAGGACCCCGGCACGATATAAAGCGGGCAGGATAGCGACCCTGCATGGGCGGAGAAGTGCGTTACCAGCGGATTGGGCGCGCCGTCGCTCGATGCCCCCAGCACCAGCGCTGCAATCTCGGGATGTTCCGCCAGATATTGCTTGATCACTGTCTGGCTGTCCCCAACCTTGACCGCAATCTTGGGCATTTTACCGCTTTCGCTGAACAGGCTGCCGGCTGCACTGCTCGCGATAACTTCGGCCCGGTCATGCGCTTCCTGTTCAATGGTCGCTTGCACCCCGGCAAAGGCATTGAAACTTTGCGGCGGAACCAGCGCCAGAATATGGACTGCACCGCCGCTGGCGTGGGCGCGGCGCGAAGCGAACCGCAGCGCTTTGCGCGCTTCATCGGTTTCATCCATAATCACCAGATAAACGCGCATGAAATTGTCTCCCCTGGCCCATATCCGATGAAATCGTATTCGGCGCAAGAACCTTGCCCGGCGCGGCGGAATTGGCCAAAGACAAGCCAGCCCATAAAACAGGACCCATTCCGCCGCCATGCCCACGCCCATCAAGATGCCCGCACTCTCTCCAACAATGGAAGAAGGCACGCTCGCGCGCTGGCTGGTGAAGGAAGGCGATACGGTCAGATCGGGCGATATCATGGCCGAAATTGAAACCGACAAGGCTACGATGGAGTTCGAAGCGGTCGATGAAGGCACGATTGTCAGCATTGCTGTGCCCGAAGGAACCGAAGGGGTCAAAGTCGGCACGATTATCGCCACGCTTGCAGGTGAAGACGAGGATCAGGCAGCAGCCAAGGCGGCGGCACCCGCCATCCCGGCTCCGGCACCCGAAGATGCAGCTGAACCCCAGTATTCGTCTGCACCGACATCTGCGCCTGCAGCAACACTTGCTCCTGCGCCCAGGGCGCCTGCATCCATATCATCGGACGACCGGATTGTGGCATCCCCGCTGGCTAAACGCCTCGCAGCAAAGCAAGGCATTGATCTCGGCACGGTCAAGGGGAGCGGGCCGGGCGGCCGGATTGTCAAGGCAGACCTTGAAAATGCCCCTGCCGAAGCATCCGCTTCTAAGCCAGCAGCCACGCCTGTACCTTCAGCGCCATCGTCAAGCGGCGCAATTCCTGACTTCGGCATTCCGCACGAGGACGAAAAGCTGGGCAATGTCCGCAAGACAATCGCCCGCCGCCTGACCGAGGCGAAGCAGACTATTCCGCATATCTACCTGACGGTCGATGTGCAGCTTGACGCGCTGCTCAAACTGCGTGCCGATCTCAATGCTGCGCTCGAACCGCAGGGTATCAAACTGTCGGTTAATGATCTGCTGATCAAGGCGCTCGCCAAGGCGCTAATGCAAGTCCCGTCATGCAATGTCGCCTTTGCCGGCGATCGACTGCGGAAATATGGCCGCGCAGATATTTCGGTGGCGGTGGCCGCACCGAGCGGGCTGATCACTCCGATTATTGTCGATGCTGGGGCAAAGTCAGTCTCTGCCATTTCGACTGAAATGAAGGAACTGGCAGGCAAGGCGCGTGATGGCAAATTACAGCCGCATGAATATCAGGGCGGCACTGCCAGTCTCAGCAATCTGGGCATGTTCGGGATCAAGCAGTTCGACGCGGTGATCAACCCGCCGCAAGCGATGATCCTTGCTGTTGGCGCGGGCGAGAAGCGCCCTGCCGTCATCGATGGCGCGCTGAGCGTGGCCACCATGATGTGCGCTACCGGCAGCTTCGACCACCGCGCGATCGATGGCGCGGACGGCGCACAGTTGATGCAGGCATTCCAGCATCTGGTGGAGAACCCGCTGGGACTGGTGGCTTGAGCAAGTCTCCAGAGCCAGTGTCTGACCGCTCCCCCCTTATCCGCGTCACCGCGATGCCTGCCGACACGAACCCTTATGGCGGGGTGTTCGGCGGATGGCTGATGAGTCAGATGGCGCTGGGTGCAGGTGCGCTCGCGAGCAGGGTGGGCGAGGGCAAGGCTGTGGTAGTTTCGGCCACGGATTTCGCCTTTCCCGGTGCAATGGCAGTGGGTGATGAATTGTCCGTCTATTGCGACATTGCCGCCACTGGCACCACTTCACTGACCATCGCTGCTGAAGCCGTCGCGCGGGAGCGGAACGGCGAGGCAACCACCAAGGTCGCGCAGGGAAGCTTCAAATTCGTGCTGCTCGATGACAATAATCGTCCCCGCGCTGTGGTACTTGCGAGCAAGCAGACATGAAGGTTGTCTTGGCGGCCCTCATGCTCGCAGCGGCCGGGCCGCCGCCTCCAGCTAGCGAAACGATTCGTATTCCGCAGATCGGCCTCGAAGGGCCGGCGCATGATGCCTGTCCCGGTATTGGCCGAATCAATGGCTTTGAGCCGCGCAAGGGCGATTTCCTGCGCGTGCGCGCTGAGGCCAGCCAAGCGGCGGCAGTGACTGACAAGCTCAAGATATCGGCATTGGTATGGCTGTGCGAAGCCGATGACGGGTGGCAGGGGATCGTTTATCCCGGCGATGAGAAGCAGGATTTGGGAGATTGCAAGGTCAGCATTGCGTTGACCAAGCCCGAAGAATATCACGGTCCGTGCAAATATGGCTGGGTCGAGGCCAAATATGTCGATCTGGTGACCGGATAGGCAATGGGTCCTGTCCTACAGATGCCTGATCATGCGAAAAATGGCAGCATGCTTGACCACCCAGCCGTGATACCCTGCTGCATCTTATCCCGGCGCACTTTACCCCGCCTCACGCATGCCAGATTTTTTGGTTCAGGACAGTGTTCCATGTGTTCCACATTGTAGGATTTTACAGAAGGTACATCAATAATGTCAGCCAGTTATGACGTCATCGTACTCGGTTCCGGCCCGGGCGGCTATGTCGCCGCAATCCGCTGTGCGCAGCTGGGCCTCAAGACCGCAATCGTGGAACGAGAGAATTTGGGTGGTATCTGTCTCAACTGGGGCTGCATTCCGACCAAGGCGCTGCTGCGCTCGGCAGAAATCTACCACTATATGCAGCACGCCAAGGATTATGGCCTTGTTGCCAAAGGGATAGAGGCTGATCTTGATGCGGTGGTCAAGCGCAGTCGGGGCGTCGCCAAGCAACTCAATCAGGGCGTCACGCATCTGATGAAAAAGAACAAGATCACTGTCCACATGGGCGAGGGCAGCCTGAAAAACCCGACTACGCTCCAAGTGACAGGCGATAAGGGCAGCGAAACCTTGACCGCCAAGCATATTATCGTGGCCTCTGGCGCGCGCGCGCGCGACCTGCCCTTTGCACCTGCTGATGGCAAGCGCATCTGGACGTATCGGCACGCAATGGTTCCGGCTGAAATGCCGAGCAAGCTGCTGGTTATCGGCTCGGGTGCGATCGGCATCGAATTTGCCAGTTTCTACAACGATATGGGCGCCGAAGTTACTGTGGTTGAGATGCTCGACCGGGTCGTGCCGGTGGAAGATGCCGATGTGTCGGCCTTCCTTGAAAAGTCGCTGACCAAGCAAGGGATGAAGATACTCACCGGCACCGGATTGGAGGACCTGAAAGCCACCGCCAAAGGCGTCACTGCCAAGCTCAAGGGCAAGGATGGCAAGGTCACGGCCGCGGAATTCAGCCATGCGATTGTGGCTATCGGCATTCAGCCGAATACCGAAAATATCGGGCTGGAAGCGGCTGGTGCTCGGATGGAGCGGGGCTTCATCCAGATCGATGGTTATGGCCGCACTGCTGCCAAAGGGCTATGGGCGATCGGCGACTGCGTGCCCGGGCCGTGGCTTGCGCACAAAGCCAGTCATGAGGGTGTGACAGCGGCAGAGGCAATTGCACAGGAACTGGGCAATAAGGATGTACGCCCCCATCCATTGGACCGCAATGCGATACCTGGTTGCACTTATTGCCACCCGCAAGTTGCCAGCGTCGGGCTGACCGAAGCCAAGGCGAAAGAAGCCGGGCACACAGTTAAAGTGGGTAACTTCCCCTTTATCGGCAACGGCAAGGCCATCGCGCTGGGCGAAGCGGAAGGCTTTATCAAGACGGTGTTTGATGCCGCGACCGGCGAATTGCTGGGCGCACATATGATTGGCGCTGAAGTAACTGAGCTGATCCAGGGTTACACCGTGGGCAAAGTGCTGGAGACAACTGAGGCAGAACTGATGGGCACCATTTTCCCGCACCCCACGCTCAGCGAAATGATGCACGAAAGCGTGCTAAGCGCATACGGGCAGGCGATACATATCTGATCTGGCGCGGCATTGAGGCTGGCGGACAGGGTGGGATTCGAACCCACGGTGGACTTGCATCCACGCTGGTTTTCAAGACCAGTGCATTCAACCGCTCTGCCACCTGTCCGCGAACGATTTGCGCGCTAGCGTGATGTAACCGCTTTGTCATCCCGGATTTTGCAGAGAACATGCTGTGGATCGGGGTCTTATCAGCACTTCGCGGCGCCATTGTGGAGTAAGTTCAACTTTCGCAGGAAAGTCATTTGCGATTCAGGATGGCTATGACATCACACGATAATGATCGCTAAGTTTCTCACCGTGGCCGCCGCGAGCCTGATGCTGGTCGGTTCAGCGCCGCCCGCCCGCGCGCAGGAGCTGTCGTTTGCCGCTTATATGCAATTACTGATTGCCCGGGCGCGCGCAGAGGGGGTCAGCGAAACAACCATTACAAGAATGACCGCTGATCTTACGCCGAATTACCGAGTGATCGAACTGGACCGGGCACAACCAGGTACGCCGACCAGCACCGGCTTTCCCGCACTGGCGCCCTACATTGCGCGGCATGTTGATAATGCGAGGGTTGCGGGCGGAAAGGAAGTTTACCGCGAAATTGGCGCAATGGCAGGCCAGATAGAGGCCAAATACGGCGTCCCAGCGGAAATCCTGATCGCTATCTGGGGACACGAAACCAACTACGGCAGCTTCAAGGGCAATTTTGACCTGTCGCGTTCGCTCGCCACATTGGCGTGGGAAGGGCGCAGGCGCGACCTGTTTGCGCAGGAATGGGTCGATCTGCTGAAGATCGCCGATGAAGGCTTCCCGCGTCAGACGATGGTTGGCAGCTGGGCCGGGGCCTTTGGCAATCCGCAATTTCTCCCGAGCGTCTATCTCCGGCTGGCGGTGGACGGTGACGGGGATGGAAGGGCAGATATCTGGAACAGCAGCGCGGATACGCTTTATTCGATCGCCCATTATTTTCGCGATGCTGGTTGGCGCACCGGTCAACCGTGGGGCGTGCGCGTATCGGTACCAAATGATCTGAACCGCGCGGCTATTGTCAGCACCATCAAATCGCCTGTGTGCCCCCGCGTGCATGAACGGCACAGCATCTGGAAATCGGTCCGCGAATGGCGTGCTATGGGCGTGCAGCCCCAGTCCTATCTCGCCGATGACGTCATGGCGTCATTTTTCCAGCCCGATGGTCCGGGCACAGCTGCATGGCTCTTAACCGCAAATTATAGGGTTATCCTCGAATATAACTGCTCGAACTATTACGCGATGAGCGTGGGATTGCTTGCAGATGAGATCAGAAAATAGATTTGGGCGCTGGTTTTTGGCCGTTGGGCTCAGCACAGCTGTTGCGGCTTGTTCGGGCGGAACGGGCAAGGTCGCGGCGCTGCGCAGTGCCGGCGGAGCGATGTCAGCGGCTTCTCAAATGGGCCCGTCCGGCGACTATCCGGTTGTTCTGGGCGATCCGTACACCATTGACGGTAAGCTCTACACGCCGGTCGATACGCTCAGCTATGACGAAGTTGGCTATGCCGCAATGGACCCTTCTGCCGGGCCAGGCGTGACGATCGCTCACAAGACCTTGCCGCTGCCAAGCTATGTCGAAGTGACCTCGCTTGACAGCGGCAAGACAATCCTTGCCCGGGTTGAACGGCGCGGCCCGCAAACCAATGACCGAATTGTGGCGCTTTCGCCCGATGCTCAGGCACAGCTGGGGATAGCAGACGGCACGCCGGTGCGGGTCCGCCGGGTCAACCCGCCCGAAGTCGAGCGGGCTGAACTTCGGCGGCGCGAGCGAGCTCCGCAGCCGATGGACACGCCCAAGTCGCTGGTCGAAGTGCTACGGCGCAACCTACCTGTGAAAGGCTCCGCGGACTTGAGCATACCCCAATTGGCAAGTGCTGCGAGCGTTTCCAACCCTTTAGCCATGCCCAACGATAAACCGGCGGCAGTAGCAAAGGCAACCGCACCTGAGGTTACCAAACCAGAGGCTTTCGCGGTGGTTTTAGTCGCCAAGCCAGTGGTTCAAGCTAGCAAGGACGGCACAACAACGCCTGCGAGTGACAACGCAGCCAGCAGAACGATGCCGCCAGAAGCGCAGCAGGATCGTCCTAAAACCATCGCGGTGATCGACCCGACTCCCTCGGTTGTCACACCAACACCTGCCAGCCCGGCTTCTTCATACCCGGATAAGGCAAATGCAGCAGCGTTTGTCATTCAGGCCGCCACTTTTGCAAATGAGGCCAACGCCAAGCGTGCCGCCGATAAGCTGGGCGCGGCGGTCAAAACAGCAGGGCACTTTTACCTGGTGCAAGTTGGCCCCTTCACAAGTCGTGGACAGGCTGACGCAGCGCTCGCCAAGGTCCATGCAGCCGGTTATAGCGACGCTAGGGTTTCAACTTCAGGCTGATCCACCGGCATGCGCCCGGTGACGGGAGCAAAATTGACAAAGCTGCTGCGTTTACTAGCGATGCTTCTGATGCTTACCGCTGCCACGTCAGCTGGCAGCGCGGGGCGGATCACGCCTGCGATTCCGCCAGAAACGGCTGCACCGATCGCTCTGCTGGTTGACATGTCTTCGGGCCAAACTCTGTTCCAGCGGGATATTGACCGACGCTTTGTGCCTGCCTCAATGACCAAATTGATGACGCTCTACGTTGCGTTTGAGCTTCTGGATCAAAAGAAACTCACACCCGGCCAGATATTCACTGTTCGGCCTGCAACCTTTGCCGAATGGCACAACAAGGGCTCCCGAATGTTTCTGCCTGCAGACGCCCATGTTACTGTGGATGAACTGTTGACTGGTATCGCATCTGTTTCCGCCAATGATGGCGCCATTGTGCTTGCTGAAGGGGCCGTAGGATCGGTAGGCAAATGGGTGAAACTGATGAACATGCAAGCGCGTATGTTGGGCATGCAGAACACGCATTACGGGACTCCCAACGGTTGGATGGACGAAGGTGGTTCCTACACGACAGCGCGCGATCTTTCGAAACTGGCCAGAGCGATCATTAGGCGCCACCCGGCTGAATATGGGCGGTATTTTGGCCGCAAGGGTTATACTTATAACGGGATTACGCAGGCTAATCATGACCCAATCACTGGCGCTGTGCCGGGCGCAGATGGCCTCAAGACTGGCTTTACCAACGAAGCGGGCTACGGCTTCACAGGGTCAGCCATACGCGATGGCCGGCGGTTGATCATGGTTGTTGCCGCGTGCGAGACAGGGGCCATGAGAAAGCAGGCCGCGCGCGAGCTTATGGAATGGGGTTTTGACGTATTTGCGACGCGTCATCTGTTCGCACAGGGGCAACATGTTGGCAACGCCAAGGTGCAAGATGGCACAGCGCGCAGCTTAGACTTGCTTGCACCCGGCACAATAAACGCGACCTTTCCCGCAGGCCAGCAGCACCATATCAGCTTGACGATCAATTATGAGGGTCCGCTCCAGGCCCCCATTGCAAAGGGCGAAGAAGTAGCGGAGCTCGAAATCAAAGTAGCGGGTCTTCCCCCTTCACGTGTCCCGCTGATTGCGGCTAATTCAATCAGACAAGCCGGTCCACTCCAGCGCATGTTAAATGGGGTAAGAGGGCTTCTTTGATGGGTTGCGGCAAGTTTATCGCGTTAGAAGGCGGAGAAGGGACCGGAAAGTCCACCCAAGCTGCCTTGCTCGCTGCATCGTTGAGCAAACGGGGCCTCACAACGGTGACAACGCGCGAGCCGGGCGGGACTGCTGGTGCAGAAGCCATCCGCGCTTTGCTACTTTCTCCTCCGGGTGAGGGGTGGGGACCACGCGCAGAGGCTCTGCTATTCGCTGCTGCCCGGTCAGATCACGTAGAACGCTTGATCAAGCCAGCAGTAGAGGCGGGAAGCTGGGTAATCTGCGATAGGTTTCTTGATTCAAGCCGCGCTTACCAAGGCGGCGCTGGCGGGCTGGGTGATGACGCCATCTTGGCGCTTCACCAGATTGGTAGCAATGGTTTGAGGCCCGACCTTACCCTGCTGATCGAGGTTTCCCCCGTAACGGTTGCCCAGCGACTTTCACAGCGCGATCAGGGTAAATCTGACGCGATTGGTGGCCGCGATGCAGAATATCATCACAATGTTGGACTGGCATTTGGAAAGCTGGCGGCAAAGGAACCAGCGCTGTTTGCTCGGGTTAATGGCGAGGGAAGCGCAGATCAGGTCCACACGCGGATCCTCGCTGCCATCGAACCAATTCTGAGTGAAACCAGATGACTCTGATCGGGCACGAAGCTGCATGGCGCGAATGGCGTGACGCTTTGACCGGGCCAAAAATGCACCATGCATGGCTGCTGGCGGGGAAAAGCGGGTTGGGTAAGATGCAGTTTGCATTGGCTGCTGCCCGAGAGCTTGTAGCGCAGCAAGGAGGCCAGTTAACCGCGCCCGGAAAGCTGCATCCTGACATCCATATCCTCACCCATTTGCCCAAGGATGACAAGGAAGAACGCAAGCGGGATGAGGGCAAGCCATATGAATTAAAGCGGAACATTTCCGTCGGTCAGATACGCGCCATGCAGTCACGACTGACCACCCGCCCGACCATGGGCGCGCACCGTGCCATAATTATCGATCCAGCAGATGATATGGAAAAGGGTGCGTCCAACGCTCTGCTCAAGAGTCTGGAAGAGCCGCCTAAGGGCACATTCTTCCTGCTGGTGGCGCACCGGCCAGCGCGATTGCTGCCGACGATCAGATCACGCTGCCGAACCTTGCGGTTCCCAATATTAAGTGATCACGAATTGGGCCAACTTCTGCGGCAAGAGGCGGCTGAAGTTGATGAAGCAACCCGCGCAGCGGCAATCATTGCCGCGTCCGGCTCCCCGGGGGCGGCGCTCGACTTCGTTTCGCAAGATCTTGGCCAGCTAAATGCCATCATGCAGCGGATCGCGCGTGACGGAGACGCTGATTTCTCGCTTCGCGGGCAGTTGGCTGACGCGATCGGCGCGCGTCCTGACAGAGCCCGCGTTCAGGCGGCGCTGGATCTAGCCCGGTCAGTGATAGCGGAAATGGCCAAGGCAAGTCCCAAGCGGCATATCCCGGTGGTGGTATCGGCCCATGCCGAATTGGTCAAACTGACCGGTCAGGCCCCGACATATAATTTTGATGCAGGGCTGCTGGTCATGGAAATCGGCGGCTTGCTTGCCTCCGCCGCGGTCACTAGTGACCGGTCGCATGTCTGATCCTTTTTATATCACTACGGCCATTTCCTACCCGAATGGCCGACCGCACATTGGGCACGCTTATGAAGCGATTGCAGCAGATGTTATCGCGCGCTTTCAACGCCTGCGCGGGCGCGAAGTTCGGTTCCAGACCGGTACGGACGAACATGGCTTGAAGATGCTGCGCAAGGCCGAGGAGCAGGGGCGCACGGCGCGTGATCTGGCCGATGAAATGTCCAGCTATTTCCAGACTATGTGTGACTGTCTGAATATCAGTTATGACCGCTTTATTCGAACCGTGGATGACGATCATCACCGCGCCAGCCAGGCACTTTGGCATGCGATGGAGGCCAATGGCGATCTGTATCTTGACCGCTATGAAGGTTGGTATTCAGTCCGCGATGAAGCTTTTTATGACGCAAGCGAACTTGTGGGCGGGGAAGATGAGGAAAAGCTCTCCCCCCAAGGCACTCCGGTAGAATGGACGGTTGAGGAGAGTTGGTTCTTCCGGCTTTCAAAATATCAGGACAAGCTGCTCGAATTATACGCCAAAATGCCCGATTTTGTGCAGCCAGATAGCCGCCGCAACGAAATGATGGCGTTTGTTTCGGGCGGACTGCGTGATCTTTCCGTTTCGCGCACGAGTTTCGACTGGGGTGTCAAGGTTCCCAGCGCCGACAATCATGTCATGTATGTGTGGGTCGACGCGCTTACCAACTACCTTACCGGACTTGGTTATCCGGATAAAACAGAGATGATGACAAAATTCTGGCCGGCGGACATTCACCTGATCGGGAAGGACATTGTCCGGTTTCATGCGGTTTATTGGCCCGCTTTCCTGATGAGCGCCGGCATTGCCCTGCCCAAACAGATATTTGGCCATGGCTTCCTGCTCAACCGGGGCGAAAAGGAAAGCAAATCGCTTGGCAACGTTACAGACCCGCTGGCCCTTGCCGAACAGTTCGGCGTTGATCCGCTGCGCTATTTCCTGATGCGCGAAGTAGCATTCGGGCAGGATGGCAGCTATTCACCAGAAGCAATTGTAAACCGGGCCAATGCGGAACTTGCAAACAGCTTCGGCAATTTAGCACAACGCACTTTATCCATGATTTTCAAAAATATGGATGGTATATTTAAGGTCGATATTGGCTTGGCGGAAGCCGATCTGGCACTGGAACGCATTGTACACGAGGCTTGCGCTAAATCTCTGCCCCAAGAGTTCGAAAGATTGAACTTTTCTGACGGATTGGGGGAATGGATGCGAGCGGTCTTTGCGTGCAATCAATATGTCGATGAACAAGCCCCTTGGGCTTTGCGCAAAACCGACCCAGCGCGGATGGAAGCTGTATTGATGACAATGTTCAGGCAACTTCGCAGTTTGGCAATTGCCGTGAGCTGCGTGGTTCCGCAATCGACTGATCGCTTGCTCGACCAGATGGGCATTGCTCCTGATGCCCGTGACTTTGCAGCTCTTAAAGATGACACTTGGCTGGCGCAACTGGTTGCGCGTGAATTCAGGCTCGAAAAGCCCGATGGCGTATTCCCCAGACTTGAACTGCCTGAAAGCGGGGAAGGTCGATGCTGATCGATAGCCATTGCCACCTAGAATACAAAGGTCTGATTGAAGACCAGCAAGCGGCGCTGGAACGTGCGCGCGCCAACGGTGTGCAGGGTTTTCTCAATATATCCACCCGGCGCAGCGAATGGGACCAGGTCATCAGCACAGCGAACCGCGCAGCTGACATATGGGCCAGTGTTGGAATTCACCCACACGAGGCTGACGCGCACGCTGATCTTGGGGCAGATGCGCTGCGAACAGCGGCTGCCAATCCGCGCGTCATCGGGATCGGCGAGACCGGGCTGGACTATTATTACGACAAATCCGATCGCGAGGCGCAAAAGGCACTGTTTCGGATGCATATCGGTATCGCCCGTGAAACAGGGCTACCGATCATAATTCACACCCGCGATGCCGAAGACGATACCGCAGCAATCCTGACAGAAGAGATGGCGAAAGGCAGTTTCCCAGCTCTTATCCATTGCTTCACAGCATCGGCGGAGTTTGGCCGCACGGTGCTTGATCTAGGCATTACCATTTCACTATCCGGTATCGTAACCTTCAAAAATGCCAGGAACTTACAGGAAATTGCAAAACATCTCCCGGCAGACCGACTGCTGGTTGAAACCGATAGCCCATTTCTCTCCCCCGTGCCGCATCGCGGCCGCCCGTGTGAGCCAGCCTTCGTCAGAGACACCGCTGCATTCATCGCCAATCTCCGTGGTGAGCCGCTCGAAATTCTGGCTCAGTCCACCACCAGAAATTTCTTTGCATTGTTCACCAAGGCTACCGCATGAAAGTGCTTATGCTAGGTTCCGGAACCTCCACCGGGGTGCCCAGGATTGGCAATGATTGGGGCGAGTGTGATCCCGAGGAACCCAAGAACCGCCGGACGCGCGTTTCAATTCTGGTTGAGAGTAACGAGGGGAAGCGGCTGCTGGTCGATACATCGACTGACCTTCGTCAACAGCTGCTCGCCAACGCAATTGACCGGATCGATGGGGTGTTTTGGACCCATGACCATGCAGATCATTGCCACGGAATCGATGATCTTCGTCCGCTGCGTTATGGCAGAAACGCTGCAATCCCAGGTTATGCTGCGCCGGAAACTGTGCGCAGGCTGCGCCAGCGGTTCGACTATGTCTTCGCTGGCCAGCATGGCTATCCGACCATTGTCAGCCTTGAGACGCTTGAAAGGGTCCGGCTTTGCGCAGGTTTTTCAGTGCGTTGGTGCCTGATGCCGCATGGGCCTGCTAAAAGTACCGCATTCCGATTTGATTCTGAAGGATTATCAGTAGGTTATGCAACGGACTTCAGTGAAGTTACGCAGGAAATGGTTACGCTTTTCAACGGTGTTGACTTGCTTGTCACTGACTGTCTGAGGCGCGATCCACATCCTACGCATGCCAATCTGGCCATGGCGCTGGATCTGGTCAAACGTAGCAAGGCTGCACAGGCAGTATTGACGCATTTGGACAAGAGTATGGATTACAGGCAGTTGAGCGCCGAAATTCCCGAGAATGTCGCTGTTGGTTTTGATGGGATGGAGATTGTTCTGTGAATGGATTCGGCGCACTGCAGGCGGCTTACTTAATTGGCTGCCTGTTATTGGCTGGCAGTGCGCTCGCTGGGCATCGGCTGGGTTGGCGTCGTGGATTTGTCATGGCTCTGATTTGGTTTGGTATTTTTCTGGGCATTTATCTCTTCATCGATTTAGTGAGAGGATAGGCCCTTCTCTCACCCACACCCCCTATTATTTAACATAATATATATTATCATTCTCATAATCGAGTAGCCATGTCTCATAACCTCACTCGCCTTCTCCAGATCATGGCCACCTTGCGCGACCCTGATCGCGGCTGCAAATGGGACAGGGCGCAAAATTTTGTGACCATCGCGCCCTATACCATCGAAGAAGCCTATGAAGTCGCTGATGCGATTGACCGCGGTGCTATGGATGAACTGCGCGAAGAACTGGGCGACCTGCTTTTCCAAGTCGTCTTCCACTCGCGCATGGCGGAAGAAGGCGGCATGTTCGATTTCGATCAGGTGGCCGCCGCAATCGCAGACAAGATGGAACAGCGCCATCCACATATTTTTGGCGGAACAGCAGGTTCAATGGACGAACAGCGCTGGGAAACCATCAAAGCAAGCGAACGCTCAGCTAAGGGTGCGACCAGTTCCATGGACGGTGTCGCCAAAGCTTTGCCTGCCTTGCAGAGAACGGAAAAGCTCCAGAAGCGCGCCGCACGCGATGGATTTGACTGGCCTGACTGCGAAGGACCTGCGGACAAATTACGCGAAGAAATGCAAGAACTTGCTGAGGCACCAGCTGACAAACAATTTGAAGAGGCTGGCGACCTGTTGTTTGCAGCTGTTAATCTGGTGCGGGCCTTCAAGATTGCGCCAGAGGAGGCGCTCCGATCAGCCAATGACAAGTTTGAGCGGCGCTACCGCGCAATGGAAACCCTTGCTGGCGGTAAATTCCCACAGCTCACAATCGATGAACAAGAAGACTTATGGCAGGAGGTCAAGCAAAGCGAAACCTAAATGACACCTTGCTCTGCCAAACGCACAAGATCGCTATCGGTCCAGCCAAAGGCCGCTCCGTAAACTTCTGCATTGTTCTGGCCCGGTGTGGCGGGTGCGCTGCGCCGGATTGTTGACGGCGATTTGGAGAATTTCGGAAAGGCATTCTGCATCTTCAGCTTGCCAAAGCGAGTTGTTTCCACCTCGACAATTGCATTTCGCGCTTTGAAATGCGGATCTTCCAACATGTCAGGCGCACGATAAACACGCCCCGCAGGGATCGAATGTTCGATCATCAATTCATCCACTTCATCGACCGTCAGCGTAGCCGTCCAGCGATTGATCCGTTCATCCAGCTCGGTTTGGTTCTCCCCGCGCGCCAAATGCGTCATATAACGCGCGTCCTGGGCCAGTTCTGGCTGCCCCATAGCCAGCGCAAGCCGCGCAAAGATGGCATCATTATTGGCACCAATCATGAATGGTCCATCGCTGCAGCTATAGACATTGGAAGGGGCAATCCCGGGCAGGATCGACCCCGAACGCTCCCGAATAAAGTCATTGCGGTCATATTCTGGCACCAGCCCCTCCATGACTTGCAGCACGGCCTCATACAGCGCCGTGTCAATTATCTGACCTTCTCCAGTCCGGTGCCGGTGCTGCAAGGCAGCCAGCACCCCCATACAGCCATATGTCGCGCAGAGCGTATCCCCGATTGAGATGCCCATGCGCGCTGGCGGACGGTCTGGCTCACCGACAACATAGCGCCACCCACCCATCGCTTCTCCGATACCGCCAAAGCCGGCACGGTTGGAATATGGGCCAGTCTGCCCATAGCCTGACATGCGAGCAATAATCAGGCGCGGGTTAGCCTGATGCAGAGCTTCCGGAGACAGGCCCCACTTTTCCAATGTACCGGGCTTAAAGTTTTCGATCAGCACATCCGCATTCGCAACCAGATTGCGGACAATTGCCTGTCCTTCAGGAACGCGCAAATTGCAGGTCACCGATCGCTTGTTGCGGGCAATGACTTCCCATTGGACCTTATCGGCACCCTGCCCCCAAATGCGCATCGGGTCGCCCGTCCCCGGTGGCTCAACCTTGATCACATCTGCGCCCATGTCGCCCAGAAGCTGGCCGCAGAAAGGCCCGGCCAGCAATTGGCCCAGTTCAATTACCTTGAGCCCGGAAAGCGCACCAGAATTGCCAGAGGTCACTCAGCGGCCTCCGCCAACTGGTTGCCCGGCCAGATTGGCTTGATCGGTGCGGGAAGGCCCGTTTCGGCCACGCAATTGCGGCGCAATTCGTCAAGGCCAGGACCATAATTGAACAGCTGGCTTTCGCCTCTCGTACTTCGCAATTTGTCCCGCAGCACAGCGGTCGCGGAAACATCTACAACGCCATTGTCTGATACGACCACTCCGTAATCAAGTGCTCCATCCGGCGTCACCAGGCCCTGCCGAATTTCCAGCCCAACCAGCGCAGGATCACGGTCAAGCGGGTCGCCCCAACCTCCCCCGCCCCAAGTGACGAAATGCAGCTGATCACCTGCTGAAACGGAAATATCATCGACCTTGTTACCCACAATCTGCGTGGTGCCATCAGCTCTTTCCAGAACCTTTGCAGCGCGTTTTCCAGGCCGCCCGTCATTTACTCCCCAGGGCGGCACAAACCAGCGATCATCATGGATCGCAATCTGACCATCTGCGAGGAAGCGATAGGTCATATGAATGCCATTGCCGCCGCGGTGCAGCCCTGCCCCGCCGCTGTCGGGCTCGGTTTCATACCGTTCGATCCGAAGCGGAAAATACCGTTCAAGAAATTCATTAGGTACGTTGGTAAAACCGGGCCACAGCGAGTGGCCATCAGGCCCATCGCCAAGCGGACGTCCGGGAATGCCGCCAAAGCCAATCTGGAACAGCTGGAACCACTCGCCAGATTGTCCAGAGCGGTTATCCCAACCTGAGTAGAACAGGTGGGGCGAAGAACTAAAGCCCGCAGCATTCAGGAATTCAGGCGTTTTCTGTCCCAGCAGCCCCCCCAGAATATCGAAAATACGGCCCAACGCATGGGTGCGTCCGGAAAGTGCCGCAGGGAATTTGGGCTTGAGAAGTGACCCTTGCGGAATTCGCACATCGATCAGATCATAAAACCCATCATTGAACAGGATTTGCGGATCGAAGACCATGATCATATAGATGCCGAAGAACATCTTGAACATGTTTTCATTGAGAAAAAAGTTGATCGAGGCCGCGCTTTGTGGATCCGTTCCGGCAAAATCGAGCACGACCTTTTCGCCTTCGCGCCACATGGTGCATTTGATCTTGTAAGGCCCATAGCCAAGGCCGTCATCGCAGATATAATCTTCAAAGCTGACCGGCTCCTCGGCAATTGCCATGGCGATCAGCGATTTCATCGCGCGGTAATTGCGGCCCAGCAGATGCTGAGTAGCTGATACGTAGACATCATCGCCAAAACGGTCCGCCATTTCGATGATGCGCCGCGATGCCACCCGGCAGGACGCGATCAGCGCATTGAGGTCTGCCTGGCACCAGTCCGGCTTGCGCGTCTGGTGCATTACCAGTTTCATCAAATCTTCGTTATATTCACCTTTGCGCCAGATTTTCACTGGCGGAATGCGCACACCTTCCTCGAAAATTGACTTGGCATCGATCGGCATGGAACCAACGACTTTCCCGCCAATATCCGACTGGTGGCCAAACATTGCGGTATAGGCAATCAAACGGCCATCCTTGAACACTGGCAGCATTACCAACCAGTCATTCGAATGGCTGATTGCACCGCCACAGCTATAGGGATCGGACAGGAATATCATGTCCCCATCCTCAATCGTTCCGTCAAAATCCTTGAGGAACCCGTCAATAAAGCTGCCGAACTGGCCGACAATCATCTTTCCGGCAGGGTCAGCGATGAGCGGAAATGCATCACCCTGCTCGCGGATGCCAGGCGACATGGCAGTACGTACCAGCGTTGCATCCATTTCGATGCGTGCGTTGCGCAGCGCGTTCTCGATGATGTCGAGAGTGACCGGGTCAATATCGACCTTTGCGAAAGGCTCGGAATTGGATTGAATGATCTCGGCAGGCATAATCTCTTCCTTAAGCCGGAGTTATCAGGATGTTGCCGACTGCATCGATAGTGGCAATACAGCCATTCTCGATCAAAGTGGTCGAATCCATTTCAGTTATGATGGCCGGACCTTTGACGATGTCGCCCTGTTTCAGGCGGGACCGATCGAAAATTGCGCTCTGTTGTTCAGCGCCGTCCATCCACAATTTGTGATCGCGGATTTTGGCCGCCGAAGGATTGCCATCACCCTTGGCAAGCTCGGCAGCGGGCAATTGCGGCGCCTCGCCTATTGCCACCGCGCGTAGGTTCACAATTTCATGCGGCGTATCCATGTTGAAAGTAAACAAGCGCAGATGTTCTTCGTTAAAGCGCGCGAGAATGCCTTCGATCCCTTTCTCGATCAGAGTTCGCTGGTCAATTGTCAACGGCACTTCAAAAGCCTGCCCGGCATAACGCACATCCACCTCGAACAGGCTTGTGATTGTGGCTTCAGCAATGCCGTCAGAGATTAGTTCCGCTCTGGTCTGCGCCGCCATTTCGTCGAGCAGGGTGACCAGTTCGGCAACGTCAGTATCATCAGCCAACCGGCTAAAACTTCGTGCGGTTTCAGTCCGCATCCGGGTGGTTGCATCGCCTAGCGCGCACAGCACACCGGGCGAGACTGGCGAGATAGCTGGCCAACTGCCCATCAACCGGGCCACTGCATTGACATGCAGCGGCCCGGCCCCACCAAAACCCATCAGCGCAAAATGACGTGGGTCATAGCCTTGCTGGACCGAGATCATCCGAAGCGCGCCGAACATGTTCTCATTGACGATGTCGATGATACCGCGCGCCGCCGCCATCAATTCGATGCCCAGCGCATCGGCGATTTTCTGGACCGCTTTCTTGGCGCCGTCGCGGTCCAGTTTGAACGCCCCCCCCAGCAGATCTTCCGGCAAATAGCCCAGGACTACATTGGCATCGGTAACGGTTGGCTCTTCGCCGCCTTTGCCATAGGCAACCGGTCCTGGAACCGCGCCTGCTGACTGGGGGCCAACGCGCAAAGCGCCAGTTAATTCTGGCACATAAGCGATCGACCCACCGCCTGCGCCAACGGTCTTAACGTCAAGTGAGGACGCCCTGACCGAAAGATGCCCGACTTCTGTGGTGCGCACGCGACGCGGCTCGAGATTTTCGATCAACGCCACATCGGTCGATGTGCCACCAACGTCTAGCGTGAGAATGTTATCGAGCCCGGCATTTTTAGCCACCCACAATGCGCCTGTAACGCCCCCTGCAGGGCCTGACATGAGAATATTTACCGGGTGTTCCTCTGCCTTCTGCGAGCTCATTAACCCGCCATCGGATCGCAGCAGTGAGAGCTTGCCTTCCACCCCGGCGACTTCCAGCTTGTCACGCAGGTTGGAGATATATTTGCTAACCACAGGGCGTACAGCTGCATTGGCAACGGTCGACAAGGTTCGTTCATATTCCTGCATTTCAGGTAACACTTCGTGGCTCAGAGAGACTGAAATTTCGGGCATCATTTCTGCGGCAATCTCACCGATACGCTTTTCATGGTCGCCATTAATGTAAGCGTTGATCAGGCTGACAGTGATTGCCTCCACGCCGCTATCACGCAGCTGCGCAAGAACTTCACGCACCTGCGCTTCATCAAGCGGACGGACTTCTGTCCCATCAGCTCCGATCCGGCCCTTGACCGTCACAGTATCTTCCAAAGCAGCAAGGGGTTGCGGCTTGGGCCAGATGATCCATGCGGCAAGGCCGCCGGGAACGAAGCTGCGGGCGATCTGCATAATATGTCGGTAGCCTTCGGTCGTTATCAGTCCGACACGAGCACCCTTTCCTTCCAGCACAGCATTGGTCGCGACAGTGGTGCCATGAAGAAAATATTCGATCGCCGCCGGATCGACGCCAGCTTCACCAGTGATTGCCGTAACCCCGGTCAGAATCCCTTCGGAACTGTCATGCGGTGTGGACGGTGTTTTGTGCCGCCAGAACGCTCCGGTCTCATTGTCGAACAGCAGCAAATCGGTAAATGTGCCGCCAACATCGACACCCAAACGGTAACGCATCAGGCAACTTCCTCTTGGTCTGAAATGGAAATCGAATGTTTGTTTGGCTGGGGAAAACCGCCCGCTTTGCCAACCATTGCAGGAAGGGCTTTTCCCATCACGCCGCCGAGCCAGTGATTGGCTTCGATCAGCGCTTGCAGGTCCAGTCCTGTTTGGATTCCTGCCCGCTCCAGCATATAAACTACGTCCTCCGTCGCGACATTGCCCGCTGCACCCGGAGCAAACGGACAACCACCAAGCCCGCCAATAGACGCATCAACAATTTTCGCCCCTGCCGCAATTGCGGCCCATACATTGGCCAGTCCCGTGCCGCGCGTATTGTGAAAATGCACCCTCACCGGAAGTGGGTCGATCAGTTCCCTGAGATCGGTTACCA
>JAHEAW010000045.1 GCA_024642545.1 Erythrobacteraceae bacterium
CGCAGGACCGTGTTCCATGTGTTCCATATTGTAGGACTTGCCGGCGGCGCTACGGGGGCTAGATCATGCCGCTGACACTGGCCACCACGGCGCCCGGCAAGCCAGAGATATTCGCTTCGGTTCAGGGTGAAGGCCCCAGCGCCGGTACGCCTTGCACCTTCATCCGCCTGTCGCGCTGCAACCTTGCCTGCGTCTGGTGTGACACGGCCTATACGTGGCACTTTACCGGTGACGAGCGGCTGCACCGCGGCGCGGCAACCTATGACCGCAGGGCCAATCAGGTCACGCTGTCTGCGGCGGAGGCGGCACAGCAGATCATCGCGCTGGGCCAGAAACGGCTGGTAATCACTGGCGGTGAACCGCTGCTGCAGGCGGGCGCGCTGGCCGAATTGCTCGAATTATTGCCCGATCTGTCGGTGGAGGTGGAAACCAATGGCACCACTGCCGCGCCTGCCAGGCTCGATATCAGGATCGATCAGTACAATGTCAGCCCAAAGCTGGCGCATAGCGGCAATCCGGCGGAACTGGCACTGCTGCCGCGCATGCTCGGTCATTACAGCGCCGATGAGCGGGCGTTCTTCAAATTTGTGATCGCCAATCCGGGCGATATCGGCGAAGTGCTGGCGCTGGTGCGCGCCCATGCGATAAACCCCAAACGGGTCTTCCTGATGCCCGAGGGGATCGATAGCGCGAGTTTGCGCGAACGCGAGCAATGGCTGGTCCCGCTATGCCTGCAGCATGGGTTCAGGATGAGCGACCGGCTGCATATCCACCTGTTTGGCGATACGCGCGGGACGTGATTTGCGGGATTGGGATCAGCCGCCTTGCGAACGCCAGCGCTGGACGGTGCGGTAAACCGTCTCTTCCTCGCCGCCGCTCTGGCGCCACAGCTCGACAAAGCTCGGGTCTTCAGAGGCCGGGCGCTTGACTTCCTCGAGATTGTCGAAGCTGACGCGGATCGGAATGGCGACACCTTCGCCGCAGATGATGCATTCGCGGTTACGCAGCGCCGGGATCGAATCGAGAAAGCCGCGTGCCCCTTCGGGCATGGCCGACTTCACAAAGGCCTGGTCGCGGTCATTGTTGAGCCGCATGGAGATGATGGTGCCGCACTGCGACAACACGCCTTCGGCAAGGTCAGACGGACGCTGGGTAATCAGGCCCAGCGAAATGCCGTATTTACGCCCTTCCTTGGCAATCCGGCTGAGGATGCGGCCAACCGACGAACCATCAGCATTGCGTTCGTTGGGCACATATCGGTGGGCTTCTTCGCATACCAGCAGGATTGGGCTGGTTTTCTCGTCCCGGCCCCAGATGGCAAAATCGAACACCAGCCGCGAAAGCACCGCGACCACAGTGGACGTAATGTCCGACGGAACGCCGGAGACATCAATGATGGAAATCGGCTTGCCGGCACTGGGCATACGGAACACTTTGGAGATGAACTCTCCCATCGTGTCGCCTACTAGCATGCCGGAGAACATGAATTGATAGCGCGGGTCGGATTTCAGCTCTTCCAGCTTGGTCTTGATGCGCATGTAAGGCGCAGAGGAGGTCGCCTTTTCGAGCTTGCCCATCTGCGTCTGAATTTCGTTCGACAGGTCGGACAGCAGATAGGGGACCGGCGAATCCACCGTGATCTTGCCCATCGTGTCGGCCAAACGGTTCTTCTGCCGCGCGCTCAGCAAGCAGCGGGCAAGAATATCGGCATCAACCTGCCGCTCGTTGCCGTTGGATGTCAGCAGCACTTCGCAATGTTCTTCAAAGTTCATCAACCAATAGGGCATCTGAAGATTGGTCACATCGAAGATCCTGCCGGTCGTCTTGAACGCGGCCGAATATTCGCCATGCGGATCGATCATCACGATATGACCTTCCGGCGCGGCTTCGCAAATGCGGTGCAGGATCAGCGCTGCACTGGTCGATTTACCGGTACCAGTCGATCCGAGCAGCGCGAAATGCTTGCCCAGCAAGGCGTCAACGTAAAGGCCTGCGCGGATATCCTTGGTCGGGTAAACGGTGCCAATCTGAATGTTGGCGCGGCCATCGCTGGCGTAGATTTGGCGCAGATCAGCCGTGGTTGCCGGATAGATCAGCGCGCCGGGAACTGGGTAGCGCGTGACGCCGCGGCGGAAGCTGTGAATCTTGCCGGTAAGCTTTTCCTCCTGGCCTTCGCCCAGAAAGTCAATGTTGGCGATAATGCCGCCATTGGCACGGCGGTCCTGCCGCTGGTTGCGAACACTGGCGAGCAGCCAGCTATTGCCAACGCGGATCTTAATCTGGCTGCCGACTTGCCCGGCAAGGCCGATCGAGGGATCTTCATCCGCCATACATTCGCTCAGACGTTCAAGGTCGAGCGCAATCTGCGAGCCAGATCCGGCAATTTCCAGCACTACGCCAATCGGGCGCAGCGCATTGTCAGCCGTATCGAGATCAGCCGGCTGACCGGTTGTTGCCGAAACCGGTCGAGCCTGCTCGAAATTCCCTTGGCCCATATCGCTCATTGCAAAACCCGTCCCTTTGTGAATTACCAGAGAGACCTAGCGGGATGAGGGTTAACATCGCGTCAACGCTATGAATTTGCGATTATATGAAACTACCTAGACCATGGCGAACAAGCGACCTGCCGACCAGCCCATGCCGATCGAAAGGAATACGGCCACCAGACCATACAGAAACGCCTCACGCTGCGAGAACACTTCGACGAGCCGTTCAAAGCCGACCTTCTTCACCTCGACCTCGGCAATGGCAGAGGCGATCACGCGGCCGCGGGTTATCGCGAAGGTTTCCGCAGTATAAGTCCCCGTCTGAACGTTGGACGGCAGCGAAATACGCGCCTGATAGAGCACTTGCCCGCTGATCTTCACGCCGTTGGGGTCTTCTTTATAGAGGCCTTTACGCTGGCGCAGATCAACCAGCCCTTCGGTGAACTTGCGCTGTTCGTCCGGGTCAATCGAACCGGTGGGCGATAATTGGATGAACGGCAGGCCAAGCTCATAAATGGCCGCTGTCCGGTCATCCACGATTTTGGAGATCGGCGCGGAGGAGGCGACTGCGAAAAAGGACGGAGCAGACTGGAAATCTGTGGTTTGCGCATTGACCCAGATACCGCCAATCCGTTCCTTCTCACGCACCCGGATCGGCAATGTCGGTCCTTTCAGCACCACCACAATATCATAGTCGCGCCCGGCCCGAACCCCGCTGGGATCGAGAATCGCACCGAATAGCAGCAGCTCGGTCCCGATAAAGCCCTGACGGACCTTCACTTCGTGCTGCGAAACTTCAGGTACCAGAATTGGGTCCCGCGCTGCCATCGCCTGGCTAGGGAGAGCCAGCACCATCAGCAAGGCGAGCCAGCGGATCACAGATTGATCACAGTGAAAATTTCATCAGGCCGGTAGCCAAGGCCAAACAACATCCGCAGCGCGACCAGCAGCACGATTACCGCCAGCACCAGACGCAGCGCCTCTGGCTTGGCCTTTTGCGCCAGTTTGGCCCCGATCTGCGCGCCGGAGACTGAACCGAACAGCAGCAAGGCCGCCAACACTATATCAACAGCATGGGTGGTCAGCGCATGCATCATGGTCGTGACAATGGTGACAAACAGGATCTGGAAAAGCGATGTGCCAACCACGACATTGGCGCTCATACCAAGAATGTAGAGCATCGCCGGGACGAGAATGAAACCGCCACCAATGCCCATCAGCATGGTCAAAATGCCCGTCCCCACGCCGAGCAGAAGCGGGGCAAGCGGCGAGATATAAAGCCCTGACTGGTAGAACCGCCACCGCATCGGCAAAGCGGCAACGAGCGGATGATGTCGCCGTTTCTTGGCAGCGCGCGCCATGCCCTTTTCGGTAGGGCGGAGTGTCTCGATCGATTCGCGCGCCATCAGCGTGCCAATCGTACCCAGCAGCACGACATAGAGCACGTTGATGACCACATCAATCTGGCCGATGGCTTGAAAGAAACGAAACAAAAGCGCGCCAATTCCGGCCCCAACAATGCCGCCTGCCACCATCACGCCGCCCATCCGGTAATCGACCCCGCCGCGTTTGGTATGCGCGAACACGCCCGATACGCTTGCGCCGGTCACCTGCGTTGACGCCGAGGCCGCCGCGACCGTAGGCGGAATGCCGTAAAAAATCATCAGCGGGGTGGTTAGAAATCCGCCGCCAACCCCAAACAGGCCAGACAACAAGCCGGTGATCATCCCCAGCATGACAATCACTAGTCCATTGACCGAGAGATTCGCGATCGGGAGATAAACATCCATGATTATGCCCTAAACGAGCGGCACGCTGGATTAAAGCTGAACCGTGTTGTGAATGCGCTTAAAATCCGGTGGAAAGCGTTACGGCAACACCAGAGTTCGGTTGCGAATCTCCGGCAACGCGCAGCCGGTAATCCATCGCAACGCGGGCCGGGGTTTGGCCCAACATGATATTCACGCTGACGGTGGGGCCTACATCCAGCCGCGCCGCGCCCTTCTGCGCCCCGCCCCACGCACCTGCCCCAGCGCTCAGCGCTCCCAGATCAAAACTGGCAATCTTGCGGTCGACCCGCGCCTGCCCGTCAACAAATGCGGTCGAAAAGGCCCCGCCCACATATCCGGCCGCGCCATAGGCTTCAGCACGAAAGCCCATTGGCAGCCTAGCCGACGGCAGTTCACTTACCACCAGCGCAGCGGGCCGCAATTCCCGCGACGCGGCGCCATCTGTGGCGCGAAGTTCCGCATAGGCCGCAAGCGGAACACGCGCGAAGGGCCGGACGGATAGACCTGCGGCAACTTCCGCTTCACGCTGGCCCGCCAACGCCTTCGTCGCGCGGACATATGCTGACGGCCGGTATCTGCTGGAAGGGTCAAGCTGGTAGCGAAAGACCCCGCCGGCCTGACTTGCCCCATAGGTTGCCAGACTTGGCCCCGCCGCAGTTCCGGTTACCGAGCCGGGCCGCAGAAACAGCCAGCCATCCATTGACCAGCGCTTTAGCCCCGTGCCCTGAGGCGAGAAGTTCGCGCCACTTTCGCTTTGTGCTGCAGGAGTGGCCTGTTCATGCAACATGATTGCCACATCATGCGGAACCGGAATTTGCGCCATTGCTGCGAGCCACAACACCTGCTGCGAAGCCAGGGTCCCAGCCGGATCGAAGGCAATAACCGGAGCGTCAATCGTTACTTGCCGCGGCGGAGCGATCAGGCCATTGTCTTCAAAGGCCCATTGTGGCGGGATTGCAATGGAGGGCGCGGCCCGCTTTTCCAGCGCTGATTGATGGACCAATAACGACGCGCTCTGGCTCTTTGCAGGACCCTGCACGGCAAGCATATCCGGAAATGGATCCTGCCACACGGCCGCACGCATTCCGGCCCAGCCGAGCAGGACAGCCAAAAGCACCAACAGCGGCTGACCCGGGCGTTGGTGCACGCTTGCAGACTTGGTGTGCAAGCTCATGGTGTCAGCTGCCCACTCGATGCAATGACCCGCGCTGGGTGCGCATAATGATGCGTCTTGTCCCACTGCGGCAAATGTCCCCGCAGGCTGCGAATATACGCAAACAGGGCCCGCCGCCCGGACATGATAGCAATAATATTGGTCACCGGAATGCGCAGGACGGCCCGCACACCCTCTACCCAGCCATATTCGCGCGCTGTAAAGGCAAAGCGCCAGGCACCGCGCCAACCAAAGCTGGCGAAATTCAGCGCCAGAATAAATCTAATAGTGGTGGAAAGCTGCAATGGGTCACCCCGGCCCGCCAGTTCCATCGCCCAACTAATGGTCGCCAGTATGAGCAACAGATAAGCAACCGCCAGCACTACCGCAGTAAACGGACCGCGCCGATCACGCAGACGCCACCAGCCCTCTGCAACGCTACCGCGCCACCCCAGCCGGTCCCAGCCCTGTAGGGCAATGCCGTGAACCCAGCGGGTCTTTTGCCGCACCGCTTCATCCAGCCTTGCGGGGAAATAGGCCCGCGTCGCAACCAGTTCACCATTGGCATGGCGGCTACGGATAAAGCGCGCGCGGCCGCCCAGTTCCGATATCCCCAGGCCCAATTCGTAGTCCTCGGTCAGGCAATCGGCGGAAAAAGGCGCACCATCGGGCTTGGACCGGGCCAGTACATCCAGCGCTTCCCGCCCGATCGCGCAGCCGACACCGGCAAGCGGCATCCCCACCCTCAGCGCATCGCGCACCACCATCGCCTTGCCATGTGCTTCGGCAAATTCTTCGCAATAATGGCTGCCGATCCATGGGCTGTTCGCTTGCGGAAGCGGCAAAACGGGGAGCTGGACCAGCTCTGAACTGCTGATTGCAGCATCCAGTAGCCCAAGCCCTGCCGGATCAACCATGTCCTCGGCATCATGCAGCACAACCATGCGGGTCTTGGAATAGCTGCGCCATTCATCTTCATCGAGCGCATGATAGAGACGGTTGAGGCAGTCAGCCTTGGTGCTCGGCCCGTCACGGTCATGCACCACCAAACGTAACCGAGGGTCGCCGTCTGCAGCGGCCATGGCCGCGGCGATCGTAGCCGGGTCGTTACGATAACAGCCGATATAGAGTCGCATCGATTGATAGGGCCAGACAGCCAGCATATGCGCAATTGTCGCATCGATAACTCCTGCCTCGCGCCAGGCCGGTACAAAAATTGCCGCAGGACCAATCAGGCTCTGGTCTAGGATGCCTGTATGGACAGGCGACTGGGCGTCTGGCAAAAGCTTCTGCGTCCTGGCGCGCCCGGTCAGCTTGAGCCAGATCCAGAGGAAATCCACCAGCATCTCATCAGCTGCGCCAAGCAGAAAAAATACCCCGGCGAACAATAGCAGCTCATGCTGAATCAGCATAAGCCATTCAAAAAGCGTGAATCCCCCAACCGCCAATTGCAAGTCCCCTTAGGGTTTCTACTTATCCGAGCCTTAGTAAGCTTGCAACGCGCAAAGATATACGGGAGAGGAGCGCCACAATTATGGCCAACAAAAACCTCCCCCTTCGCTCCGTCTTTGCTCCGGTTCGCGCGCTGTTTGTCAGCGATGCATCGGCTGGCGTTCTGTTGATTCTGGTTGCTGCAGCAGCAATGGTGATCGCCAATTCCGATCTCGCCTCCGCTTACGAGGAGCTCTTTCACGGCACAATCAGTGTGCTGGTTGGCTTCAAGCTGGATACGTTGCACCTATGGGTCAATGACGGGCTGATGGCGATATTCTTCTTCGTCGTCGGGTTGGAAGTGAAGCGCGAAGTGGTCTGCGGGCAGTTGGCCACGCCGGAACAGCGCAGGTTACCGGTGCTGGCAGCTTTCGCCGGGATGGCAGCACCTGCAGCCTTCTACATCTTCTTCACCGCCGGGGACCCAAAGCTGGCGCATGGCTGGGCGATCCCTGCCGCGACCGACATTGCCTTTGCGATGGGAGTGCTGGGTTTGCTGGGTAACCGGGTTCCGGCATCACTGCGCCTGTTCCTGCTGACGGTAGCAATTGTCGATGATATTGGCGCAGTGCTGATCATTGCCGTGTTCTACACCGCCAATCTCAAGCTTGCCTGGCTGGTCGCGTCGCTGCTGGTGGTGGGCGTGATGCTGGCGATGAACCGGGCGCATGTCAGCCGTATCTGGCCATATGTCCTGATGTCTGTCCTGCTGTGGTTCTGCGTTCTGCATTCAGGAGTGCATGCGACCATTGCCGGCGTGCTCGCCGCGCTGACCATTCCTATGCACCGCAAGGATGGCAACAGCCTTCTGGAGCGGATCGAACATACGCTCGCGCCTTGGAGCGCTTATGCCATTGTCCCCATTTTCGGCTTTGCCAATGCCGGAGTGGATTTGCGCGACATTGGTCTTGATGGCCTGGTCGCGCCGCTTCCGCTGGCGATTGCCGCCGGGCTGGCGATGGGCAAGCAGGTCGGGATCTTCTCCAGCATCGTAGTCGCTGACTGGCTCGGCTTTGCCAAGCGGCCAAAAGGTGCCAGTTGGACCGAGATCTGGGGTGTTTCGATCCTGTGCGGCATCGGGTTCACCATGTCGCTGTTTATTGGCGAGCTGGCGTTCCCTGATTACCGTGTACTGATCGACGAAGCCAAGATTGGTATTCTCAGCGGGTCAATCATTTCAGCGGTGGTGGGTTATGTCATTCTGCGTTTGACCACCGAGCATCCCGACGACCATTCCGCCGATCCGGATTAACCCCGCAGCAGCCTTACCAGTTTCCGATGTTCTCCATACTCGCCCACGGTTCCTGCGCGGGCAGGCTGCCATCCTGCAACAGTTCCACCGAAATCCCGTCGGGCGAACGGACAAATGCCATGTGTCCATCGCGCGGCGGGCGGTTGATTGTCACCCCGGCATCCATCAGCCGCTGGCAAGTTTGATAGATATTATCGACGCGATAAGCGAGATGGCCAAAGTTCCGCCCGCCGGAATAGCTTTCTGGCGCGCTGCCATCTTCGGATGGCCAATTATATGTCAGCTCCACCTCAGCCACGCCTTCCTGCCCCGGAGGCGCAAGGAAAATCAGCGTGAAGCGGCCCTGTTCACTTTCGAATCGGCGAACTTCCTCAAGCCCAATCAGGCCGAAAAATTTTACCGTTGCATCCGGATCGGAAACACGGATCATCGTGTGGAGGTAATGAGTCATACAAATCTGGGCCTTCCTGCTCAAACGCATAATTCAGCGTACAATGGCATGAACGCATTGGGATGCGATAATTTTTGCGATCGAGCAAATAACTGCTGCGGCGTAAGGTAAGTTCCGGCGCAAAATGACATTGCGCGAAAAACGCAAATGATCAGCAATCATCGCTTCAGATATACCAGACAGTGCGGTTGCGCCTGGTAATGGTTCGGGCGCACAAAAAAGGGGCTGCGCCATGACGGTGCAGCCCCAAATTCATCGCGTCTTGGTTCAGAAAGCGGCTTTGGCCGTGACCACTACCGCGCCGCGCGTGAAGCGAAATGCACCTGGTGCATAATCGCCTTCGGCCCCGATGTAGGAAACGTTCAGGGTAAGCGGGCCATAGACCGGTGCTTCGGCACCAACCGACCAGTCAAACGCCTTGCTGTTGTTGGTAAAGGTCAGGAACCCATCAGTATAGCCGAGGTGGCCACTCAGCGTGAGCGGGGTACCCGGAATGCCAACCCCCAGATCAGTATAGACATAGGTATTGTCAGTGTAGCCGAGCGAAGGCTGCTTGGGCGCATAGGCAACGCCGACGGTTGCCGATGCTGGGCCAAAGGTGAAGCCAAGTTTGCCGTAGAATTCGGCGTAGTCGAACTCGCCCGGGCCAGCATTGGGATAGATGTAGTTGATCGCACCGACATTGATGGTGAGGCCTTCGGTAAGATTACCGGCCCAGCCGCCGTAAACGTCCAGCTCAGTTTCGCCGTAGCCAACTGTCGTATTGTCGAGCGTCGATGACCATGTTCCGACGTAAAAGCCGGAACTGTGCGACAAGTCAAAACCGCCTTGTACTGCAAGGTCGCCGCCCGACAGGTCAACACCGCGGAAGCGATACTGGCTGGTCAAAGCGACATTGGCAGAAAATGTTACGGACGAATCAGACGGCACGATTGCCGTATCTGCATCACCTGCAAATGCCGGAGCGGCAAGAATCGCCGAAGTGGAAAAAATTGCTGCGGCGGTAAGGCCGCGGATGGACGTGAGCATAACAAACTTCCTTGTTTGTGAATTGTGCCTCGTCCCACCTGCTTATCTGCCGGCCACATCGTTTGCTGTGCGTGCTCTTGCAAATACGAAATAAACTTGCAGGAGATTGCTGCATTGCACAAGACAAATTGCCGACATAATGACACTGGACACGAAACTGTGGTGTTTCTGCACCATATAGAATGAGTTCAGCAATCCGACAGACGTTGCCGTATATCCTCCTGTCGCTTATGCGGCAGCAAATTGAAGCCTAGACCTCATCCATGTTTGAACCATTGCGCAGAATTTTTGGGGGCAAGACACCCTCTCGGCCCGCCTCGCCCCCTCCCGGCGAGCGGCTTTATGTCGTGGGCGATATCCACGGCAGACTTGATTTGTTCAAGTGCCTGCTGGCTGGCATTGATCAGGATGACACATCGCAGGGTCCTGCCAAGACGACCATTATCTTGCTCGGCGATCTGGTCGACAGAGGTCCACAAAGCGCCGCGGTTCTTGCGCTTGCGCGCGAGCTAAAGGCGCAAAGGCCGGTCCGCATTCTGATCGGCAATCACGAAGACATGTTTTTGGGCTCGTTTACTGACACCAATATTCTGCGGCATTTTATCAAGCACGGCGGACGCGAAACCATCCTGAGCTATGGAATGAGCGAGAAGAAATATAACGATTATTCGCTCGAGGAATTGCAGGCGGCGATGACATATCTGGTTCCGCAAGCCGACCGGGAGTTCATGCAAAGCTTCGAGGAATATTTTCAGATGGGCGATTACACCTTCGTCCACGCAGGGATTCATCCAGAGGTGCCGCTGGAGGAACAGCGCCGTCATGATATGTTGTGGATCCGTGATCCTTTCCTGCGCTACCCGCATCAGCACCCGGGCATTATCGTCCATGGGCACACAATATTCGAACAGGTTGACGTGCGCAGCAACCGCATTGGTATCGATACCGGTGCTTATCGCTCCGGACGTTTGACCGCGCTGGTGCTGGAAGGCGAAAGTCGCCGCTTTATTCAAGCGGTCGAAACCGATAGCGGTCTGACCATTGAACAAAGGGACTGCGTGTCATGAAGATTGCCATGGTTGGTTCAGGCTATGTCGGGCTGGTGTCCGGTGCATGTTTTGCCGATTTTGGGCATGAAGTTATCTGCATCGACAAGGACCAGTCGAAGATTGACCGCCTGCACGAAGGGGCGATGCCGATTTACGAGCCGGGGCTGGCCGAGCTTGTCGGCACGAACATGAAGGCAGGCAGATTATCTTTCACGACCAATCTGGCTGACGGAATTGCAGACGCACAAGCAATTTTTATTGCTGTTGGAACACCCAGCCGCCGGGGCGACGGCCACGCCGATCTGAGCTTTGTCTATGCGGTGGCGGAGGAAATTGGCACCAGTCTTGCCAATGATGTCGTCGTCGTCACCAAATCAACCGTCCCAGTGGGGACCGGCGACGAAGTCGAACGCATCCTGCGGGAAAGCGGCACGAAGCAGAAGTTTTCGGTCGTCTCCAATCCCGAATTTCTGCGGGAAGGTGCCGCAATTGGCGACTTCAAGCGGCCTGACCGCATTGTGATTGGAGCAGAAGATGATTTTGGGCGCGAAGTCATGCGCGAAGTCTATCGTCCACTGTTCCTCAACGAATCGCCAATCCTGTTCACCTCACGCCGCAGCTCGGAACTGATCAAATATGCCGCCAACGCATTTCTGGCGACCAAGATCACCTTCATCAATGAGATGGCGGACCTGTGCGAAAAGGTCGGGGCCAATGTCCAGGATGTCAGCCGCGGGATCGGCAGCGACGGGCGGATTGGAGCCAAGTTCCTCCATGCAGGGCCCGGATATGGCGGGTCCTGCTTCCCCAAGGATACGCTCGCGCTGCTCAAGACCGCGGAAGATTATGAAAGTCCGGTCCGCATTGTCGAGGCAGTGGTCAAAACCAACGATCTGCGCAAACGCGCGATGGGCCGCAAGGTAATTGATGCCTTGGGCGGCCCCGATCAGGCGCGCGGCAAAAAGGTCGCCCTGCTGGGCCTGGCCTTCAAGCCGAACACGGACGATATGCGAGATAGTCCGGCAATTGCGATTGCCCAGACGCTGCACGACGCAGGCGTGTCAGTCGCGGCCTTTGATCCCGAAGGGATGGAACTGGCTGCACCGCTGATGCCCGAAGTGGCGATGACCCAAAGTCCGTATGAAGCGATCGAAGGCGCAGATGCAATCGCCATTGTTACCGAATGGGACGCTTTCCGCGCGCTCGATCTCGGCCGGGTGAAAGCGCTCGCAAACGCCCCTGTGCTGGTCGATATGCGCAATATCTACCAGCCGGAAGATGTTCGAAGTGCGGGTTTTGACTATGTCAGTATCGGTCGCAGCTGACTCACTTTAGCGTCAGCGGAAATGCCAGGGGGCCTGTAAGCCGGGTTCTGTCCTGCACGCGGTTTCCGTTGCCGGACCTGCCGCGCAGGGGCAGCCATTCGTCTAGGCCGTATGTTGCCACACGGCTCAAGCAGCCAACCCGAGCGGTCGATGCAAAACGCATCTGCGTTGGACGAATCCTCGGCGCGCCGCCCCTATTTGGCCTTGCTCCGGGTGGGGTTTACCATGCCGCGCCTGTTGCCAGCCGCGCGGTGCGCTCTTACCGCACCCTTTCACCCTTACCCGACGGATCGGGCGGTATACTCTCTGTGGCACTGTCCCTAACCCCCGGTAAGGGGGGCCGGCGGGCGTTACCCGCCACCCATGTTTTGTGGAGCCCGGACTTTCCTCGGCACTATTGCTAGCGACGCGGCTGCCCGGCCCCCTGGCACGTCGCCTCTAGCACGGATTAGCTGCGAAAGAAGCGCCTATCTGGCCGCGCCGCGATCCCGGTCGAGCAGCAGTTGAAACAGGATCGCGCGAACTTCCCCGTCGATCTCCCCGTCAATCCGGTGCGGCCGCCACCGGCGCTGGAATGCCGCAACCGCTTTATGCCCGTCAGTAATGTCGTAACCAAAGCGTTCGAGCGCCAGAAAAAACGCGCCGTCATTGTCGAACGGATCGCCCAGAGTAATGACAGGCTTAGGCAGGGCCAGGCCATATTCAGCCAGTCGTTCCCACGGAAAAAGCTCGCCCGGATCACTCTTTCGCGCTGGCGCGACATCTGAATGCCCCACCACATTGGCACGCGGAATGTCATGTGTCTGGACGATCCGCGCCAGCAGCGGAACCAGCGCATCAATCTGCGTATCTGCAAACGGACGATAACCAAGCCCGTGCCCGGGATGGTCAAGCTCGATCCCGATGCTGGCTGAATTCACATCGCGGTGACCACGCCAATAACTTGCCCCGGCATGCCAGGCGCGCTTGTCTTCAGGGACCAGCCGCGTCACTTCGCCTGCTTCGCTGATCAGATAATGCGCGCTGACTTGCGCCTCAGGATCGCACAGGCGCTGAATCGCCGCCTCGGCACTGGCCATTTCGGTGTAATGGACGACCACCATCGATATCGGCTGGGCCCGCACACCAAAATTGGGTGACAGCCTTGAATGATGGACCAGTTCGTCCTTCATAGTTTCAACCAATCATGCCCTTGGGCTGCGGCAACACCGCCCCCAGCACCAGCGCTTCGTCGGTCTTGTGATATTGCAGCCCCCCGCCTGCCTGCTCTGCCAGCAGATAAATCATGTGCGCCGGCGCGGTGCGGCTGGACAGATCGGATATTGGAAGGTTGCCTTCCAGCGCTTTGCCGATCGTATCGTCAAAGGCAATCCTGGGGCCGGTGGAGCGGACCACAATCTCGCTCGCCCCATCACGCATTTCCGCCCCGATATCGAGCGTACCGCCGCGCACCAGCGCATCAATCGCAATATTGGCAAAGTTGAGCAGAACCTTGACCGCATCCTTGGGCAATTTGGTATCTGCCAGCGCCCATTTCACCTCTATCTTGTGCTTGTCGGCCACCAGCGCATTGACCAGCGATTTGGGCTCTTCGACTTCGACGAATTCGCCAAAGCCACCCGCTGCCCCGAAGGCGAGGCGGAAAAACTTCAATTTGTCCGCACTGTTCCGGGCGCTTTGTTCGAGCAATTCGAAACAGCGCGCGCGCATTTCCGGGTCTTTCTCGTCCGCCAGTAATTCCAGCCCATTGTTGAGCGCGCCGACAGGACTGAGCAGATCATGACACAGGCGCGAACAGAGCATTGCGGCGAGATCGACAGAGGCAGTATCAGACATGAAGAAATGCTGTTCCTGTAATAAAGTCACGCAAGGATTACCTGTCTTACCCATTCACGGGTGCATAGCAAAGCGGTTCGAACCTGCCGGGTAAATCCCGCCAGAATTTGACTTCGCCCTGCCCAGCAATCGCCCAGATTTTTCCATCATGCGCTGCCAAGGCGCAGTCGGTACGCGATGGTTCAGGTGGCCCGGCGGGATGCGAATGAAAATAGCCAAGAATATTCAGACCGCCGCTGCGCGCCTTGCGGTGCGCATCAATCAGCGTCTGTGAGTCGATTTCGAAATGGGTGTGCGGAGCAGCGTGAATATTGATGGCGGGCTGAAACTGACAGACTTGTTCCCCCTGCCCCAGCAATAGTCCGCACGCCTCTGATGGCGCCGCAGCGGCAGAGGCATCCTTCATCGCCTGCAATACAGAGCTTGAGACTTTAAGCTTCATCGCCCATTCCCATAGCATGAGCGAAAGCCAAGTCATCACTGGCACTCTTGCTACAGCGGGGCGCATTGACAAGGCGCTGGCCGAAGCGTCCGGCCTGTCGCGCGAACGGGTTAAGGCATTGATTGCACAAGGAGCTATCGTGGTGGGCAAGTCCCATGCCACCAACCCGTCTGCAAAAATACAGGCAGGGGCCCATTTTTCCATCACCGTACCGCCTGCAATCGAGGCCCAGGCAAGGGCGCAGGACATTCCGCTGGATGTTGTGTTCGAAGATGACGCGCTGATTGTGATTAACAAGCCCGCAGGCCTGGTGGTTCATCCGGCAGCGGGAAATCCCGATGGCACGCTGGTCAATGCCCTGCTGCACCATTGCCGCGGTCAACTGTCCGGTATTGGCGGCGTTGCACGGCCCGGCATCGTTCACCGGATCGATAAGGACACTTCTGGTTTGCTGGTGGCAGCAAAAACTACTGCAGCACACGAAGCGCTGGCACAGCAGTTTGCCGACCATTCAATCACGCGAACATACCTGGCCGTTTGTGCAGGCCATATGGTGCCGCCAGCTGGCACAATCGCCAAGCGGATTGGCCGCTCCGCCACTAACCGTAAGAAAATGGCCGTTCTTGACGACGATTCGCGGCGCGGCAAACATGCGGTGACCCATTTTCGAACACTCGAAAAGCTGTTTGAATCCAGTTTAGTAGAAGCCTCCCTTGAAACAGGAAGAACGCATCAGGTGCGGGTTCACCTTGCGTCAATCGGTCATGCGCTAGTGGGGGATCCAACATATGGAACCACGCCATCGAAATTGCGTCCGATTTTGAAAACTCTGGGTTTCGCCCGGCAGGCACTGCATGCCGCCAGCTTGGGGTTTACGCATCCCACCAGCGGCAGGCAGGTCGATTTTCAGGCCGATTTGCCAGCCGATATGCGGGAACTGATCGACGAAACCGGTCGTTTATATCGATGAAACACGCTTCAAAGAGTGCTGCCAATGTCCTATATGTACCAACGTGGCCCGCACGAACGGATGCCCATCAGGGGTCCGGCACCGCGAGGTCGACGCAAGAAAGGTTAGGGAAGTAGTGAGCAAGTCCAAGAGTTTGACAGTCCCGGCCCTGAGCGGTGAGCAAAGCATCAACCGCTATCTGGCTGAGATCAAGAAATTCCCCATTCTAACGCCCGAGCAGGAATATATGCTCGCGAAGCGTTATGCCGAGCATGAAGACCCCGAAGCAGCCGCACAGCTGGTGACCAGTCACCTGCGGCTGGTGGCAAAAATCGCCATGGGCTATCGCGGCTATGGGTTACCTGTCAGCGATCTGATTTCCGAAGGGAATGTCGGGCTGATGCAGGGCGTCAAGAAATTCGAACCCGATCGCGGCTTCCGCCTCGCTACTTACGCGATGTGGTGGATCAAGGCGAGCATGCAGGAATTCATCCTGCGCAGCTGGAGCCTCGTCAAGATGGGCACCACGGCGGCGCAAAAGAAGCTGTTCTTCAACCTGCGCCGGATGAAAAAACAGCTCGAAGCGTATGAAGATTCGGATCTGCACCCTGATGACGTGACTAAGATCGCGACCGATCTGGGCGTGGCAGAACAGGAAGTCATCAACATGAACCGGCGCATGATGATGGGCGGCGATGCGTCGCTAAACGTCCAGATGCGCGGCGATGAAGAAGGCGGCGGCCAGTGGCAGGATTGGCTGACCGATGACCGGCCGTTGCAGGATGAAACGGTGGCGGACGCTGAAGAGGCAGAAGTGCGGCATGACATGCTGTCCGAAGCCATGGGCAGCCTTAACGACCGCGAAAAACACATTTTGACCGAACGCCGGCTGACCGATAATCCGCAGACTTTGGAAGAACTGAGCCAGGTCTATTCCGTCAGTCGTGAGCGGATTCGCCAGATTGAAGTGCGCGCGTTTGAAAAATTGCAGAAGGCCATGCATCGGCTTGCCGGTGAGCGGCTGGTGCCAAGCGCTGGCTGAGGTCAGAATAGTCGATGTGCCCCCGTCTGTGTAGACTGGCGGGGGCCATTGATCCTGACGCGAATCGCTGCCAACTTCTACTCAGCAGTTGTGGGGTCGATGATATTTCTTACCTGCGAAATTGAATTGGCCGGAAAGCCGGCAGTGTCCGCGTGGGCGCGGATCAAATCTTCACTCGGCGCACGGTAGATGCAGTAAATCTTGTCGTCGGTGACATAGGAATGGACCCACTGGATCTCTGGCCCCAACTGGCGCAGCACGCTGCAGGATGTCTTCGATGCGCCCTGCAGTTCCTCCTCTGACAAGGAGCCAGCATTCGGCATATCTCTCTCGATCACAAATTGTGGCATAATTGTCTCCACAAGGTTACGCGACCATAATTAGGATATGCGCCGTTTATAGCCTGGCGACAAGCCGCATGGCGCACGGCGGCTATTCTACGGCTGTTACTCTGGTTCCAAGGGGCTGTATGCTCACCTGTCTCACGAAACTTCTGGCCAAGGCGATCATGTGGTTCATCGGCATCAGCGTTGCGCTGGTTCTGCTGTTCAAATTTGTGCCGCCGCCGATTACTGCAACTATGATCCTCAACGGTGATGGGATTACCAAGGATTGGGAATCGCTCGCCAATATTGACCGCAACATGGTCACAGCAGTGATCGCGGCAGAGGACAGCAAGTTTTGCCTCCATGATGGTTTTGACGTGCAGGCAATCGAAAAGGCGATGAAGCGCAATGAGCGCGGCGGGCGCATTCGCGGCGGTTCCACCATCAGTCAGCAAACCGCAAAAAACGTCTTTTTGTGGCAAGGCGGGGGCTATTTCCGCAAGGGGCTGGAAGCGTGGTTCACATTTCTGATCGAGAATATCTGGGGCAAACGGCGAATTATGGAAGTCTATCTCAATGTCGCGGAAACCGGTATTGGCACTTTTGGCGCCGAAGCCGGGGCACGGCGTTATTTCCAGCACTCCGCAGCGCGGTTGACAAGAGTGGAAGCGGCCCGGATTGCCGCAGCACTGCCCTTGCCGCAAAAACGCTCGGTCACCAATCCGGCTGGCTTCACGCGCCGCTATGGCAATATGATCGCGGCACGCATGAGCGTAGTAAGACGTGACGGATTGGATTCCTGCGTTTATCAGTGATCGCAATGGGCGCCGGACATTCACATTCTCATGGTGACGGGCATTCGCACGGGCATGATCACCACCATCCGCCGGCCGATTTCGGCCGTGCCTTTGCGATTGGAGTCGTTCTCAACGTCATATTCGTGGCGGTTGAATCGATTTACGGCTTCATCTCCGGGTCGATGGCATTGGTCGCTGATGCCGGGCACAATTTGTCCGATGTTCTGAGCCTGCTGCTGGCATGGGGCGCCAGTGCGTTAGCCAGACGCGCGCCCAGCCAGCGCTTCACCTACGGCCTAAAAAGCTCTACCATTCTTGCAGCGATGGCTAACGCCGGTCTGCTGCTGGTGGCTCTGGGCGCGATCCTGTTCGAGACGATACACCGGTTTTTTGATCCCGCGCCGGTCGCTGGCGTTACCATGGTCATCGTCGCTGCGATTGGAATCGCCATCAACACTGCGACAGCCCTCTTGTTCATGCGGGGCCGCAAGCATGATCTCAATATTCGCGGGGCGTTCCTGCATATGGCGGCAGACGCACTGGTCTCCGCTGGTGTGGTCGTCGCCGGGATCGCAATTATTGTGACCGGCCAGCAGTGGATTGACCCGTTGACCAGCCTGATCATCGTGCTGGTCATCGCGTGGGGCACCTGGGGCTTGCTCAGGGACAGCGTAAAGATGGGTCTGTTGGCAGTGCCTGAAAATATCGAGGAAGGCGCTGTGCGCAGCTATCTGGAGGGGCTTTCGGGGGTATCGGCAGTACACGATCTACATATTTGGCCGATGAGCACGACTGAAACCGCTCTGACCGCACATCTGGTAATGCCCGATGGCCATGATGCCGCGATTGGCCAGGATAATTTTCTGAGCAAGATTGCCAGCGAACTGGCCCATAATTACCGCATCGGTCATACGACCATCCAGATTGAAGCAACGCCCTATTGCGAAAGCTGCGAGATTTGAACGATGTGAGCCAGAACACGGCCCGTGAGCAGCTTCGCAACGCGCTCATCAGGCTGGCGGCGGGGGAGCGCAGCGCGCTGGAGGAAGTCTATCGCAGCACGTCAGCGAAACTTTTCGGCATTTGCCTGCGTATCTTGGGAGATAGGGGCGAAGCGGAGGACGCGTTGCAGGACATTTATCTGACCTTGTGGAAGCGCGTGGGGAGTTATGATCCCGACCGGGCCAGCCCGATCAGCTGGCTCGCCGTACTAGCGCGCAACCGGGCTATTGACCGGCTGCGCAGCGGCAAGGTCCGCCAAGGTGCAGTGCCGGTTGAAGCAGCCGGAGAGTTGACCGACACCGCGCCGCTAACCGATGAAGTGCTGGAAATGGAGCAACGCGATGCCCGGATTCATCATTGCCTCGGTACGCTTGAGGAACGGCAACAGGACGCTATTCGTACCGCCTTTTTTGATGGCATGACATATGCCGAACTGGCGCAGCAACAGGATGTCCCGCTAGGAACCATGAAAAGCTGGGTCCGCCGCGGGTTGATCAAGTTGAAGAAGTGTCTCGAGCAATGACCGATATTCACGATGGCGGACCTGACCAGAACGCTCCCGAACTTACGGGGCGGGACCGCTTGGCGGCTGAGTATGTGCTCGGTCTGCTTGATCCAGCCGAACAATTGGAGGCGCGCGGGCTACTCGCCAGCGATGCGCAATTCGTGCAGCGCGTTGTACGGTGGGAAGACCAGTTGGCCCCCATGCTCGATTTGATCCAGCCGCAGCAACCGCGCGCGGAACTGTGGCACCAGATCGAGCAGCAGCTGGCTGGCAGCCCGCAACACGGGCAGGTCATTTCGCTGCATCGGCGCCTTCGCCGGTGGCAGTTCGCGACCGGCTTTGCAGCAGCAGCAGCGATAGCGCTGGCCTTCCTTGCCGCGCCAGTGATGCGCGGTTCGGGTCAAAGTGCTGTTCCTGCCCCCACTCCGCTGGTGGCATCGATGCCGATTGGTGATACGCCGCTTCGGCTTGGCCTGACATATCTGCCCGACCGTAAGGAAATGCTCGTTTCTGCAAGCGGGCTCACCGCCGACGGCGTGCATGACCATGAATTGTGGCTGCTCCCACCCGAAGGTAAGCCCCAGTCGCTCGGCGTGATCATTCCTGGTCAGGAACGGCGGATGGAACTGAGCGCCCAATTGGCGCAGGCCATCCATGATGGATCAAAACTGGCCCTGACGCGCGAGCCGCTTGGCGGTGCCAGCCCTGGCACCGCTGCCGGACCGGTGGTTGCCACGGGGAGTTTTGAGGCCAGCTGAGAAAGGCTGCATCCAACTCTGATCAGGCTGCGTATCTCCTTCCGCAACCCCGCTCCGGGGACGCACAATGAGGAGCAAACCATGATCAAGAGCTTTCCCCCCAAAGTCTTAGCCCTTGCCAGCGCTGCCGCGAT
>JAHEAW010000046.1 GCA_024642545.1 Erythrobacteraceae bacterium
CGCATCGGCGCGGTGCACCCTTCCAGATAGGACACATAGCTGCCCTTCTCGGCGATAATCAGCGTGCGTTCGAACTGGCCGGTGTTTTCGGCGTTGATGCGGAAATAGGTGCTGAGCTCCATCGGGCAGCGCACGCCTTCGGGGATGTAGACGAAGGTGCCATCCGAAAAGACCGCGCAATTGAGCGCGGCAAAAAAATTGTCACGCGGCGGCACCACCTTGCCGAGCCATTTCCTGACCAGATCGGGATATTCGCGGATCGCTTCGGAAATCGACAGGAAGATCACACCTGCGCGCTTCAATTCCTCTCGGAATGTGGTCGCCACGCTGACGCTGTCGAACACGGCATCGACCGCGACCTTGCGCGCGCCTTCGACCCCGGCGAGCACTTCCTGCTCGGCCAGCGGAATCCCCAACTTGTCGTACACCGCCTTGATTTCCGGATCGAGCTCATCGAGCGATCCGAGTGTCGGCTTCTTCTTGGGCGCGGCGTAATAATATGCATCCTGATAATCGATCGGGGCGATCTTGAGCTTCGCCCAGTCGGGCATCGGCATGGTCAGCCAGTAGCGATAGGCCTTGAGCCGCCATTCGAGCATCCATTCCGGCTCGTTCTTCTTGGCCGAAATGAAGCGCACCGTGTCTTCGTTCAGACCCTTGGGCGCGAAATCCTGTTCGATGTCAGACGAAAATCCGAATTCGTAGCTTTCAAGCTTTTTTGCCGCATCGCGCGCGGCCTGATCCTGCAGGGTGGTCTGTTCGTTCATAGCACTTCTCTCTGGGCCAGCTGCGTCAGCGCAATGCCCGCCAGCGCGCCGCGCATGGCGTCATTCACTTGCGCCCAATGCGGTTGCACAGTGCAGGTTCCTTCCAGTGCGCAATCATGCTTGCCCCTGGGCGCACATGAAGTGAGCGCAATGGGCCCTTCGACCGCTTCGACAATATCGGCCAACGTAATCGCCGCAGCCGGACGCGCCAGCTGCAAACCACCGCCCGCCCCGCGCACTGAACGCAGCAATCCGCCGCGCGTGAGCAGACTGACCAGCTTCTGAACGGTGGGTGCAGGCAGGCCCGTTTCCGCCGCCAGTTCGGCAGCTGACACGCGCAGGCCGCCGCAATGGCGCGCAGCTGCGCTCATTGTAACAACGGCATAATCGGCCATGCTGGACAGACGCATGAGGGCGGCTCCGGTTAAATCGGATTGATTCGTTCCGATTTTACCTAGTGTCGCAAAACTGCGGTTTCAACGCCAAATCCCTTGTTGCGAGTCGTTAGCAGGTTGCACCTGGTCCTGCTGGCTGGCGATCCACGCGTCGACATTTTCCTCCATGATCGACAGCGGCACCGGACCAGAATTCAAGATGACGTCATGAAATGCGCGAATATCGAACTTGCCCCTCAATTTGGTCTGCGCCCGCTGGCGCAGCTCCATGATCTTGAGCTTGCCGATCATGTAAGCAGTCGCCTGCCCCGGATAGACAATGTAGCGTTCGATCGCTTTCCTGATGTCGCCATCGGGATTGGGCGTGTTGGTGGTCAGATACTGGATCGCTTTTTCCCGGCTCCAGCGCTTGTCGTGAATGCCAGTGTCGACCACCAGCCGCGCAGCACGCCACAGCTCCATCCCCAGCCGGCCGAAATCAGAATAGGGATCCTGATAGAAGCCCATGTCCCTGCCCAGTCCTTCAGCATAAAGACCCCAGCCTTCGCTATAGGCCGTCACCCCGCCAAAGCGGCGAAACGGCGGCATATCACCCAACCCGGTCTGGATCGAAAGCTGCAGATGGTGCCCCGGCAGCCCTTCATGATAGGCCAGCGCCTCGATCTCGTTCTTTGACATGTCACGCAGATTATAAAGGTTCACGTAATACGTACCGGGCCGCGATCCATCGGGGGCGGGCCGCTGATAGAACGCTTTGCCGGCACTCTTTTCCCGGAAGGCTTCGACCGCCTTCACTTGCAGCGGGTCCTTGGGCAGCGTGTCAAAGAATTCGGGCAATTTGGCCTGCATGGCTGCCAACTTTGCCTTGGCGTCAGCCAGATAGGCTTCACGGGTGGTATAGTAAAACTGATCATCAGTGCGGGTGAACTGGAAGAAATCCTGCAAGCTGCCGGTAAAGCCGACCTTGCGCATGATCCGTTCCATTTCGCCGTGGATACGGTCCACCTGATCAAGGCCAATTTGGTGGATTTGTGCCGCGCTCAGATCAGTAGTGGTGTAGTTGGCCAGCAGCGCCTTGTAATAGGCCGCGCCATCGGGAAAGCGCCAAATACCATCAATATCGCCCGCGATGCCTTGCTGACGCTGCATTTCGGTCAGCAGCCGCTGATAGGCCGGGCGGGCAGAACTGTTCCAGGCCTCTTGAGCCTGGGCCGCCAGATCAGCCGCCGCCGCTGCATCGGGATCAAGCGCGGTCAGCTTGGTATCGAAATCTGCCAGCACCGCGTTATTGTCGCCTGCAGAGAGCAGATTTTCGATATCCGAGATGACATAGGCGTAGACCCATCTGGGCGGCATCACGCCATTGTCTGCGCGGGTGCGCGATTCGCCCGTCAATGTATCCAGTGCCGGGCCAAGGCCCTTGATCCGGCTGACATAGGCGCGCGCCTGATCGAGCGTTTTGACCTGATGGATGTTGATTAGAAAAGCTGGCAGGCTGCTTTGCGCACCGTTCATTTGGTCGAAAATGTAACCATATTTGCGATAGGGGAACCGGGCCGCACTGCGCCGCGCCATGGCATCGAACAGGCGGTAGGACAGGGCGTCAGCATCGGAGAGTTTCTCAACGTCAAATTGCGCATCCATTTTCTGGTCAGTGGCTTGCAGCAGCTTTTGGCTTGCGATATCCGCAGCATCCGAAAAATCACCCCATTTGCCATAGTCCCCATCACGAATGCCGCGATAGGATTTGCCCATTGGCGACAAGGCCAGCTGCGCTGTATCATAATCGGCAAACAGCTTGGCCAGCGCGGCCCTTTTTTCTGGCTCTACAGGTGCAGATGATGCGGCAACTGGCTTGCCCGCGCCTTCTTGCGCGGCAGGCCCGGCGCTGCCCATTTCAGAGTACGGGGCGGCGCAGGCCCCCAGGCACATTGCCAGCATCGCTGCCGCGGTGAAGTTTGCTTGCTGGTTCATGACAATTAATTCCCCTGACTTTGTGGCGGGCTGGCGCACGCCCAATCATTCCACCTCATGCAAAGAGTTAAGGCAACATGCGGCTTTAAATTAGGTCCTGCGATCCGGATTGGATCTCGCGAAAATTGGTCGGGTCGAGCATTTCGGTCAGAAATGGGCTTTCCCCATCTCCCAGCCGTGCCGGTGTGCGCCCGGCAAACAGGCGAATTTCCCGGATCATATGCGACTGGTCGTAAAAAGCACCATAGATCTGCGCTTCAAACTCTGGCGTCAGCGACGGCAACGAAAGCAATGCAGCTGCGCGCAGCCCGCGATATTTGCGTTTGAGTGCCACCGGCGGCATTCCGAAAAATCGTTCAACCAATCGCTGCACTTGCCGCTTCGAATAGGCACTGCGCACAAACAGCGAATCGAGCGGTGGGTCGATCGATTCGCCCAGCCAGGCGGATGTCTGGCTGATCAATTCGGCATGGCGCGGATTTACCGGCTTCAAATTGGCAGAAATGTAGTCTGCCAGACGCATTGCGCAGGCCAGCCCATCAAGCGCGCCAGAGCGGTAGGCCCCGCATAACTCATCGCCCAGCTGCGTGATCTCCGGCCCAAGCCATTCGCCTGCCTCCACCAGCCGATTGGCGCTGTGATTTGCATCCATGCCGGTCAGCGCCGCCCACCCCAGCGGAGACAACGAAGCGCCGATTGCGTGAAATGGGCCATCCACTTCGAAGGGGCTGGCCGCAACACTGGGGGTCAGCAAATTGATCCGGTGCGAACGGTCATGTACGCCGTCCAGAAAATGCATCACACCTTCGCCGCGCGGAAATAGGGTGAGGTGACCGATACCCGCTGGCTGGATTTCCTTGATCAGCAGTTCATCGCAGCGAAAATGATAGAAAGTGGTGACAAAAGGCGTGAGCGCCGCTGGCACCGCGATATAATCAATTTCCATCAGAGACGCACTGGTCAAAGCGCTCCGATCAGATGTCCTTTCTTCAATACCTGATTGCTCGGCGTCTGCGCGCACGAATGAACCCCCCGTTGCGACCCAAAAAAAGGGCGGCCCCTTGTGTAAAGGAACCGCCCCTAAAGTCGAGGAACTCTTCGCATTGCTGCATAGAGCCCTTCGGGTCGCAAAAATGCTTTAGCCCAAGTTCAAGTGATTCTTATTGTATGTAAACGACAGGCTTGCCAAAACTTGCCCGAGACCGTTGCGCAACAGTCACAAATTGCACGAAAGAGCAGGTTTGATTGCCATCGACAGGCTCCCGGCCACTTGGCATAGCGCCGCTTATGTTGTTCCAGTTACTCCGCCCCGCACTGTTTACGCTTGACCCTGAACGGGCACACCGTCTGACGCTTGCCGGGCTGCGCGTAAGCCCGCTCAAACAGCCAGCAAAGCCCGGGCCGCTCGCCAGTGAAGTTGCCGGGATCGTTTTTCCCAATCCGGTTGGGATGGCGGCCGGTTTCGACAAGGATGGCGAAGTGCCTGATGCGGTGCTGGGTCTGGGCTTCGGCTTTACAGAGGTCGGGTCAATCACGCCGCTACCACAAGCGGGCAACCCCCGCCCTCGCCTGTTCCGGCTGGCTGAAGACCGGGCCGTAATCAACCGGATGGGGTTCAACAATCGCGGCGGACAGGCGGCCGCACTGCGGCTGGCCCGCCGCAGTGGGCGCGGCGGAGTGGTTGGCGTCAATATCGGTGCCAATAAGGATTCGCCCGATCGGATCGCCGATTATGCAGCGATGACCACTTTGATGACCCCGCTGGCCAGCTATCTGGCGGTCAATATCTCCAGCCCTAACACGCCGGGCCTGCGCGCCTTGCAGGATGAAGGGGCGCTGACGGCTCTGCTCGATGCAGTGATCGCAGCGCGCGGCAATGGCCAGGCGCCAATCTTCCTCAAAGTGGCGCCCGATGTTGAGCCGGTCGATATTGATGCCATCGCGCGGATTGCGCTCGACAGGCAGCTGGGCGCACTCATCATTTCGAACACAACCATTTCGCGGCCTGCGCTCGCCTCACGCCATGCCGGCGAAGCGGGCGGATTATCGGGCGCGCCCTTACGTGAACTTGCTCAGCAGCGGCTGCGCGACTTCAGAGCGGCAACCGGCGGCGCAATCCCGCTGATCGGCGTTGGCGGCATTGCCAGCGCTGACGATGCCTGGGCGCGCATTCGGGCCGGGGCCAGTCTGGTCCAACTTTACAGTGCGCTCGTGTATCAAGGGCCCGGGCTGGCCCACCGGATTGTTCGCGGGCTGGAGCAGCTTATGCAGCGCGATGGCTTTTCCAGCATTGCCGAGGCGGTCGGGACAGGTTAGCCGTAGCGCCATGCTGAACCGTCTGTTTTTTGCTCTCGCCACGCCCTTTGCTCTTTCTGCCTGTGTGACCGCACCGCCAGCGCCGCTGGCAAGCGGCACACCACCTGCTGCGCCCGTTGCCAGTCAAACAGCACAAGGAGTGGTCAGCGCCGCTGATCCGCGCGCGGTCGCCGCCGGCGTGGAAATGCTGCGTGACGGCGGCAGCGCGACTGACGCAGCCATCGCCACAATGCTGGTGCTCAATGAAGTCGAAGCGCAGAATTCGGGCATAGGCGGCGGCAGCTTCTGGATGATCCACGATGCCAGGACCGGAATGCTGAGCACAATTGACGGGCGCGAAACAGCGCCAGCTGCAGCCACAGACAAATGGTTTTACGGCCCCGATGGCATGGTGCTGTCGCCGCGCGATCTTTATCAGGGCGGACGCTCCGCTGGGGTCCCGGGGGCATTGGCGGCAATGGCCAAAGCGCATCAGCAATTTGGCAAACTGCCATGGGCGAAATTGTTTGAACCCGCGATCAAGCTGGCGCGTGATGGTTTTGTGGTCAGCCCGCGGCTGCACAATGGGCTCAACCTTTATGGCCGCCATGTCACCGGCTGGGCGCGTGATTTCTATTTCGACGCGCAAGGCAATGCCGTGCCGATCGGATCGACACTTAAAATGCCTGGTTTGGCCAAGACTTTCGAGACCATCGCGCAGGACGGGGCCGACAGCTTCTATAGCGCAGAAAACGGCGCAAAAATTGCTGCTGCCCTCAACGGTGCAGTGCATAATCCCTCCGTCATGACTGTGACCGATGTCACCGGTTACCGCGCCAAGGACCGCCCGCCGGTCTGCGCGATGTACCGCTTGTACAAGATCTGCGGGATGGGCCCGCCATCGTCCGGCGGCATTACCGTGCTGATGATCCTGAAACAGCTTGAACGCTTTGACATGAAGAAGCTGGGGCGCGCGTCACCTGTTGCGTGGCACCTGATGGCCGAATCCGAACGGCTCGCTTATGCTGACCGCAATCTTTACATCGGCGATCCGGACTTTGTGTCCGTGCCGGTCAAGGGCCTGCTCGATCCGGCCTATCTGGCCAGCCGTTCGGCGCTGATTTCTCGCGAATCCACCATGAGCGACATTGAACCGGGCCATCCCGTCGGGGCCCCGCCGCGCCAGCAGGTTGCGTTCAAGAATGATCCTGGCACCAGCGACCTCGCGGTGCGTGACAGTGCCGGCAATGTGGTTGAGGTGACCACAACCATCAACGGCTATTTCGGATCAGGCATCGCCGTAGACAGCTACATGCTCAACAATGAAATGCCTGATTTTGACGCGGTGCCTGACAAGGATGGATTTCTGGTCGCCAACCGGGTGGAAGGCGGCAAGCGCCCGCGCAGTTCGATGGCGCCGACAATTGTCTATGGCCCTGATGGCAAGGTCCGGCTGGCAATCGGCGCAGCAGGTGGGGCGACAATTATCGTCCAGGTTGCCAAGGCCCTGATCGGGGTGATCGACTGGGACATGAGCGCGCAGGACGCCATTGCGATGGGGTTGCTCTACACCCCCGGCAAAGGCGGGGTGATCGAAGCGGGTTCTGACCTTGTCCCCATGTTGCCGCAATTGCAGGCCTTGGGCGAAAATCTGCAAATCGCACCGCTGGGGCTGAAAGCCAATGCGGTCGAACAGGTTGATGGCAAGTGGGTTGGCGCCGCCGATCCGCGCAGCGAAGGCGTGGCGATGGATCTGGCTGGCAATATCACCCAAATTGACCGGCGCGACAACGATCTCAGCGGCGCGCATGATTGATGGGGATGGCTCGAAGAGGTCTTGTCGCTAGGGAAAGCCCGGCCTAGACCGTGACTAGCCTCAGAAGAGACCCATCAGCGGGCGCAGGAGCGGATGTTGCAGCTTTCCGATATCGATACGGCCAATAATCTTGTCGCACTGTTTCTGGCCCGTGCGGATGCCAAGGGCAACCGGCCCTTTCTGGGGGCCAAGCGCGATGGCACCTGGCAAACCATCAGTTGGCGTGAAGCCGCAGATCAGGTGTGCCTGCTGGCCCAGGCGCTGCGCCGCCTTGGCCTCGAGGATGGCGACCGGGTTGCGCTGGTGTCGGAAAACCGGCCAGAATGGTGCATTGCCGATCTGGCGATCATGGCGGCAGGCTGCGTCACGGTGCCGACCTACATCACCAACACCCAACGCGACCACTTGCATATTCTCGATAATTCAGGAGCCAGCGCAGTTATCGTATCCAATGCCAAGCTGTCCGTGCCGCTGATCCCGGCGATGATGGGTTCCGGCCATGCCGAACATGTGATCGCGATTGACGATATCCGGCAGTTCCAGTCAGGCGGCATTACCTGCCATGACTGGGCCGCCATGCTGACCGGCGATCCGGCGACCGCGCGTGCAGCAGTGGATGCGCGGATTGCCAAGATCGGCCGCGCGGACCTTGCTTGCATTATCTACACCAGCGGCACCGGCGGAGCGCCGCGCGGTGTCATGCAGCACCACGGAGCAATCCTGTGTAATGTTGCTGGCGCAGCCGATATTCTGGAACATGATTTCGGGCTGGAGGAAGACGAACGCTTCCTCAGCTTCCTGCCGCTCAGCCATGCTTATGAGCACACCGGCGGGCAATTCCTGCCAATCGCTGTCGGCGCGGAAATTTTCTATTCCGAAGGGCTGGAAAAGCTCGCCAGCAATATCGAGGAAACCCGCCCGACTATCATGGTGGTGGTGCCGCGCCTGTTCGAAGTACTGCGCACGCGGATCATGAAACAGATCGAAAAACAGGGCAAGTTGGCCAATTACATGATGGACCGCGCGCTTTCGATCGGGGAAAAGAAGGCTGCCGGACGCGGGCGACTGATCGACAAGCCGATGGATCTGCTGCTCGAAAAGGCACTGCGCCCCAAAATCCGTCAACGCTTTGGCGGGCGGATCAAGGCCATGGTGTCGGGCGGCGCGCCGCTCAACCCTGATGTCGGCGTGTTCTTCGATTCGATGGGGCTGACCATGCTGCAGGGGTATGGGCAGACCGAAGCCGGGCCAGTAATCAGCTGCAACCGCCCGGCAGCCGGGATCGCCATGGCCACGGTTGGCCCACCGATGCGCGGCGTCGAAATCAAGATTGCCGAGGATGGCGAAATCCTGTGCCGCGGCGAACTGGTGATGCGCGGCTATTGGCGCAACAAGGCGGAAACCGCGCGCGCGCTGCAGGATGGCTGGCTGCATACTGGCGATATCGGCCATATTGATGCGCTGGGGCGAATCGTAATCACGGACCGCAAGAAGGACATGATTGTCAACGACAAGGGCGACAATATCGCACCGCAGAAGATCGAAGGCATGCTGACCTTGCAGCCGGAAATTGCCCAGGCGATGGTGAGCGGGGACAAGCGGCCCTATGTGGTCGGGTTGATCGTGCCGGATGCCGAATGGGCGCTGGAATGGGCGCGCGCGAATGGCGAAAAGTTTGACTTGCCCGCGCTCCAGTCGCTCCCCGCCTTCCGCAGCGCAGTGCGCACCGCCATCGACCGGGTCAATGCCGATGTGTCAGTGACCGAAAAGGTCCGTCAGTTTGCCTTTGCGGATGAAGCGTTCAGCATCGACAATGAAGAAATGACCCCCAGCCTCAAAATCCGCCGTCACAAAATCAAGGAACGCTATCAGGACCGGATTGACGGACTGTATCGGGGTTAGGTTGGGCGTACGCTCCGAAGTTCAGGGAATTTGGTTGTAGTTACGGTTACTTGCGCTAGACAGACACGGAAGTGCCGGTGGGGGGCGTGATGAATTTGATTGTCATATTGCGGGTTTATTTGGTGTCCGTGTTTGCACTATGCTGCGCACAGGTTCAGGCCAAGCCTGCCCCGCAGGCCTATGGAGAGCTTCCCGCAATCAGCACTCCGGTGCTGTCGCCGAGCGGTGCCAGAATGGCTGCCACCATCACCTTCGAGGGGCAGCGCGAAATCGCCGTTTTCGATCAAACGCTGCATCCTTTGAAACGTGTCGATATAGATCAGTTGAAAATCCGCAGTATGGATTTTGTTACGGATGACCTGCTGTTGGTTCAACGCAGCACGACCGAAAACCTTGGCTTCGGCTTTGCACAAGACAAGTTCGAATTCTACCAGGCACTTCTACTTCCATTGAGCAGTCCAGACAGTTCATTGGTGTTCGGTGATCGTGCAGAGTTGATTAAAGCTGTCTTTGGGTTTTATGGCATCCGAAAAGTCGATGGCCATCCGAAGGCCTATTTTGGTGCAATCGAGTTGAAGCGCCAGACTTTCGGGGGCAACTACTCATTCGATCACGGACGGCCCGCGCTTTACGAAGTCGACCTGCTGACCAACCGTAGCCGCAAGATCGACAGTTCCCCGCCCGAGGGGTTTTTGCGAGACTGGTTGGTTGCCGACAATGGCAAGGTGTTAGTGCAATTGAATGTCAACAAAAGCTCTGGTGACTGGTTGATCCGCAATGCTCGCGGAATGGCGATTGCCAAGGGGTCTGATTCTGGTGGCCGTGTCGGCTTGGTTGCAATTGGCGATGACGGGGCAAGTGTCATTTATTCTTCGGTGGATCATGAATCGGGTGAAGCCAAATGGTACAAATTACCGGTGGACGGCAGCGGCATGCCTGAAGAATTCCTGCCGGGCATAGATGTGCAGCGCCTTTACATCGACCGCGAGAATGGGCGCCTGATTGGCTATCTTAAAGATGCAGGTGACCAGCAGCCTGTTTTTTACGACCCCGCCCTGTCCGCCAAAGCCAAAATGATTCGCAAGGCGTTTCCTAAGCTCAATGTCAGGATGGTCGATTGGACTCAAAAATTTGATCGAGTGCTGGTCAACACTAACGGAAATGGCGATAGCGGCTCGTTTTATCTGGTCGATCTGGCATCACACAAAGCTGACCCGATCGGCTATGAATACCCGGCGATTGAACCTGCTGACGTAGGACCAATCTCCACTGTCGCCTATACCGCATCAGACGGTTTGGAAATGGATGGCATCCTGACCCTTCCGCCAGGAAAAGAGGCCAAAAATCTTCCCTTGGTCATGTTGCCGCATGGCGGGCCGCATTCGTATGATGTGGCCGGATTTGATTGGTGGGCGCAGGCCTTCGCATCACAAGGCTATGCAGTATTTCAGCCAAACTTTCGCGGCTCAACTAATCGCGGAGCTGCCTTCAGCCGCGCTGGTGACGGGCAATGGGGCCGCAAGATGCAAACCGATATTTCGGATGGTCTTGCAAAACTGGTTGCAGACGGATTGGTCGATCCTCGCCGGGTGTGCATTGTTGGCGCAAGTTATGGGGGCTATGCCGCGCTGGCAGGCGTGACGCTGCAAAGCGGTCTCTATCGGTGTGCGGTGTCGGTTGCCGGCGTCGCTGATGTCAGCCTGATGTCGCGCATAGAGCAGCGGGAAGATGGGGATAGCCGCATTCTGGCGCGATCATTGGAAACAGAGCTGGGCCCTAAATCGGGATATAGGGATATCTCGCCGCGTTATCATGCTGCCAATGCGGATGCTCCGATCCTGTTGATCCACGGGCGTGACGACACAGTCGTCAATTTCAATCAAAGTGAAAAAATGGCCGATGCGCTGAAGGATGCCGGAAAACCCTTCGAATTTGTTGCGCTTGATGGCGAAGACCACTGGCTGTCACAGCCTGCCACCCGAGAAGCCATGCTGAAGGCGTCGCTCGCTTTCGTCGAAAAATTCAATCCGGCCCAACAATAGGAACCGTTGCTCAAGCCGCCGCTTCCTCAACCCAGTCCGGATAGAATGCGGGTTGGCTGTCGGACCAGCCTGGAGCGGTTGCCGCCGCCTCGCTGAGTGATTTGAGCAGGTCGCGGCGGCGGGGCGGGCGAATTTGCGGCAGAGCGGCGGCGGCGCAAAAGGCGCTTGGCAGCCATGGGCGAATTTGCGGGCCAAGCAGCCGCTCGTACAAAAAGCGATAAGCGGAAAAGCTGGCGATCCGCTCCTGCGCGAGGTCAAACGCGGTCACCCGCAGCAATTTACCCATGAACGGTTCAAGATCGTCAAATCCGTGCTCGCTCGGCACCGGGCCGCGCAGCGCCTTCAGTTCCTGATAAGCGACATACTGGCTGCGGATCGATCCGTTCTCGGCCGCATCGCGCGCCCACAGCTTGAAGGCATCGTGACGGCCAAGCCCAATATCGAGGCTGCGTTTGATATATCGCTGTTCGGCAGCAGCGAAGCTGGCGAATTCGCGCATCTCGGCAATGGTCATGGATGCAGTGCTGGTTGGCGACATTGAGTATACCCCTTGGTGTAGGGGGACTGTCGCGCAAGATGGTTAATTACCGGTAACCACGATCACATTTAGATCAATCCGGCGAGTGGGCTGGAGGGGTCGGCATATTTGCGTGTCGCCATGCGCCCTGACAAATAGGCTTCACGCCCGGCCTCCACCGCCAGCTTCATTGCGCGCGCCATCCGGACCGGATCCTTGGCTTCAGCGATGGCGGTGTTCATCAATACCCCGTCAACGCCCAGTTCCATCGCCACAGCAGCATCCGAGGCGGTGCCAACCCCGGCATCGACCAGCACCGGCACACTCGCGCCTTCCACAATCAGGCGGATGGTTACACGGTTCTGGATCCCCAGGCCCGATCCGATTGGCGCGCCCAGCGGCATCACTGCCACCGCACCTGCACTTTCCAGCTGCTTGGTGGCGATCGGGTCATCGACGCAATAAACCATTGGCAGGAACCCTTCCTTGGCCAGCACTTCGGTTGCCCTCAGGGTTTCACGCATATCGGGATATAAGGTGCGCGCCTCCCCCAGAACTTCCAGCTTGACCAGGTCCCAGCCGCCCACTTCGCGCGCCAGCCGCAAAGTGCGGATAGCATCATCGGCGGTAAAACAACCGGCTGTGTTGGGCAGGTAAGTGACCGTCTTTGGGTCGATAAAATCTGTCAGCATGGGCGCTTTGGGATCGGACACATTCACCCGCCGAACCGCGACGGTTACAATTTCCGCCCCGCTCGCCTCCAGCGCAGCAGCATTCTGCGCGAAGTCTTTATATTTACCGGTCCCGACAATCAGACGCGAGGTGAAGCGGCGCCCGGCAACGCTCCAGCTATCATCTGAATGATGATCGCCGCCGCCAACGAAATGGACGATTTCAAGGACATCGCCGCTGGCCAGCGCGGCGGTCTCCAACGTGGAGCGCGGGGCAATGGTGCCATTGTGTTCGACGGCAATTTTTGCCGGGTCCAACGCAAGCTCGCGCGCAAGCGAGGCGACTGTAGAGGCCTGGGTCTGGCGAATTTCACCGTTGATGGTGATCGTGATCGGGGCAGTCATACCCCGCCAGATAGCGGTCCATGCGTGTGGCGCAAGTTCAGTATGTGGCCAAGCGACAGCAAAGCAACGCCAATGATGGTCAGCACAGCTTCTTCGGTGCCGTGGGGTACGGCCAGTCCGCCGCCCATAAAGGTAAGTCCCATCATTGCGACCAAAAAAGGGGCAGCGCGCCGATGCCTGAGTGCGCCCCAGCCAATCGCAACCGCAGCAATCAGCGTGGCAAGGACCAGCCCGGCCCGATGGATTTCCGGGTTGAGCAAAATACCGCCCCCTATTCCAAGCACTGAAACCAGCACCAGGCTGGCGACACAATGTACAGCACATAATCCGGAAAGTAGCATGCCTGCTCGGTCCAGCCGGGTACGAATCGAGAGAATTGCCTTGTTCATGTTTGGCGTCGATGTATGTGATAGTATATCATTTAGCAAGGCCCTCTTTTGGGTGGGACCTATCCAGCAGCACTGGAGTTTGGCGGAAGAGTCTTGCGCTTTTGCAGGACCCATCGCAGTAGAGGGCTCATGGTCGCAGCGTTTGCCAAAGAAGATCCCGCCGCAAGGTCTGAACCCACAGCACGCCCGCTTGCCCTGGCAAGATGGCTGTGGGCAGTTGCCGGACTGGTCATAGCCATGGTCGTGGTAGGCGGCATCACCCGCCTGACCGAATCGGGCCTTTCGATTACCGAATGGAAGCCGATCACAGGTGCGCTCCCACCGCTGAGCGATGCCCAGTGGCATGCAGAATTTTCAGCCTATCAGAAGATTGGCGAATATACGCAGATCAATGGTCCGGCCGGGATGACCCTTTCGGACTATAAATTCATCTATTTCTGGGAATGGTCGCACCGCCTTCTGGGGCGGCTGATTGGTATGGCCTTTGCTTTTCCGCTGGCCTTCTTCTGGATCAAGGGAATGATCCCGCAAGGCTATAAGCCGCGGCTGCTGGCGCTGTTGGCGCTGGGGGGGCTGCAAGGAACCTTCGGATGGTTCATGGTCCGATCCGGCCTGTCGAGCAAGGTAACAGATGTCAGCCATTTCTGGCTGTCGATCCATTTGCTGACTGCGCTTTTCACCTTGGCCGGGCTGGTGTGGACCGCGCTTGATCTGCGGCGGCTAGGCATTCTTGGCGGAGCGCGGCCCGCACGGCTTACCCGCATAGCCGGGATCACAGGCGCCATTCTCTTTATCCAGCTAATGCTTGGGGCATGGGTTGCAGGGCTCAACGCCGGGTTGGCATCGAACACCTGGCCGCTGATGCAGGGCCGACTGGTCCCGGAATTCAATGATTCGCGCGGGCTGCTCTACGCCGCCACACATGACCCTTTTCTGGTCCACTTTATTCATCGCTGGTGGGCTTGGGTTGTGCTCGCCGCGCTGCTGATTATGGCGCGCAAAGTGCGGGCGTTTGACCGGCGCCCGTCAATCGCGGTACACAGCACCGTCGGCGTGCAGATCCTGCTCGGTATCGCCACGGTGATGAGCGGAGTGCAATTGTGGCTGGCGGCTGCGCATCAATTGGTCGGTGCATTACTGGTCGTTACGGTTACCTGGTGCGCCCATGTCTTGGGCCGGCGGGCATGAGTGCCAGACCGCCCAGCGTGCATGGCCGCAGGCAGGCGTTGAATCATTTTGCCGGGCTCAGCCTCATTCCTCTCATGGCCGCGTTCTGGCCGCAACAGGTATTGGCAGGCGGTAGTTCTTCGTTTGAGGCTCCCGTTGGTGAGATGCGCCTGTCTCGCCAGATTATCCGCGGGCTGGCGGATGGCGCGCAGATCAATATCCGGCGAGGATGGAACATCGCTTTTAAACGTATTGGTGCCGGCTATGAGGTAGCGGGCAAACAAGCGTCGGTCGAAGTAGAGGCCCCGCCAGCGCTGTCCTTTCTGGCCGAAATTGAGCGGAGCAGGCAGGAAATGGGCTTGTTTCCATTGCGACTCGATCCGCAGGGAATGATCATTCTGGACCGGGGTCCGGCAGATCAGCGGCAGGTCGAACACGCAGTAGACCTTGCCTTGCAGAAGATTGCACACGCGCGTCTGGGCAGCGATCCGGCGCAAAATGCGCGCGCGTTTCTCACTTCGTTGCAAGAAGCCTCAGGCGCAATGCTAACCGCCCTTCCCGCCGATCTCTTTTGCCCGCGGCAGAGGAGCTGGCAGGAAAGCCGCACATTGCCGCTGCCAGGGGGAAGTGAAGGGACGCTTTCTGTCCAATATCGTGCCAAATTAAGCGAGAGCGGCGGCCTGATGCAACGCGCAGAACGCAAAATTATCACGACTATTGGCAGCTCGCATCGAACCTCCGAAGAAATCTGGCAAATGGCCCCAGCGTGATGTGAGCGCGAATGATCTAAGTTCGCCTCAACCTTGGCGGTATTATTTTACCTTCTTCAAAAGTACCGGAATTGCTTGACTTTCAGGCTCTGAACGAACAGATCGCGCGCTCTTCGCGGCTTTTCTATCGGGGATTCGCGGACGCGCAGTGGGTAACGCTGCGACAAGGTCAGTCAATTTTTAGAAATGGAATCACAGCCATGAAGGCGCTCACCAAGAGCACTCGGTCAATCAAGCCGGCCGAGGTCGAAAAACAGTGGCATCTGATCGATGCCGAAGGTCTGGTCGTTGGCCGCCTCGCCACGATTGTCGCCAATCTGCTGCGCGGCAAGCACAAGCCCAGCTTCACCCCGCATGTCGATTGCGGTGATCATGTCATCATCATCAATGCCGACAAGGTGAAGTTCACTGGCGGCAAGATGACCGGCAAGACGTATTACAAGCACACCGGCCACCCCGGTGGGATCAAGGAAACCACGCCAGCCAAAGTGCTGGAGGGCCGTTTCCCCGAGCGGGTGATGGAAAAGGCTGTGCAGCGCATGATCCCGCGCGGGCCGCTTGGACGCGCACAGATGAAGGCGCTCCACCTTTATAATGGTACCGAGCATCCGCACGATGGGCAGCAGCCCACGGTGCTCGACGTTGCTTCGATGAACCGCAAGAACAAGGCTGCCGCATAATGGCTGATGAAAACAACACCGTCTCCGATCTCGCTGATCTGAAAGACATCGCCGGTGATGCTCCCAATGCGGATGCAGAAGCCATCGCTAAGGCCACTGTGCCGTCCACGCCGCTGCGCGAACAGGAAATTGATGCGCAGGGCCGCGCTTATGCCACGGGCCGCCGCAAGGATGCCAAGGCGCGCGTATGGATCAAGCCTGGCAAGGGCACGATCACTGTCAACGGCCGTGATCAGGAAACCTACTTCGCCCGTCCGACGCTGCGTCTGGTGATAAACCAGCCGTTCGCCATCTCTGACCGGGTGGAACAGTATGATGTGGTTTGCACCGTCAAGGGCGGTGGACTTTCGGGCCAGGCCGGCGCGGTGAAACATGGCATTGCGCAAGCGCTCGCCAAGTTCGAACCGCAGCTGCGCTCAACCATGAAGCTCGCCGGCTTCCTGACCCGTGATAGCCGCGTGGTGGAACGCAAGAAGTACGGCAAGGCCAAGGCGCGCCGCAGCTTCCAGTTCTCCAAACGCTAAGATTTCAGATACCATGCCAAACGCAGGGGCGGTCCGGCAACGGGCCGCCCTTTTGTTTTGATCTTGCGCGTCAGGAATGCGGCGGCTGCGCATCTTCTGGAACTTCGTCCACCAGCATTTCAGCCGTGGCCTTATGCGCCAGATTGCGGACTGTTACCGCCAGCCGCTCTCCATTCCATACCAGTTCGTTGAAGCTAGGCGGGGTCGACCGGGTTCGCTGCGACAAAGTGCCTGCACCGATCATCCGCACCGGGCCATTCTCGGTTTGCTCGCAAAGGTCGAACGCATCATGAACATGACCGCTCAGCACAGCGGCTACTGGCCGCCGGGCGAGTTCAGCCAGGGCCTTCTGGCCATTACGGGTCAGCGCAGTCCCCTGCGTGCCTACTTCCCTGAGTGGATGATGGCACGCCACCAGCGCCTGCGTCCCTGGAGGGAGCGCATCAATTGCGGCCAGGCATTTGGCCAGTGCTGCATCGCTGACCCAACCCTTCGACCAGTTGAGGCGCGGCTGCGCGGGTACTGCAGTGGTCAGCGGAACGATTGCGATCCCGGGCAAGTCAATTTCGAGTTCGACCAGTTCGGCCATGCCCGCAAAGCGCTTGTAAGGATTAACGAACCGCTCGATCAGATTGAAATAGGGCATATCGTGATTGCCCACTTCGACCGTTACTGGAATATCCAGCGCGCGAATCCATGCAGTGGCCGCTGCAAATTCCCGGTGGCGTGCACGCATTGTCAAATCGCCGGTGATGATCACCGCATCCGGCTGGCTGCGGGCAATTTCAGACGCCGCCCAGTCCAGCGCGCGCTGGTCTTCCAGACCAAAATGGATATCGCTGATATGGAACAGGAGCTTGCGAGGGGATGCCATAAGCGCTGGCTAGCAGATCAGCCTGAGCAAATCGACGCCTATACGCGGCCGGTCAGGATCAGCCATGCCGCCAGCAAGTTTAGCAGGAAGTAGAGCCCGTAGATCCAGCCCACGGTGCCCCAGCCATTAGCTGCCAGCATCATGGCGGCAACCAACACCAGAAATTCGGTCGCCAGGGTGATTCGTCCGCCCCGTACCCGTTTCGCGCGGGGCAGGCGGCCAAAGGCCGGATGGCTGCTCTCCAGCACGGCTCGGTGTAAAGCGAAATTGGCAATTCCCAGACAAAAGATGACTAAGATCGTCATGGTTCCGATCATGCACCTGCGCTGGTCGATATCCAAATACCGTTTGTCCGCCAAAACATTACTTCTATCTGGTGACTACAACCGTCATCGACAAGCGGATGGTGATTATCGAAGCCTTGCTGATCTGCCGCATTAGAGCGCCTATTTCCAATATTGCGAAGCGCGTCCCACCCCCCGGGACAGCCCGCAAGTGGAGGATATATCATGAAGCATGCAGTTATTGCTGCCAGTGCAGCTGGCCTGTCTCTTGCCGCTATCGGCGTAGCGCCTGCGGTTGCTGCCCAAACGCAGGAACGGACGATGGTGGTCGAATATTCCGATCTCAATCTGGAAACTGCACAGGGTCAGAAGATACTAAAGCGGCGCATCGACAAGGCTGCCAAGGCATTTTGCCAAGTTGACCGGGTAGAGACAGGTTCCCGGATCCGTAATCCCGCCAGCTTGATGTGTTACAAGCAGGCAAAGGCTGCTGCCCACGAACAACTGGCAGCCATCGTCAGCGATCAACAACTCGGCGGCTGAACACCCAGCAGTTGCCGCGACCCAGGCCGGACCAGTCCCCCGGCCTGGGTCACTTCTTTCCAACCCTGGAATAGTTGCTTCAGCGGCCCGCCATTGCCTTGACCTTGGGCAGGTATGTCCGGCCAATGCGCAGCGCCTCACCATCATCAATTTCGACCGACCAGACACCCAGCCCATCGTGGCGCAGCCCGCGAATATGGTCGCGGCGCAATATGGTGGAGCGGTGGATCCGAATAAATTCCTCTGGGTCAAGTCGCTGTTCGAGCCCCGCAATTGTCTGGAGCAATAGATAGGTGCGGCTCGGCTCCGGCGGCGCAGCGACATGCAAGCGCACATAATCGCGCTCGGCATCGATCCGGCTCACCTGGGAAATTTCGATACGCAGCAGTTCGGAGCGGTGCGGTACCCACAGTTCGGTCAGCCAGGCACTTTCTTCAACCGCGCCCGGCGGCGCGTCAATCCGCCGCGCGAGCGCCCGTTCAATGGCCCGGCCGAGCCGCTCTGGCGCAACCGGTTTGAGCACGTAATCAACCGCATCAAGATCAAAGGCCTCGACTGCAAAATGATCGTGCGCGGTCACAAAAATCACTGCGGGGGAAGTATCCTGGCGCGCAAGTTTGCGAGCCACGGATAGGCCGTCAACCTCCGGCATGGTCATGTCCAGCAGGATCAGGTCAGGCGCAAGCGCGTCAACCAGCCTTAAGGCGGCGGCACCATCGCTGGCTGTGCCCACCACCGCCAGATCCGGCAGCTTTGCGCAAATGACCTGCATCCGCTCGACCGCCAAAGGTTCGTCATCGACAATCAAGGTCCGGAGCGGAGCAGAAGCACTTTCTTCAGCCATGGTCGCCCCTGTCATGGAGGTTCAAAGGTAACCTCAGTTCAGTCAAAAAACCATTCCCGGTGGATTTTGTGGTGACACTGGCGTCATGGCCAAAACGCGCCGCCAGCCGGTCCCGAACATTGGCAAGGCCAATCCCAAAGCCATGCGCGCCCTGCGCATTGGCGCCCGGTCCATCGTCGGCAACAGCAATCACCAGGCGGCCATATTCTTCGCGCGCTGCCAAAGTAATTGTCACCGGGCGCTTGAACGGAGCGACAGCGTATTTAACCGAATTTTCGACCAGCGGCTGCAGGATCATGCCCGGGACATAAGCTCCGGTGAGGGCATCTGGCAGATCGAAGACACTGCGCAACCGGTCTGGAAAACGGACCGCTTCGATTTCAAGGTATTGGCGTTGCAACTCAAATTCATCGGCCAGCGCGACATCAGACGTTGGCTCATCTGCCAGCGAATGGCGATAGAAGTTGGAAATCGTCTGGATCATCTCTTCAGCGCGTTCTGCCTTGCCGGTCATCACCATTGCAGAGAGTGAATTGAGGCTGTTGAACAGGAAGTGGGGGTTGACCTGATAGCGCAGGCTGCGCAGTTCCGATGCCTTGGCTGCCCGGCGAAATTCACCTTCGCGCCGTTCAGCAGCACGAGCTTGCGCCCCCGCCAGAAGGGCCAGGTAGAGCGACGCCCAGGCTAGCAGCAAGAAATAGCGGCCCAGCGCAATATCCGTCAGCTGGCGCCACTGATCAAGCCAGGTTTGTGCCGGGCTCAGAGTGAAAGTCGTAGCAGGGGCGGCTCTTCCATCTGGGCGCGATGTATCAATTTGACTGGGCATGCCAGGTACATCGACCAGCACATTGCCCGATTCGTCTCGCCGGATACGA
>JAHEAW010000047.1 GCA_024642545.1 Erythrobacteraceae bacterium
ATGTTGCCTATCCATCCCTTTTCGGGGCAATCGGGTTTCCGACCAGCGGCTTGCACATAACGGCCAAAGCTCAAGCGGCGGTGATGGGTCTATGACTCAGTGGCGCGCCTTTTTAAGCAGAACAGAGGCAGGTTCGGCTGCTGAATTTGCCATGATCTTGCCTTTGGCGATGCTGTTCTTCTTCGGCATCATCGATACCGGCCGCTATATGTGGAACGTAAACGAGGCCGAAAAAGCGACCCAAAAAGGTGCGCGATTTGCAGTTGCAACGGACATGGTTGCCAGTGATCTGGCGAATTACAGCTTTGCCATAAGCGGCGGTATTACGCAGGGAGCAATCGTTCCCAAAACTTCGTTTCAGAGCATTGCGTGCGGCTCAGATGGCACGACCGTGACCTGCTCATGCCCGGCGAGTGCTCCCTGCAGTTTCGGCACTACTGCCGATGCCGCCGCATTCAGGCGGATCGTTGCCCGGATGCAAATGTCCCTGGGATCGATAATGGAACAAAATGTAGTCATCAATTATGAGTGGTCGGGTCTGGGATTTTCCGGCGATCCAAACGGTCCTGACGTGGCTCCCGTTGTCAATGTAAGTCTGAAGGGTCTGACTATGGCCCCAATTCTTGCTACCCCCTTTGGCGGAGCCATTAGCTTGCCCGCTGCCAGCTACTCGCTGACCATGGAAGATGGTCAGGGAACGGTGTCGAACTGATCATGGGACAGCAAGACCACAACTCGAATATTGAAAAGGAGCGCTTCTTGCCTCTTCCCGCCTCGCTTACCATCGTCGCGACTGAGAGCCAGCTGGAGCATTTGACCTCCTTTGACAATGGCACATGGATGGGCGGCGTCAGCCTGGTCCCGCTGGCAATTGACGCCAGCCTGACGGACGAGATGCTGACAGGCACGCAAATTCTGGTCATGCAGGTAGATCCGGCAATTCCGGCCTCTATGCGGCGGATCCAGTGGGCGCGTGACCGTTACCCCGCCATTCCGCAGATTGCCGCGCTCGACAGCACTGATATCAAGCTGGTCCGCACGCTGGTGCGTGAAGGGGTGGCGGACGTGGTTGCTCTGCCGCTGGACCCGGAAGAATTGCTGCAAGCCGCAGTGGCCATCCTTGAAGTCAACGCCAGGTCGACCAGTTCCAGCAGCCTGGCACCGCTGGTCGCAGTTGCACGGTCGCTTGGCGGATCAGGCGCGACCAGCATGATCACGCATGTGGCAGATCAATTGGCGCGGAGCCCCGAATCCACGCGCGGGGTTTGCATTATCGATCTCGACATTCAGTTTGGCACTGTGTCCGAAGTTCTTGGCCTGTCGCCGCGCCGGACGTTGGGCGATCTGCTGGAGGCGCAGGAACGCCTTGATGGATCGTTCCTGCGGACAGTTGCTGCGCATAGCGATGCCGGTGTGTGGGTGGTTGCACCGCCGACGGACATTATTCCGCTTGAATCGATTGACACAGCCCGGCTGCAATCGATCATCAGCTTGGCGCGCCGCGAATTTGATTATGTACTGCTCGACATGCCGACCGACTGGAGCAGCTGGAGCCTGTCCATCATGCTCGATGCTGACAGCATAGTGATGCTGGTAGAACAATCACTTTCCAGCCTGCGTCAGGCACGGCGGCGGCTCGACCTGTTCAAATCGGTCGGGGTCGACAACCGGATCGTTTCCATCGTCGTGAACCGGCTGGAAAAGCGCATGTTCGGGTCAATCAGCCTTTCGGACGTGGCAGCTACGCTCAATCATGATGTGCTGTGCGGTTTGCGTAACGAAGGGCAGGCGCTGGCAGATGCTCAGACGCAGGGCTTGCTGCTCAGCCAGACCAAACCAAAGTGCGCCTATGTGGCTGATATCGCGAGCCTGACCAAGTCGCTGCGCGACCGACTTATCGTGGAGCATGATTGATGAAGTGGCAACTGCCCAAGAAGTTTGACGCGGCTGCGCTGGACGATGATGTGCCGGAAAGCTTCGCCAGTAATAGCGGCGGCGATGTTGACCGCTATCTGGCGCTGAAGACAGCGATCCACCGCAAACTGCTCGACCGGATCAATCTTGGCCTGTTGGAAAAGCTCTCGCGTGAGCAGATCAAGGAAGAGGTGGGCGATATTATTCTGGGCCTGCTGGTGGAGGAAGACGCTGCGCTCAATACTCGCGAGCGGGAAAATCTGGTTGGCGAGGTGCTCGACGAACTGCTCGGCCTTGGCCCGCTCGAGCCGCTGCTGGCCGACGAGTCCATCACTGATATTCTGGTCAATGGCTTCAAGACCGTGTTTGTGGAACGCCACGGCCTGTTGGAACGGGCACCGACCCGGTTTCAGGATGAGCGCCATCTGCTCCGGATCATTCAGAAGATTGTCAGTGCAGTAGGCCGCCGGGTCGACGAATCCTCTCCTTTTGTGGATGCGCGTCTGGCTGACGGCTCACGCGTTAATGCCATTGTCGCGCCGCTGGCAATTGACGGTTCGCTGCTATCGATCCGTAAATTCGCCAAGAAGCCGATCAGCATGCAAAAGCTGATCGAATTTGGCAGTATCCCGCAGGAAGTATCCGAAATCCTCTCCGGCATCGTGAAGTCGCGCCGCAATGTGCTCATCTCGGGCGGTACCGGTTCCGGCAAGACTACGCTCCTCAACGCGCTGTCATCCTTTATCGATGGACGTGAGCGGATTGTGACGATTGAAGATTCGGCTGAACTTCAGTTACAGCAGGAGCACGTTGCGCGGCTGGAAACGCGCCCGGCCAATATTGAAGGCAAGGGTGAAGTCACGCAGCGTGACCTGGTCAAGAACGCGCTGCGTATGCGGCCAGACCGGATTATCGTGGGCGAAGTGCGCGCCGGTGAAGCGTTTGACATGCTGCAGGCGATGAACACTGGGCACGATGGCTCGATGACGACCGTTCATGCCAATACCGCGCGCGATGCCTTATCCCGCGTGGAACAGATGATTGGCATGAGCGGGATTGAGATTTCTCCTTCATCGGCGCGCGCGCAGATTGCTTCTGCAATCAACATTGTCGTGCAGATTGGCCGCCAGGCTGATGGGCGCCGGCGTTTGCTTAGCCTGTCTGAACTGATCGGCATGGAAGGACCAACCATTACGATGCAGGAAATCTTCCGCTTCAAGATGACCGGCCGCGGTGAAGACGGCGCTGTGCTTGGCCATTTTGAAGCAACCGGAATTCGACCCAAGTTCCTGCAGGAAGCGGCGGATCACGGGATCAGCCTGCCCGCTGAACTATTTCGTCCATCACTGAAGCTTGGACAAAGCTGATGTTTGGCGCCGAGTTTATCAGAGTCCTGGCACTGATCAGCGCGTTTGCGTCGGTCTTTCTTCTGTTCCAGCTCATCCTGCGCTTTACCGCCGAGCGCCGGTCAGTCTTTAATGCCATCAACAAACGGATGAGCATGATCGCCACTGGCACCGACCGCGAGGATATTGTAGCCTATTTGCGCAAGAACCAGCCTGATTTTGATCAGGTACCATCGACCATGTTCGGACGGGCTTATCTGCGCTTTCGGCAAAATCTGCTGATGTCCGCTGTACCTTTTACTGCTGATCAGGTGATTATCGGGATGGGGCTGCTGTTTGCTGTCCTTTCGCTGATTATTGCTGTGGCAGTTTGGAGCGCAAACATCCCGCTCGGCATTGGAGTTATCCAGCTGATTCTGGCAGTCAGCGCGGCAGCTGCAATTGGCCTGCCAGTCCTGGCAATTTCCTTTGTGGCGCAGCGCCGCCGCAAGAAAATGCAAACCCAGTTCCCAGTCTCGCTAGATATTTTCGTCCGCGCATTGCGCTCTGGCCACCCTGTGTCATCGGCCATTGAATTGCTGACGCAGGAAATGGAAGACCCGATCGGTTCGGAATATGGGCTGGTGTCGGACGAGGTGGCCTATGGCGCTGATTTAACGGATGCCTTGCATGAAATGGCCGCCCGCTGGGACCTCGATGATATTCGGATGTTCGTGGTTTCGCTCTCTGTTCAGAACGAAACGGGGGGTAATCTTGCCGAAGTCCTGTCCAATCTGTCGAAGGTGATCCGCGAGCGGGCAACGCTATATTTGCAGGTCCGTGCGCTGAGTTCAGAAGGCCGCATGACGGGCTGGCTGCTCACAGCATTGCCGATTTTTACCTTCGTCTCCCTGTTTGCGATGAACCCGCAGTTTTACCTTGGGGTGGCGCGTGATCCAATCTTCTTCATCGGGTTCCCGCTAATGATCTTTTGGTATCTGGTGGGGGTCTATGCGATTCGCCGAATGGTGGATTTGAAGGTCTGACATGATTGAATTTATCTCCACCAATGCGTTTGCACGGATCATTTTTCTGCTCCTGCTTTTTGGGCTGGTGGTTCTTGTCGCTGGCTTTCTGGCTTCGCGTGTTTCCCGGCGGGCTGTCTTGAAAGCGCAGTTGCAGTCGATCACGGGACCGACTGCTCAGCAAGGGCGGCCCCGGCTGGAAGAGCGGCGCGATACAGCCTGGTCACGTCTGGCTGATAGAGTAGAAGCTGCGGGTCTTAGCCTAGCCGATACCAATGCCGATGCGCTCAGAGACAAGCTGCGCGCGGCGGGTTACACCTCCTCTGCCGCACCGCGTCTTTTCACTCTGGCACGCCTGCTGATGATCCTGGCTTTGCCGGCGTTGTATTTGTCCCTGACTTCGCTTGGCGGTGATCAGCTGACCTTCAAGCAGCTCTATATCTACCCCACCGCGCTGGCAGTGCTCGGAATGTATCTGCCCAATCTTTACGTGACCGCCAAGGCGGATCGGCGACGCGAAGAAATTACCAATGGATTTCCAGACTGCCTTGATCTCATTCTGGTTTGTGTCGAAGCAGGTTTGGGGCTGGAAGCGGCGATGGACCGGGTAGGCCGGGAAATGGTCGAATCGCACCCGCTCGTCGCGCAATTGCTGTCGGTCACGACCTTGCAACTGCGCGCTGGTTCGCAGCGCGATGCTGCACTACGCAAGCTGGGCGAATCGAGTGGGGTCGATGAAATCCGCAGCTTTGCGACCTTGTTGATCCAGTCGGACAAGTTGGGAACCAGCATTTCCGATACGCTAAGGGTTTACGCGTCTGAGATGCGCGAAAAGCGGCGGATGCGCGCGGAAGAAAAAGCGCATCGGCTGCCCGTTCTGATTTCAATACCGCTCGTCGTCTGCATGTTGCCAACGATGATCGGCGTGCTGCTCATGCCCGGTATGATTCGGGTCGTACGACAGCTCATTCCCGCACTGGGTGGAGGAGGATAGTAATGAAAAATTCCGGCAAAATGATCGCTGTTGTGGCGGCGTCTTCGCTATTGGCAGGTTGCCAATCCTTTCCGTTTGCCCAGCTCGGCTTTGGCAAGGCGCGGTCGGCCCGGATCGCCCCAAAGGTGCAGGATGGACCTGAATTCAGTGCCGCTGTTCTAGCCGATGGCCGCGCGCAATTGCGCAGTGGCCAGATTTCGGCGGCGGTTGCATCCTTCCGGATTGCTGCGCTTGATCCTACCACGCAGGCCGACGCCAATAATGGGCTAGGGGTGGCTTATGCCAAGCTTGGGCGGCCTGACCTTGCCAATCGCTTTTTCCGTACCGCTGCGATGCTGGAACCAGGCAATCCAAAATTTGCCGCCAATCTCGCCCGGCTACAAAATAACGTCTACTTTGCGCAGCAGGAACAGAGTCCGGCCCCTGAAGATCAGCCAGCAGAATTGGCGCTTGCAGCGGCGCAACCCAAGCTGGTTGAGGTGGTTAAACCAGCGGTGCTGGCAGTGGCTGATCATGTGTCCATTCAGACTACACCAGAAGCCCGGCTAACCCGCGTTTCGCGCGGTGAAATCCATATCAATAGCGGGTCGCAGGAAGGTGCCGCGCCCACTATGAAGGTCGAATATCGGTCCGCCAAGGCCAGGGATAATTCTGACAGGGCGGACACGCTAGCGGCCGCGGTGGAAGCACAATATCCAGTGCGGGTTCCGCTGACGGGGCATAGCAAATCTATTCGTCCGGCCTATCCGGTGCGTATTGATCTGACCAAATGATCGGCCAATTGATGCTTGTATTGGCAATGGTAATTGCTCTTGCCGGGGCCATTCAGGATGTTAGAACGCGGCGGATTTCGAATTGGCTCTGCCTTGCTTTGGGCGCAGCCGCGTTCATCAGTTCAGTCATCAGTTATGATCTTAATACCGTCCTTGGTTCCCTTGGCCACAGTGCCTTCGCACTGGTTGTTGGCATGCTGCTGTTTCGTTGGGGCATGATCGGCGGCGGCGATGCCAAATTTTATGCCGCAGCAGCCCTGGGTGTGCCGCTGTCGAGAGCTCTGGCCATGCTTGGCTGGACTTCGATCGGCGGCGTTGGCTTGCTGCTGACACTGATGGTTTATGTCAGGATTAAGGGGCGGCTTGCTGGCCCGCGTGATGAAAAGAACCGCGCAATGCTCCCTTATGGGGTAGCCATTTTTGTCGGATTTGCGGGTGCGATGGGCGGCCAGCTGGCTGGCTTGTTGCCATAGGGCGCAAAGCACCTTTCCGACAGGTTGAAGTAAGGTCCGCAAGGTTAGGTCTGCCGCCTTAGAAAATGGGTTAACACAGCATTTTCCTGAGGCGCACAGCAGATCTCGGCATCGGCGTTATGATCTGCCAGACCATTTATAGTATAACATAAAATCAGAGCGTTACAGGCCAAACTGGCAAGTGCTTATTCGTGCCAAAACAGCAACTGTGCCAGATCATGCTTAACAGAAACGGTAAATGCTCTTGCAACTTTTCGGGCAAACTGTTCTCCTCTGTGGATAAGTGGAGTGACGAGTCGATTCGCCAGAGCGGCGTGGGTTCGTAACAAGCATTCCCATTTTTCGGGCGCATGATGGGACGTTGAATTGCCTTGTGGCAATTCGGCTTGATATCTGCGCCCCGTCTTGCGCCCTCAGTATTGTCGCGGATCAACCGCGGATTGCACGAGGGAACATGGACTTTCAGGACGGGAAATCAGGTAAAAGTAACGACACGCACGGTTCGGATCACACCGAAGCGGCGGCTGCAAAGGCCGTCACGCAAACCATCGTTCTTCAGCCTGATGCAAATGATGTCGTAACACTGCCTCAGGGCGTGTCGTTCGACAATATCGTTGCTGATGGCCGCGATCTGGTGATTGTGGCAGACGGTATACGATATGTAATTCCTGAGGGTGCGATTATTGTACCCGAACTCGTGGTTGACGGCGTTACTGTGCCCCCGCTCAACCTTGCTGCGCTGCTGATCGGCAACGAACCTGTCCCTGCTGCAAGCCCGTTCCTGCAAAGCTCGGGCGGCAATTTCGCTGCACCTGAAGGCAACATTCAGCCCGCTTACGGCTTGGGCAATTTGCTGCCATATACCGAGCTTTCGTTTGATCAGCCGCAGCCGCGCGAAATCATCCCGGCGACAGATACCAAGCCTACGGTGATCGTAATCACACCGGACAATCCGGTTGGCGCAACCAACGCGGTGGCGCAGGTTGATGAAGCCGGGCTGCCGGCCCGTGGCAGTGAGCCGCAGGGTACGGACGCGGCGTCCAATTCCGAAACCACGTCCGGCATTATCAGCTACACCGCGCCCGATGGTACATCGGCGGTCTTAATCAATGGTGTCGCTATCACCCAGGTCGGGCAGACTTTTGTTTCGCCCGATGGTGTTCTTACCATCACGAGTATTGCCGAAGGGGCAATTGGTTTCAGCTATACGCTGACCGATAATTTGCTGAACGCCACGCAGGACGGGTTTTTCGGCGTGACAGTGATCGACACTAATGGTGACCAGGCGAGCGCCACGCTGGTGATCAACGTACTCGACGATGCACCGATTGCCGCTAACGACACCGATCTGGTGGCTGCGGGGACTTATGGCCCGGAATCGGGCAATGTCATGACCGGCGACGGGACCACTTCCGGCGCGGCGGGGGCAGACCAGCAGGGCGCAGATGGCGCCTCGGTCACTTCGATCGCAAATTCCGATGGAACCTCTGCCACCCTGAGCGGTGCGACCACGATTGCAGGCCTTTACGGTTCGCTTACAATCGATGCGCAGGGTGACTACACTTATGTCCGCAATCCTGGCACGCCTGGCGGCGTTACCGATACGTTCAATTATACGCTGACAGATGGCGATGGCAGCACTTCCAGCGCATCTCTGACGATCACCATAGCAGACAGCCCGGCCACAGTGATTTCGGTTCCTGCATTGGGCGATCCCGGCACGATTGTGGACGAATCGGGCCTGCCTGCCCGTACCGGTGAAGCGCCCGGGACCGATGCGCCGGCGCCCACGGAATCGACCAGCGGCACGATCACTTTTTCTGCGCCCGATGGCCCCCCGACTGTGACCATCAATGGGACGGATATTACTGGTGCAGGTCAGGTTATCACCACGCCAGAAGGCGCGCTGACGATCACCAGTTATGATCCTGTGACGGGCGTTATCGATTATACGTTCACACTGGGTGACAACACTGCAGGCGATAACACCAAGGTTACCTTCGATGTCACTGTAACCGATGTCGATGGCGATACAGACAGTGGGTCCTTTACCATAAGCATCGTTGATGATGTTCCCCATGCGGTCAATGATTTCGTTACGCAAACAGCTGAAAATGCGCCTGTTACTGTCGATGCCTTTGCCAACGATATTCAAGGGGCGGATTCTGTCCAGCTTAACGCCATCGCTGCTGTTGATGGCTCGCTGAGCGGCACCGGATCGCTGGTCTATAATGGTGATGGGACTTTCACCTATACGCCCGGACCTGGCGAAGAAGGCAATGTCACTTTTGATTACACCATCACCGATGGCGATGGGGATACATCCACCGCAACGGTAACCATTTCCTTGCTGGCGGATTCCACGCCGCATGTCACCAATGCCACCGCACTGTCTGATGATGATGGTCTGGCGGGCGGCAATCCGGCTTCGGCGTCAAATGATATTGATGCCAATGTCGGCGATAACCCGCTGACTTCCAGCGAAGCGACCTACAGCGGCCAGATTTCGGTCGATTTTGGTAATGACACAGGCGCGGTCAGTTTCGCCAATCTGGATGGCACCACCGGAACTGTCGGCACTGAGACGGTTGCCTATAGCTGGAATGCAGCCAGCGATACGCTCACCGCTACGGGCCCGCGCGGGGTTTTGTTCACTGTGTCATTGGCGCCGGATGGCACTTTTGTCCTTACGCAGGTTGATAATGTCCTGCATACGCCGGGCAATGGTGAACTGAGCGCCAACGACGTGGTGCTGCACTATCAAGCGGCTGATAGCGATGGTGACATCAACACCAATGGCACGCTGACGATCACCTTCAATGACGACGTGCCGACTGCCAGTGCGGAAGTGGCCACGCTGGCTGAAGGCGCCACCACCACCGGGCAGCTCGACTTTGTTCCCGGCGCCGATGGCGCGACAGTTACTGCGATTGACGGGACCGCGCTGGTGTTTGGTCAGGACGGTTTCAGCCAGTCGATTGATATTGGCAATGGCACGATCAAGGTCATGGCGGATGGTTCCTACAGCTTCACGGCTGACAATCCGCTGAACAATCCGGCCACAGCCGATGCCACATTCACAGTAACCGATGGAGACGGTGATACAGCAACCGCCGCGATTACCTTCACCATTACCGATGCCAATGTGCCGACTGGCGGCACTGCCGACGCGGTGGTGGATGATGACGGGCTGGCCGGCGGCAACCCGGCGAGCACGATCGGCAATATCACCGATACCAACGCGGATGGCGATAACAATGCCGCAACCTTCTCAGGCACACTGACCTTCACCGCAGGCGGCGATACGCCTGCCAGCGTTGGCTTTGCGGCGGGCCTTGATGGGTCAAGCGTCACAGTTGGCCTTGAGACAGTGACGTATAGCGTTGTCGGCGATGTGTTGACCGCGACCGGTCCGCGCGGCGCGCTGTTCACGGTTGAAATCACTGATCACGCAACCGGCGCCTACACGGTCACGTTGCTCGATAATGTGCTCAATACAGGCGGCCCCAATCAGGAAGCGACCAATGCACTGGCCGCAATCGGATTTACTGTTACCGACAGTGACGGTTCGACTGCGCCGACCACGCTCAACATTACCTTTAACGATGATGCGCCAACCGCCAGTGCGGAGCTCGCAACGCTAGCTGAAGGCGCGACCATAGCCGGGCAACTTGACTTTGTTGCCGGTGCTGACGGCGCAACGGTTACTGCGATTGACGGGACGATCCTGGTGTTTGGTCAGGACGGTTTCAGCCAGTCGGTTGATATTGGCAATGGCACGATCAAGGTCATGGCGGATGGTTCCTACAGCTTTACGGCTGACAATCCGCTCAACAACCCGGTCACTGCTGATGCGACCTTCACCGTGACCGATGGTGACGGGGACACCGCAACGGCTGCCATCACGTTCACTATCACTGATGCCAACGCGCCGGTCGGCGGCGAAGGTATCGCCACGCTCGATGATGATGGGCTAGCGGGCGGTAATCCGCTGAGCAGTGACGGCGATATCAATGCCAATCTGGGGGATCTCAACACCGCCAGCGAGGCTGTTTTCCAGGGCCTGGTTCCCTTCACTCCCGGCGGCGACACGCCGGTGGTCGTGACGTTCGGTGCGGCGCTTAATGGCGCGACGGCATTGGTCGGTTCCGAAACGGTTACCTACGGTATTGCCGGTTCGACATTGACCGCAACGGTAACTGGCGGCGCGCGCGACGGGTCAGTGCTGTTCACGGCCCAGATCACCGATCCATCAACGGGTGCCTACACGATCACCCTGCAGGAAGCGGTGATGCACGCATTCGGGCCGAATGCGGAGAATAATGCACTGGCCACTATCGATTTCACGATCACCGATTCCGATGGCTCTACCGCATCGTCGGTCGTTACCGCAGTGTTCAACGACGATGCGCCGACTGCGTTTGCCGATACCAATAATGTGACCGAAGGCGGCACGATCGGCGGCAATGTTCTGACCGATGGCACGCCCGATGCCTTTGGTGCAGATGGGCCGATTGCCACCAGCCCGGCTGGCGGCGTGATTGGTGTTGCTGCGGGCAGCGATATCAGCACTGCTGCAGGCGGCACGCCCGGGTCGACTATCGAAACTTCGCTCGGCTTCCTGACTTTGAATTCCGACGGCAGCTACAGCTACGAATCCAAGCCCAATTCGACCAATGCCGACACTACCGACACCTTCACTTACACCATTCAGGATGCGGATGGCGATATCTCGACTCAGACATTGACCATTTCGGTCGGCAATGTTGCGGGGCAAGTATCTGACAATGATGTGATTGTCGACGAATCCGGGCTGGACGGAATTGGCAGCCAACTGGTGCCCAATGGCGAGTTCTTCACCACCGGGCAGATAACTGTCACTGGCGCTACCGGCACACTGGTTTACAGCCTGACCAACCCTTCCAGTGGCACGTTTGGCACGCTGACGCTGGACCCTAATACCGGCGCCTATAGTTACACACTGGAACGGCCGGTAACCGATTCGACCGGCAATGACGGGCGCAACACAGTATCGGGGTCTGCCAATGGCGCAGAAGACTTCGGCTATGAAGTGCACGACACCGCTGGCAATCTGATCGGGTCAGGGACGATCACCGTAAATGTCGTCGATGATGTTCCGATTGCGGTGAACGATCTTGCACAGTCGATTGCAGAAGATGCCAGCGCGCCCGCCACCCTGACGGGTAATGTGATGGCCAATGATACGCAGGGTGCCGATGGTGCCGGCTTGACATCGGTTCATATTGGCACCGCAGACTATGCTGTTGCGCCAGCGGGTACGACGCAGGTTGTCACTGCCAACGGCACCTATACTTTCGATGCGGGAGGTAACTGGACTTTCGACCCCAACGCCAATCTCGACCAGAGCGGCGGCCCGGTCAATGCGTCCTTCACCTATACGCTCACCGATGGTGACGGGGATCAGGCGAATGCCACCCAGCCAATCTCAATCACCGATGGTGCGCCGCCAACGGCAGGTACGCCCATCTATCTGACTGTCGATGACCAGAACCTCGCGAATGGCTCTGATCCCAGCGCTCCGGTGCAGGATAGCGGCACGATCGCCTTTACCCCCGGTTCCGATTCGATTGCTTCGATCGTGTTCGGCAATACATCCGGGCTCGATGCAGCGCTGAACTGGGTGCGGGTCGATGATACGCATATCACCGGTTCGGACGCATCCGGGCTGGTGGTTACGCTGACGCTGACAACGCTGGGTGATACCGCTACCGTTACCGCCACTTTGTCGGATAATTTTGCAGGACATCCGCTAGCCGGGGATGACACCTATGACCTTGGGTCGGTGGGCGTGGTGGCAACTGACATTGATGGCAGCACAGCGACGGGCACAGCGCATGTCGCAGTGTCGGACGATGTGCCGACTGTGACCGGGATTGATGCAGCGGTAAACACTTTGCAGGTCGATGAAACCACGCTTGGCACGCCCGATATCGTTGATTTGTCAGGCCTATTCACCCCGCATTACAATGCTGACGGCCCAGCCGCTGTCGATCCGGTTACCTATCAGTTGAGCATCGCCAGCGATGGCGTCGATTCTGGCCTGAATGATGTTGCCACCGGGCAGGATGTTCTGCTGCGCGTCAATGCGTCGGGCAATGTCGAGGGTTATATTACCGATGGCGGCACCGGCACGGTGGTCTTCACTCTGACGATTGACGCCAACGGGCAAGCGGAGCTGACGCAGCTTCGCGCACTTGCGCATAGTGACGCCAGCAACCCCAATGATCCGGCCAGCCTGATCGGCACGGATCTGATTTCGTTGACCGCAACGGTTACCGATGGTGACGGAGATCACGCCAGCAAGACAGTCGATCTGACTGGCGGGTTGACCTTCTATGACGACGGCCCGTCAATCACGGCGTCGGTCACTGATGGTGATACTGTGCAACTGATCACCCAGGACGCTGACACGCGCGGCGGAGCCATTGATACGGCCACGAGTACGGCCAATTTTGGCGGTGCTTTCTCGGTTGCTGCATCGAATTATGGTGCCGATGGCGCGGGCAACACTAGCTGGAACTACAGCCTGGTGCTGAACATCGCTGAACATACCCCGACCGGGCTCACCAGCCATGGACTCGATGTCGTTCTGATCACAGGCGCTGATGGATCAATCCTCGGACGGACCTCGGCAGGTGCGGTATTCCTTGTTGAAATCAGCGCTTCGGGTGAGGTCAAGCTTTCGCAATATGCTGCGCTGGACCATACGGTCAGCGACACCAGCAATTATGCTTCAGACCAGTTGCCCTTGCCGACCGGTCTGATCTCGATTTCTGGTGTTGCAACCATCACTGATCGCGATGGCGACCATGTCAGCTCGCCGCAATTGCTGGATCTGGGCGGAAATATCATCTTCCAGGATGACGGCCCGCATGCGGTTGCTGATACAGCAATGGTCACAGAAGACGGTCCGCTGGTTGCAGACGGCAATGTCATCACTGATGCCGAAGCCAATGGCGATAATGGCGCAGACACCACTGGCGCTGATGGCGCTCAGGTGGCAGGCGTGGCGCAGGGCATCACCGGCGTGGGTGCGGTTGACGCCGCAACCGTAGGCTCCAGCGTGACGGGCACCTACGGCGCGATCACCATCGATGCCAATGGCCATTTCAGCTACACGCTGGATAATACCAATCCGCTGGTGCAGGGCCTTGATGGCACGCAGTCGCTGACTGATACATTCACTTACACGCTCAGAGATGGTGACGGCGATACGTCCTTCACCACCGTCACGGTGACCATCAATGGTGCGGATGATCCGGTCGTGATCACTGGGTTGGACGGCACCGGCGCGGAGCAGACCCTGTATGAAAGCAATCTGGCCGATGGTTCTTCGCCCGATGCAGCTGCACTGACCCATACTGGCAGTTTCACGGTTACTGCGATTGACGGTCTGACTACACTGACGGTTGGCGGGCAGACTGTGTTCACTGCAGGCAGCAGCACGGTTTATCCGGTCACGATTTCGGATCCGGTTTACGGTCTGTTAACCATAACTGGGGTCACGCCGACCACTACCGATGCCACAGGCGATGTCACGGCAGCGACGATCAACTACACCTATGTATTGCAAGACAATTCGCTGCTGCACAGCGGCCCGACTGATGGATCGTTTACCGATCATTTTGCGGTTGTGGCGAGCGATACGGACGGTTCGACCAACACCCAGAGCCTCGACATCACGATCGTCGATGATGTTCCGCACGCGGTGGCAGATACCAACAGTGTCACTGAAGGTGCATCCACCACCGGCAATCTGCTGACTGACGGGACCGCTGACACATTTGGTGCTGACGGTGCGGCCACTACGACGCCAACCGGCGGCATTACCGGGGTCCGGGCTGCGGGCGGCGACACCACCACGGCGGTGACCGATGGCACTACGGTTGTCGCGACCGCATTGGGTACGCTGACGCTCAGCGCCAATGGCAGCTATGTCTATCAGGCCAATGCCAACACCATTTCCAGCGCGACGCAGGATGTGTTCGTCTATACGATCAAGGATGGAGACGGCGATCTGTCGACCACCACGCTAACCATCGATCTCACGGCGGTGAATGGTTCTGTGTCGGACAATAACGCGCTGGTCAACGAAGCAGGTCTGGACGGAATTGGCAGCAATGCGGCCAGCAACAGCGAAAGCTTTACCACAGGCGCGATTGTCGCCAGCGGCGGAGTTGGTGCACTGCATTATATGTTGGATAGCCCCGCTGATGGCACATACGGAACGCTGACGCTCGATCCCAATACCGGCACTTACAGCTATGTGCTGGATACGCCATATTCAGGTCCGGCGATTCAGGGCACTGATACGGTCCCCAACGCGGAAAGCTTTGGCTACACGGTAACTGATAGCGTCGGCAATATAATCGGAACAGGGTCGATTGATGTCAGCATCATTGACGATGTGCCTTCGCTTGGCGTGGTGCAGAGCCAGCAAGCCAGCAATGATGATACGCAGACACCTGCTATCGGGACCTTGCATTTTACTGCCGGTGCAGACGGCGCCGGGGCAGGGATGACGATCACGGCGGATCTGACGGGAATTACTGTCGGGCAGCAGCCTGTCACGACGGTCCAAAATGGCAATGTTCTCACCGCCTATGTCGATGCAGACGGCAGTGGTACCTTCAATGCTGGTGACACAGCAGTGTTTACGATCACTGTTGATCCAAGCGCGGGGACTTCCGGCCAGTATACGTTTGACCTGCTTACCCCGCTGGACGGAGTCACCACCGATGTCCCGATTGGCAGCGGCAGCTCGTTTGGTGTCGGACCAAGTGCAAGCGTTGTAGTGACCGACACGGCCACTGCGCAAAATCTGGTCTTCGTGACCGGGTGGAGCCCGAATGGAGGGTTCACAGCGGCCGAACAGACTGCATGGTTTGGAGGGGCGTCACCTGATCTAACCCAGACGACGAATGTCAATGGTTCGACGCAGGGCTGGGGCCTTGCCAATAACAATTTCGACGTAGGGGAATTCCTGCGCTTCGATTTCGGTACGCTGAATGATTATGATGGAGCCGGAGGTTATAGCCCGCCGGCAGGCCAGACGATTGTCAATGCGAGTTATGCAACCTTCTCGTTCTTCAATTTTGGAGCAGGTGAGACAATCAAGTTTGTCGCGCATTATACCGACGGAACAATCGGAGCAAATGCAATCGACGGGGCGAATGATGCGGGCGTATATACCGTAACGGCGCCTGCTGGAAGTTTGATTGCCTGGATCGATGTATATCAGTCCAGTGGTTCAATGAAGTTGAACCTGACCAATGTCGGGGTTGCGTCCACCACAGTTGACCACACAATTCCGTTTAGTATCCAGCTGTCGGATGGTGACGGAGACCTGACCAATGCCGCCAATTTCACGGTCCACGTTGCAGACGGGCTCATTCCGTACACGCCAATCGCGCCGCTGGTGCTTGATCTCAATGGCAATGGGGTTGAATTCCTCGGGCTCGATGCCGGAGTCACGCATGATTTTGGCACGGGTCTGCTAGCGACCGCGTGGGCCGCGCCGAGTGACGGGATGCTGGCGCATCAGACAGCCACTGGCCTGGACATTGTTTTTACCGACGATGCCAAGGGCGCTGCGACCGACTTGCAAGGCCTTGCCTTAGCCTATGACAGCAATCACGACGGTGTATTCAATGCCGCTGACGCTGCTTATGCCGAGTTTGGTGTGTGGCAGGATGCCAATAGCAACGGCAAGGTTGATCCGGGCGAGTATCACTCGCTCGCCGAAGCTGGAATTACCGCGATCAATCTGACAACCGATGGTCACGCTTATGGCGCGGCTGGCGGTGATGTTTCGGTCCACGGAACGGGCAGTTATACCCGTGCCGACGGATCGACCGGCCTGACTGCAGACGCCAGCTTTGCGACAGATGCGATTGCCACGATCAATCAGCGTAGCGCTCAAATCTCGACCGTGAATGCCATGGCCGCCGCGATGGTATTGCCAGACTTGATGGTGTCACTGCACGATGGCGCCTCCAACGCATTGGTGGCGACCGGATTTACCTCGCCGCATGTGGCAGTAAATGCGCTCAATCTGGTAGATATGCCGGCCGGACAGGAACTGGCGGCGTCCTCCGCTGATTTGCTGGCTGTGCAGCACGCTGCACAGGTCGATATCAGCAGCCAGTCGATTGGGCATGAAAGCTATGACACCGTTTCGCTTGATAGCCTTGGCGCCAATCTGAGCTCGGCACCGGTTGCGCCGCAGGTGCAGCTGGACATTACGGCGGGCCAGGCAGCCTTCACCATGGGCGCTGAGGGTCAAGGGCCCGACCTGTCCGGTTCTACTGCTGAAGGCGCGCAGATGATGGATGCTCTGTTGACGCTGGGCCAGGGCGCCGCCAGCGCAGCACAGCAAACCGAAGCGGTCGCAGCAGTGCAGGGCGCACAAAATGTGCAGCCGCTGCAAGAAGCATTCGCTGATTTGGCAGACAGCCATGCAGTGGATGCGATTGTCAATCATTTCGCGGGTGGGACCAGTGCCTTCGAAATGGCATCGGTAACAGCGGGAAGCAACGCACCAGCGCCGGAAATGCATATCGATAGCACTATTCTGAATATCGGCCTGGCCGATGCAGCCAATGCTTTTGCCATGCCGATGCCGGTGGATATGACTGAAGACCATGTGAGTGCGCTCGCCGCCACAGCCTGAGGCGGATGAGCAGGATTATTGGGGGATACGTATGAGAAATCTTGAGCGACTGTCCGTTTGCGCGGCAGCATTGGCGGCAACATGGTCCACCGGGGCTATGGCGCAGGATGACACCCAGACCCTGATGGGCCTGGGGATAACAGAATTGCGGCAGGAGATTCAGACCCGCTATAACGCCGGTCTGGCGCTCAGCACCGATCCGGCGGCTGTATCGGCCGACGATAACCGTTTCATGTGGGCCAATGAAGCCAAGGTGCAATGCGGGATCGCGCTGGGCTTTCTCAAGAGCTCTACCAAGGACCAGACCAGCATTGCCAAATGTGTGCTCGCCTCGCGGATGATGAACCGCGTGCCTGCACCGCCAGCTCCACCTCCGCCGCCAGCGCCGCCGCCTGACAAGGTATGCGACCGTGAAGTGACCGGCCTGTTGTTCTTCGCCTTTGATTCTGCCGAGCTTCCTGCAACTGCTGCGGAAAATGTGGCCTTTGTAGTGGAGAATGCGGGCCGCTGTAACTGGCAGACGATCACTGTAGTTGGCCACACCGACAGGGCTGGCAGCAACGCCTATAATGACGGGCTGGCCATGCGCCGCGCGCAGGCTGTTGCCGCATACCTCGAACAAGGCGGAATTGCCGCAGCCAAGGTCAAGGTTGAAGCACGCGGTGAAACGCAACCGCTCGAACCGACGCCTGACGGGGTTCGCAATCCGCAAAACCGCCGCGTTGAAATCATCGCGAACTGATTGGGGGATATCATGTTCAAGCACAAACTCACCTTCGCGGCCGTCCTGATGCTGGGATGTTCGAGCGCAGCGATCGCGCAAGATTCCAGTGATACCAGTAGCAGCGTGACCACGCTGCATGATGCGGTGGAGGTTGCGATGGCGGCCAACCCCGAGATCATGCAGGCGCAGTTCAACAAGGAAGCGATCCAGTTTGAACGCAAGCAGGCGCAAGGCCTGTACGCGCCGCGGATCGATGTCGAGGCATCGGGTGGTATTCGCCGGCTGGAAAATACCACAAGGCGCAATCTTGGGATCGCCAATAATGAGCTCTATCCGGTTGAAGCCAATGCCCGGGCTGACTGGACGATTGTCGATTTCGGACGCCGCCGGGGGGAATTGCTGCGCCAGGCATCGCGGGTCGATGGGGCATCCTTGCGGGTGCTGGAACGCTCGCAATTCGTGGCGCTGCAGATTGCGCGGCAATATCTCAATATCATGTTGCAGCAGCGGATCGTTGCTGCCAGCGAGGACAATGTCGGTTTCCATAAATCGTTGGTGAAAGACCTCAGCGAAGGGGTAACCCAGGGTTCTATCAGTATTGCCGATCAGCAGCAGGCCGAAGAACGTCTGCAAGCTGCCACAGTCCGGCAGGAAGAAGCGTTTCAGGATCTGGCCGATGCCAAGATCACGCTGCGCCGCCTGACCGGTATGGATATATCCGCTGTGCAGATGCCACCGCGTTTTGATGACAAGCTGCCAGATAATATTGATCAGGCGGTCGGCTTTGCGCGCACAAGCAACCCGCGCATTCTTGAGGCCAAAGCCGATGTGGATGCAGCCAATGCTCTGGCGCAATCGGCTGAAGGCGATCTTTATCCAACAATCGGGGCAGAAGTTGTTGGCCGCTACGGTAACGACATTGATGGTTTCAAAGGCGAAACCAATGATCTACAGGCGCGGGTCTATCTGCGCTGGAACCTGTTTGACGGCGGGATTAATCGGGCCAAATATCAAGAGATGGTCCGCCGATCGAGTGAGGCGCGCTACCGTTTGCACCAGGTCGAACGTGAAGCGGAAGAAGATGTCCGCAGCGCATGGACCGCGATCAAGGCACAGAGCAATATTACCTCTGCGCTCGACCGCCAGAGCCATGTAAGCGATGATCTGCTGCTGTCTTATCGCAGCCAGTTCAACGTGGGACGGCGATCGCTGCTTGACGTCCTCGATGCGCAAAACACCCGCTTTAACACGCAGGTACGTCTCGAAACGGCACGATTCTCGCAGTTGTTCGCACAATATCAGACTCTTGCTGCGACCAATCGCCTGCTAGATGCTTTGCAACTGGCACCGGGAGCCGGCGCGGGCGAGACCGAGCGTAATCGGTTCAACTACGGACCGGAAGTGCCGGCTGAATTGCAGCGCCGCGTCTACCCCAAGTAACAGGTGGGCCGGCCAAGAGAAAAGAGTATCGGTGGTGCATAGCCCG
>JAHEAW010000137.1 GCA_024642545.1 Erythrobacteraceae bacterium
ACGGCAATGCATCGGTTCGGCCGATTGGTCTGGGACCAAGGATTCTGCGCGGAGAGACAGCGACGATCGCTGCCACCGCTTTGTGGATGGGGGTGACAGGTGACTGGTGCGAATAGGGCTTCCCACGCAGCATTCAGTTGCCTATCGCAACTCGCATGAGCACGCGCACCGCCGATGAGGCCAATGACCCGATAATCGAATCGCGTGACGAGCTGGTTGCGCCGATGCAGGCTGGCGAAAAGCCCAAATCTGCGTGGCGGATCGGGACCGAACATGAAAAGCTGGTTTACAAGCTGGGCGATCATCACGCGCCATCCTACGAGGAGGCTTGCGGTATCCGCGATATGCTGATGGCGCTGCGTCAATTCGGCTGGGAGCCGGTCGAAGAAGGCGGCAAGGTTATCGCGATGCGGGGCGAGGATGGCACAGTCAGCCTTGAGCCTGCCGGACAGCTGGAACTGTCGGGCGCGCCGCTGGTCAACCTGCACCAGACATGCGCCGAAACGGGCCGTCATCTGGAACAGGTCAAAGCAATCGGGGCCAAGTGCGGGGTCGGCTTCTTGGGTCTGGGGATGTGGCCGGACAAGACGCGCGCAGAGCTGCCGATCATGCCCAAAGGCCGGTACGAGATCATGCTGCGCCACATGCCGCGCGTTGGCACGATGGGTCTCGACATGATGCTGCGAACCTGCACCATTCAGGTCAATCTTGACTATTCGTCCGAAGCGGACATGGTCAAAAAGTTCCGTACCGGGCTGGCGCTGCAACCCCTGGCGACTGCGCTTTTTGCCAATTCGCCGTTCATGGAAGGCGCGCCAAACGGCTACCTCAGTTATCGCAGCCATATCTGGTCGGATACCGATCCGCACCGAACAGGAATGCTGCCTTTCGTGTTCGATGACGATTTTGGTTACGAACGATATGTCGATTATATGCTTGATGTGCCGATGTACTTTGTCTTCCGTGACGGTAAATATATCGATGCGTCAGGCCTCAGCTTCCGTGATTTTCTGAAAGGCGATTTGTCCGTCCTGCCCGGTGAAAAGCCGCGAGCGAGTGATTGGTGGGATCACCTCTCCACCGCATTCCCCGAAGTACGGTTGAAGAGCTTTCTGGAAATGCGCGGTGCCGATGGCGGCCCGTGGAGCAGGATTTGCGCATTGCCCGCTTTCTGGGTTGGTCTGCTGTATGATCAAGGCGCGCTCGATGCGGCTTGGGATCTGGTCAAGCACTGGACGATGGAAGAGCGGGAGACTTTGCGTAATACGGTCCCCAAGCTGGCGCTTGGTACGCCTGTTCCGGGTGGCGGTACGTTGCGTGATCTCGGCAAGGAAGTACTGGGCATTGCCCGCGCTGGTCTGACTGCCCGAGCGCAGCTCAACAACAGCGGTGACAATGAAACCGGCTTCCTTGAGACGCTTGATGAGATTGTCGCCAGCGGCAAAGTTCCCGCGCAGCGCCTGCTGGACCGCTATAATGGCGAATGGGGCGGCGATATAACGCGCGTCTATGAAGAAAGTTTTTGAGGAGAGCAGCAATGATTCAGGTTATCGGCACCGTCAAACTGGCCCCGGGTGCGTATGCAAAGCTGATCCCGGCCGCGCAGACCATGATCTCTGAAACGCTGAAGGAAGATGGCTGCATCCGCTACGCTTTCTCGCAGGATATCGTCGATCCGACGATCATGCATATTGCAGAAGCCTGGCGCGATGTTGCGGCGCTGATGGTGCATGGCAAAGCGCCGCATATGGCCGTCTGGCGTGCTGCTGTGGGCGAAGCAGGCGTGGAGGGCCGCGATTTACGCATGTACGATACTGACGAAGGCAAATCGCTCGGCTGATTATTCGGCCGGTTGCATCTGCGGCCGGCGCAGCCCAAGGCGATTTTTCAAGACCACCAGCGGGCGGGTCAGCAACCCGTTACGCGCCATCCATGCGTGATATTCACCATATCTTGCATCTTCAGCCAGCAAATGCGCTTCTTCGGTCAGTGCACGCCAGTAATAAATCGAACTGACGCAGCCAAGGAAGAAAGTGTTGCGCACCATGTCTACTACCGACCCGCTGGTAACCAGAAACGGCAAAGTGCTGCACCACCAGAACAGATTCTTCGACAAATATGCCGGGTGGCGTGATAAGCGATAAGGCCCATTCGTCAGCACCCCGCGGTAAGTGAGGTTGGAGAAGCGGATGCCAAAGGCCATCGTCGCCCAGGCATAAAACCCGGTCAGACAGACGAGTAGCGCACCCCACAACCACAGCAGCGGCGTGTATCCGGCCAACCAGTGCGCCCAGCCCGGCGTATTCACCTCATAAGCCAGAATGCCGCCTCCGCCCATGAAGGCAAATACCACCGGCGGATAGCAGATCAGCGCGGCGACCCAGGCGGCCAGCAGTGGATTACCGCTGCGAATATGCGCATCGAGCGGGCGCATGGTAAAAAGATAGCCAACCGTGCCAATCTGCACGTCGATCACAAACAGCAGGGAAATAAGGAAAAACGCCAACCGGTCCGGAGCACTGAGAATACCGGTAAAGTCGGTGTTCACGACCTGTGCAAATCCGCCTGGCAGGATCGAGATCATAAAGGCGCCGAAGAACCCTTTGATCATCCATGCACGCCAGTGTTTCTTTACCTCAGCTTTGTCCCACGGCTCGCGTCCAAACAGCATGGCGCCAAAGTGCCAGGCATGGTCTCGCGGCTCAACCAGCAGTCGGTCAAGCCATAGCACATAGGGCACAGAGAGCACGAACAGCGGAACCGCCGACCAGCCGATCACGTCCATCGCGAACAGATATTGGCCCTGCCAATACCAGCGCCCTACGCAGTAGAAAAAACCAATGATTGCCCAGGTCGCCCACAGGCCGGTAAGCTTCACCAGCGATACGCCCAGCACCGATTTCAAAAGCCTGGGGTTACTCCAGTCAATCCCGGTGGAGGGGCGCAAGTGAACCTTGTCGACCAGCAATGACCAGGCCGCCATCGGGGCAGCGCTGAGTAGCATCGCAAACAGAGAAGCGTTTGGCCCATCAAGCCGTGCATGCGGACCGGGCAAGGCAAAAGCATCGGCAAGTGCGGCGTAGTTGCGGCAAATGATGATCCACACGAGCAAACCAGCCAATCCGGCGAAACCCACCATCGGCGAGACATCGCTGGGCGGCGGCCCGGCTTGCCTGGCGGCCTGGTCAGTTTGGGATCGCGCTTGTTCCACGCCCGCCCGCATAGCGGGAAAGGGTTAAGGCAGCGGTAAGATCACGGTCATTTGAATGCGTGAATGACCCCGTCATCATCAAGAATATACAAGGTCTTGCCCGCAACCACTGGCGGTAGGGTGACGCTTGACTTGAGCTTACGGTAAAGCGAGGCTGAGCCTTCACCCACGCTCACCCGGTAAATCTGGCCATCGGTATTGACCACCCATAGCTGATTGCTGGCGAGCACCGGGCCGTTCCAGAAAATCTGATTTTTCTTTTTCTTTTCATTGCGGTAGCGTTGTAACTGGGCGATCCACCGGACCTTACCGGTAGCCCGGGCAATCGCCAGCAAACGGGCATCATCAGTCAGCGTAAAAATCCATTCCCCAGCAACTGCCGGGGTGGAAATACCCGCCAGATTAAGTTCCCAGATGCGCTGCCCGGTAACCAGTTCATAGGCGGCCATCCGCCCGCCCTGCCCCAGCGCGAAAACCCGGCCGCTTGGATCGATTATGGGATCGGCATCAATGTCTGTAAGCGAACCAACTTCGGTTGAAATAGATGTCCGGGCCAGCGCGTCGGACCATAAAGTGCGGCCATTTTCATAACGATAAGCCGACAGCTCGCCGGTGCTGTAACCAGCAATAATCGTACCGCTGCCAGCCGCTGGAGCAGCGACCCCGAACACACCGGCTTGCGCGGTCGAACCTGCTTCTTGCCACTGGGTCGATCCATCGAGCTGGCTGAGCGACAAGATCTGGTTATCCTGCGTCATCACATAGACAGAATTGAAGGCAATGGTTGGTGATCCGCGCATGGGACCTGCTGGCCGCACGCGCCAGATTTCCTTGCCGGTTCTGGCATCGAGCGCAGCAACTTCGCCAATCCCGTTGGTGACATACAGCTTGCCATCCGCGTAGCTGGCCCCACCGCCAAACACTGCGCTGCTCAACTTGCTGTCGAACTTCATTTCGTAAGTCCACCGGTCCGCGCCGGTAGCAGCGTCAAACGCATGGACAACGCTGTCGGTGCCCACGGCAAACAGCAGCCCGCCGCCAATGACCGGTGCAGCCGCCAGCCTTCTGCGGTTGGTTGATCCCTGCACCTTGGCAGTCCAGACCTGCGCCGGATTATCCGCCAACGAGAGATGGCCGGTATATTTGCTGGCGTCATAGCCTGCCTGCGGCCAATCTGGATTGTCTTTGGCGGGCGGCAAGACCACCGCTACATCAGCAATCGATGGGTCGACTTTGGTGCCTGCTTCAATCCGCGAAAGTATTGGGATCCGATTACCCAGCGTGGGGGTGGTTCTGGGGCCCTTCTTGCCCAGAACACCGCACGCTGACAGGCCTGTTGCCAGGGCCAGAACCAACGCAGTACGGGCAATCTTGGAAGTCATCGTGGCGGTCATCGAATCACATATCCTCAGAAATTCTGGCGCAATTTATTGCGGAGCAGGCGGCACATTGGCGGCCGGCCGAGTGGTCTCTTCCAGCACCTTGTCAACATCTTCAATCGCATCCACGCCCAATAGGCCAGCCATCTGACGCGACCGCGATCGCAAGGTGTCGGGCACCTTGGTATCCTTGGCGATCGAAGCGAAAAGCGAACCAGCCTTGGCCCGATCGCCCTGCTCGAGATAAGCCATCGCGACCAGTTCGCCTGCATTGCCGAAGAAAGGCTGCCCCGGCACGGCCAGCGGCTCAAGCTTGGCAATCACCGCGTCCGGCTTAAGTGTATCGAAGCTGGCGGAAACCTGGCGAATGGTTGCCAGTTTGCGCACTGCATCGGGCGTA
>JAHEAW010000048.1 GCA_024642545.1 Erythrobacteraceae bacterium
CAGTGGCCGGAAATGTCTGATCCGGTGTCGCTGTGGCGAGCACAATCAGATCAATCGCGCTTGCATCCATAGCGGCAGCAGCCAGTGCCTTGCGCGCAGCTTCGATTGCCAGAGTTGAGGTCGTCTCCCCCTCGCCTGCCAAATAACGCTGGCGAATGCCGGTCCGCTCTACAATCCATTCATCGCTGGTATCGACACGCTGTGCAAGTTCAGCATTGGTGACCGCATTACCCGGCAAGGCCGAGCCGCTGCCGCAAATGACAGAACGGATCACTTGGCCGCACCTGCCGTATGATTATCCCCGTCACGCAGGCGCGCTTCGCCCAGCTCAGCCAGATCAGCGGCGATTCGCTGTGTCAGACTTTCTTCCAGCAATCGTGCGGCAACCGCCACCGCATTGGCAACGCCCGCAGCTGATGCACTGCCATGACTTTTCACGACCACCCCGTTCAGCCCCAGAAACACCGCGCCATTGTGGTTGTTAGGATCGAGATGGTGCTTCAGCAGCTCCGTCGCCGGACGGGACACAAGAAAACCAACCTTTGAGCGGATCGAACTGGTGAAGGCTGCGCGCAGGAGATCCGTCACAAAGCGGGCAGTGCCTTCGATAGCCTTGAGCGCAATATTGCCCGAAAAGCCGTCTGTCACCACCACATCAACTTCACCGCGATTGATCTTGTCGGCTTCAACATAACCATCAAACCGCATCGCCAGCCCGGTCGCCGCCTTTAATTGCGCTGCTGCTTCCTGCAGTTGATCGGTGCCTTTGAGTTCTTCAGTGCCAATGTTGAGCAGGCGCACGCGCGGCTGTTCGCGGCCTGTGAGGATCCGCGCATAAGCCGCACCCATGATCGCGAACTGGACCAGATTGCGCGCATCGCAATCAGTGTTGGCTCCCAGATCAAGCATGATCACATCGTGATTTTCGAGCGTCGGCATCAAAGCTGCCAGCGCCGGCCGGTCAATTCCCGGCATGGTGCGCAGTGCCAGCTTGCTCATCGCCATCAAGGCACCTGTATTGCCCGCACTTACGGCAGCCCCGGCTTGCCCCTGTTTCACCGCATTGACGGCAAGGCCCATCGACGTACTCTTTGCGCGGCGCAGTGCCTGGGTTGGCTTCTCATCGCCGCCGACCACGTCTTCGCAATGAAGAATTTCGGATGCACCACGCATGTTGGGGTGCGATTCCAGCGCCTGCTTGATCCGCGTCTCATCGCCCACCAGCAGAAATTTGAACTGATCGTGGCGGCGGCGGGCCTCAGCCGCACCGTCTACCATTACGCGCACGCCTTCATCGCCGCCCATCGCATCAATCGCGATACGCGGAAGGCTCATCAGCGCATACTCCGTCTAAGGGTTAGGATCAGAGCCCGACTGCTACGACTTCGCGGCCGTTATAATGGCCACAAGCACCACACAGATTGTGCGGACGCTTCAATTCACCGCAATTGTTGCATTCATGGAATGCTTCAACTTTGAGCGAATCATGCGCACGGCGATTGCCGCGGCGGTGCGGGGATACTTTGCGTTTAGGGACAGCCATGACGGGAGCCTATTTCCAAAAATGTTTAAACACTATCTAACGCCCGCTCTAGGCGAAGGGTAGGCAGCGCACAAGACCACGTGTCCCGGGCGCCATCCAATATCCGTCGAGGCGGCGAAGGCGCGGCCTATACCGGATTCGCGGACAGTTGCAAGCCAAGAGCAATACCAGTAGCGCATCCCAACCAACAGGAGAGGATTTCCCATGCTGCTACCCGTTACGCTTTCTTCCGCGGCTGCCGCGGCCATTATCGCCATCTGGCTGTCTGTTCGCGTCGGCCAAGTGCGCACATCAGAGAAGGTCAGCGTTGGCGATGGCGGGAATGAAAAAGTAATCCGCCGGATGCGCGCACACGCCAATTTTGTTGAGAATACACCGCTGGTGCTGATTCTGATTGCAGCCATCGAAATGGCGGATCGCGGGGCGGTATGGCTGCCCTATGTCGCAGGGCTGTTCATGCTGGGCCGGGTTGCGCACGGTATCGGGATGGACGGCAGTGCTTTCAAGCAAGGCCGGATGATCGGCACGCTGGTGACCATGCTCACGATGCTTGGCCTCGCCATTGTTGCAGCGCTGCTTTCCATGCAAGTTATGTAGCGTGCCGCCAGATCAGCTCAGCGCGTAATCGCTGACAAAAGCGTTGGTCTTGCGTTCCTGACCAAAGGTGCTGGTCGGGCCATGGCCGGGGATGAATGTCACATCCTCGCCCAGTGGCCACAGCTTTTGCGTAATCGCATCAAGCAGATCCTGATGATTGCCCATCGGGAAGTCGGTGCGCCCGATGCTGCCCTGAAACAGCACATCGCCCACAATCGCAAAGCGGCTCGGCGCGTGATAGAACACTACATGGCCGGGCGTGTGACCAGGGCAATGGATCACATCGAGCGTGAGATCGCCCACCGTCACTATATCACCATCCCGCAGCCAGCGATCAGGCTCGAACACTTGGCCATTGATGCCATATTTGCGGCCATCTTCATCCAGCCGCGCAATCCAGAAACGGTCCGCTTCATGCGGCCCTTCAATTGTCAGGCCCAGCTCCTTGGCCAGCACACCAGTCTCACCGCAGTGATCAATATGGCCGTGGGTGACGAGCAGCTTTTCCAGCCTCACGCCCGATTTGGCGACCGCTGCCTTGAGCATGTCCAGATCGCCGCCCGGATCAATCAATGCGCCGCGCATCGTTTTGGTGCACCAGATCAGGCTGCAATTTTGCTGCAGCGGCGTGACCGGCAGGATCGCCGCGCGCATCGGGGGTTGCTTGATCTCGCTCATCAGGTGCATGTGGCGCGCAAGGCGGTGAAAATCAATCCTGTGAAGGCAGCACGATTTGGCACGCGATTAGAGCCGCCCGCTCTTCCACACGACGCGTCCGATAATTTCGACCTCATCTGCCCCAACCTCAACCGGTGGGTAAGCCATATTCTGGCTGAGGAGTGACAACCGCCCTGCCCCAAGCGATGCGACACGCTTGACCACTAGATTATCGCCCAGGCGGACGACATGGACCCCGTCGCGGAACGGACGCGGCGCACGGTCGACGAGAATTTCATCACCAGCTCGCAGCAGCGGCTCCATCGAATCGCCTTCCACCCTGATCGCCGAAAGCAGCGCCGATTCCAGTCCCTGTTCGCGCAGCCACCGACGCGAAAAGCCGAAGCTGTCGAACGGCTGCTCGTCCTGCGCCAGCGCGCCCGGGCCAGCAGAAGCACCAACCGGCAATCGCGGAACCTTGATCCAGCTATCATCCATCGCCGATAACGGCAGCTTCAAAGCCGGATCATAGGATTTATCCTCCACCGGTCCGCCCAGCTCCTCCTCGGGCACGCCGAAGAATTCTGCCAACATTCGCCGATCCGCCTCCTCCAGCTTTCGCGGGCTTCTTTTACGAATAAACTGCTGTAAATAGGTACCATTACGGTCAATCATCCGCGATAATGCAGCAAGGCTTGTGCCTCGCTTATCAGCCAGTTCCAGCAGCCTTATGCGCGGCGGATCGAGGCCCTCAGGCCCGGTGGTTGGGTGTGGTCGCTTCATTTTTCCTATCTACTCGAAGTAATTTTCCTAGACAAGTAGGATTTGAACCGCAACGAATCGGGCTCTGAACGAATCACCAATTTTCAACGGCATGTCCTGCCATGGCCATGCATTATCAGACTGATGGGGGTTGCATGCTCATTCGCACAATCGAAAAATTCCTACGCACAACCGATATGGCTGCGACCAAATTTGGCCGCTTGGCCGCGCAAGACCCGCGCTTCGTGCTCGACCTAAGAAACGGGCGCATGCCGCGTACACAGACCGAGCGCCGGATCGAACAGTTCATGGCGCGATATCTCGAACAATCGCCGGAAACTTCGCTGGAGAATGCCAATGTCGGTTGAACCAAAGATCGATCTGTCCGCAGTCCGAAGGAACATTAGGCGCGGCCCGGGGGAACGCTTGCGTGAAGCAGTAATGGCGCTTGCAGGGGGCACGGCGCAGCTCCTGCACCATAGCGAGAAGGCCTGGGCCAGCATTACTTTTTCTGGCGCGCGTCACAGTTTCACACTGGCGTTTGAAGGCGTGTCCACCGCCAAGGCTGGGGAGGCCTTCATCGCCGCGCTGCCCGATCACGAATTTGCTATTCCGGGGCAATTGGTGGCTGATGCGACCGTGCAGTCAGTCGAGCACAAAATGCTGCCCGACGTGCGGCTGGTGGTGGCGATCGAGCTCTTGCTGCTGGTCGACGCGTAAAGCGTCAACCGGCGCTTTGCCGGCGGATTACCAAATTGCGGATTTCGCTCATGTCTTCCATCGCAAAGCGAATGCCTTCACGGCCCAATCCGGAATCCTTGACCCCGCCATAAGGCATATTGTCGACCCTGTAGCTGGAAACATCATTGACCACCACGCCGCCCACATCAAGCGTGTCCCACGCTTCGAGCACCTGATGGATGTCGCGGGTAAAAATACCCGCTTGCAGCCCGAATCTGCTGTCATTGACCTGATCCAGCGCTTCGCCAAAATCGCTGAAACGGCTAAGGTTGGCAGTCGGCCCGAAAGCTTCTTCCTTTGCCGCACTGCAAGCACGCGGCACATTTTCGAGCAGGGTCGCCTCCAGCATATTGCCACTGCGATTGCCCCCACACAGCAATTTCGCGCCAGCACTCACCGCTTCATCCACCCACCCTTTGAGCCGTGTTGCTTCCTTTTTCGAAATCATGGGCCCGATAAACGTATCGCGGTCCTTCGGATCGCCAGCGATCAGGGTCTTGGCCCGCGCGACCAGCATATCCTTGAACGTGTCATAGATCGCATCGTGAATGATGATCCGCTGAACCCCGATGCAGCTTTGCCCACTCTGGTAAAATGCGCCGAAAATGATCCGTTCGAGCGCGTGGTCAAGATCAGCATCCTTGTCCACGATTACCGCCGCGTTACCGCCCAGCTCCAGTATTACCTTCTTTTTGCCTGCTTTTGCCTTCAAGTCCCACCCAACGCCGGGTGAGCCGGTGAAGCTCAGTAGCTTGAGCCGTTCGTCGGTAGTGAACAGGTCCGCGCCATCCCGGCTAGCGGGCAGAATCGAAAAGGCACCTTCGGGCAGCACGTCGCATTCTGCCAGCACTTCGCCCATGATGATGGCGCCAAGCGGGGTCATGCTGGCTGGCTTCATCACAAACGGACAGCCCATCGCGATGGCAGGTGCAATCTTGTGCGCCGCCAGATTGAGCGGGAAATTGAACGGCGAGATAAAGCTGCACGGCCCGATCGGCACGCGTTTCCACATGCCCATATAACCCTTGGCGCGCGCTGAAATATCAAGCGGCTGGACCTCGCCGTAATTACGCACCGCTTCTTCCGCGCCAATCCGGAACGTGTCGATCAGCCGGGTTACTTCGCCTTCGGCATCCTTGATCGGCTTGCCTGCTTCGACGCACAGCGCATACGCAAGTTCGTCAAACCGCTCCTTGAAGCGGGCGACACAGTGCATCAGCACATCCTGCTTTTCATAGCTTGCCAGCCGCGCCATCGGCTCAGCTGCGCGCACTGCGCCCGCAATCGCTTCATCGATCACATCAGGGGTCGCCAGCGCGGTGCGAAACGCCACTTCGCCGGTATATTTATCGGTCACCGCCAGATCGGTGTTGGGCTGCGCCGCCTTGTTGTTGAGATAGAGCGGGTAAGTATCTTTGAGTTTGACCATGATTGTCTCCGTTACCCGATCAATCCTACAGCTTGGCTGAAAGTTCCTTGATGTCGTGGTTCAGGATCTGGTCGTTTTCAGTATAATCGACCGGACAATCAATCAGATGGACCCCCGGCGTATCGCGGCAATGCGCCAGCACTTCCTGAAAATGGGCCGCACTTTCGACCCGGTGCCCTGTCGCACCATAGCTTTCGGCATATTTGACAAAATCAGGGTTGCCATAAGTCAGCCCATAATCGGCAAAGCCCATATTCGCCTGCTTCCAGCGGATCATGCCGTAAGCATCGTCGCGCAAAATCAGCACGGTCAGGTTGAGGCCGAGCCGGACTGCGGTTTCCATCTCCTGGCTGTTCATCATGAAGCCACCATCACCGCAGATCGCCATCACTTTGCGCTCAGGATAAATCATCGCACTCATCATTGCGGAAGGCAGACCAGCGCCCATCGTGGCAAGCGCATTGTCAAGCAGCACTGTGTTGGGCAGATAAGCAGTGTAGCCGCGCGCGAACCAGATTTTGTACACCCCATTGTCGAGGCAGATAATCCCGTCCTCCGGCATTGCCCCGCGCACCTGCTGCACCAGATGAGGCGGGAAGATCGGGAAGCGATCATCCGCGGCCAGCCCATCTGTATGGGCCACTTCTGCCTGCCGGTAGCCAAGCATCTTGTCAAAATGCCACCGGCCCGACGGGACGATATCTTCCTTGATCTGCCAGATGGCGTTGGCGATATCGCCAATTACTTCAACTTGCGGGAAATAGACCGGATCAACCTCAGCCGTCCGCATTGACACATGGATCACCGTCTGCCCGCCATGCTTCATGAAGAAGGGCGGCTTTTCAATCACATCGTGGCCAACATTGACGATGCAATCGGCATCTTCGATCGCGCGGTGACAAAAATCGCCCGCTGACAGCGCCGCACAGCCGAGGAACAGCCGGTGACGTTCGTCAATCACGCCCTTGCCCATCTGCGTGGTCACAAACGGGATGCCGGTCTTTTCGATCAACTGGCGTAGCATCCGCCCGGTCATCTTGCGGTTGGCCCCGGCCCCGATCACCAACACCGGATTCATCGCCGCTTCGATGGCTTTGACCGCTTGCCGCACCGCCTTCACTTCGGCTGATGGACGCCGGGCGACCGATTTGGGGATGGGATGCGCGTCGGTTGGCTCTTCGGCAATGTCTTCGGGCAGTTCAAGGTGCACCGCGCCGGGCTTTTCCTCTTCTGCCAGACGGAACCCTTCGCGCACCCGGCTGGGAATATTATCGCCTGCTGCCAACTGATGCGTATATTTGGTGATCGGTTCCATCATCGCGCAAACATCAAGGATCTGGAACCGGCCCTGCTTTGATTTCTTAATCGGCTTTTGTCCGGTGATCATCATCATCGGCATTCCGCCAAGCTGGGCATAAGCGGCAGCAGTGACAAAATTGGTTGCCCCCGGCCCCAGCGTGGCGAGGCACACGCCGGTGCGCCCGGTGTGCCGTCCGTAAGTAGCAGCCATGAAGCCGGCCCCCTGTTCATGGCGGGTCAGCACCAGCTTGATGGAATCGCAACGCGACAGCGAATCCAGAAAGTCGAGGTTTTCCTCGCCCGGAACGCCGAAAATATATTCGACTCCTTCCGCCATCAGGCATTCGATGAACAAGTCTGATGCTTTTTTCCTGGAATTGGCCAACGCACTTCTCCCGCGGGCAGCGATCCGGCTGGATCCTGAACCCTGTTGAACAGGCGCGACCCCGGCGGCAACAGGCCCATCACCTGAACGCGCCACTATCTCTCAAGGCGTATCAAAGCATGGGGCAGGAGTCACCGCCCAAGTCACTTTTGTTTCGCCTTCAATATCCGCGAGCAGGGTCGAACAGGGGACTCAAAGCTTCACCTTTGTCGTACCGCTCAAGATTTTCCAGAAAGCGGGCGGCGGCGCGGGCGAACATCTTGTCTTGCGCACGGCCCGATAAGTGCATGGTAATATGCGCATTATCGAAACCCCACAGCGGGTGGTCGGCCGGTAGCGGCTCAGGATCGGTCACATCAAGCAGTGCGCCGCCAATTGTCCCGCCCTGCAAGGCCGTAACCAGCGCTGGCTGATCAATCACCGTGCCGCGCGCGATATTGACCACCACGGCGCTGTCCTTCATCGCGGCCAGCTCTGCTTCCCCGATCATCCTTTCGGTTTCAGGCGTCGCTGGAACAGCCAGCACCACCCAGTCAAACTCGCCCAGTTTGCCGCGCCATTCATCCGGCCCGAGAGTGCCATCACCCCCGCCAGAGCGGCGCACCACCGTGACATCGACATCAAACGCGGCCAGCCGGGTGTCGATCAGCTTGCCAATCGCGCCATATCCCAAGAGCAGGGCCTTCGTACCCGCCAGTTCGATCTTGCCGGGCGAATCCTGCAGCCACTCGTGCCGGTCCTGCGCCCGCACCACATCGCGGTAACCCTTGGCGTAAGTAAGCATCAGCATCACTGTATATTCAGCAATTGTGATAGCGTTGATTCCCACCCCATTGGTCACGATCACGCCGCGCTGTGCCAGCAAATCCAGCGGTAGAAAATCGAGCCCGGCGTAGATCGAATTGAACCACTTCAGTTTCTCGGCTCGACGCACAGCATCGGCCATCGGCGCATGGTCATACAGATCGAACCAGCCAATTTCAGCCTGATCAACCACGTCCATCAGCTCGGCAGTCGAGGCAAACCAGCGCGGCTCGACCCAATCGGGCAAATGCGGTTCAATCGCAGGGCGAATCAGCGCGGACAGGACGGCGGTGGTCATAAAGCGTTCCTATATTTTTCCAACATTGGCGGGCGGTGGAGGCAATCAGCAAAATCGAATGGCCGCGTTGCAAGCGGTGCAACAGCCCCTGCATCGGGATGTGCAGGATTGAAGAGAATAACGTTCGCCTCGGGCAGCACGCGTGATGGCACTGCGACGAGCAGAGATGCGCCATGCTCAAGCCAGTCGTCTACCCACTGGCGCGTATCGCTATCATTTGCGCAGGATGGGATACGGGCTGGCGCAGCATCAACCTCTGTCCAGCCGAGCACGAAATCATCAGCCATGTCAGACCAGTCATCCGCCAGATAGCGCAGTGCAATGAGCACCGCGAGCCCGGCTTCCGAAGCGAAGTTGACCACTGGCCTGCCTGGCGAGGAATAGCGCCCGCCCCATTGCCGGGGCCCCGCCCCATCCAGCGCCGCAAATGGCGCACGCGTGAGCCGCCATAACCGCATCAGCCGAGCTTCCAGTCCCAGCCTAGTGGATCGCCGTCCATCACTTCGACGCCCATGACGATAAGTTCGTCGCGGATCGCGTCGGAGGTGGCGAAGTCCTTTTTCGCGCGCGCCTCCTTGCGACGGATGAGCGCCGCTTCGATTTCGGCTTCGGTGATTTGCGCATCCTTGGGGCGAATGCGCAGAGCTGTGCGCATCAGATGTTCCAGACCGAATCCAAGAACGGTGTTCAGGTGGTAGGCAGCTTCGACTTTGTGGTGTGCGGGCACCTTCTTGAGTGCCAGCAAGTCCTCGAATACCGTCAGCGCGACTGGCGTGTTCAGATCTTCCGCAATTGCCAAATCGAAAGCATTGACAAGGGACTGTACCTTTGGGTGCCATTCTCGCTGTTCAGGGAGGTTACCGTGGCAGGCATCGACCAACCGGTCGACCGCCATCACCATCCGCTTCAACCGCACCAGCGCCGCGCCCAGCCCATCCCACGAAAACTCCAGCTCAGAGCGGTAATGCGCCTGCAGGCACATCAGCCGGTAGGCGAGCGGGTGATAGCCCTTGTCGATCAGCAGTTGCAGCCGCAGGAACTCGCCGCTGGACTTGCTCATCTTGCCGGTGCGGTCCACCAGGAAGTTGTTGTGCATCCAGATGTTCGCGCCGGTGCCGTTGCCGCCGCAACTGGAATCGCAAAACGCCTGATTCTGCGCGATTTCGTTGGGGTGGTGGATCTCGCGGTGGTCGATCCCGCCGGTGTGGATATCGAATGGGAAACCCAGCAGCGCCTCGCCCATCACGCTGCATTCCAGATGCCAGCCCGGCGCGCCCTTGCCCCACGGGCTGTCCCATTCCATCTGCCGCGTTTCGCCCGGCGGAGTCTTGCGCCAAATCGCGAAATCGGCGGCGTGGCGCTTGCCTTCCACTATATCGATCCGGCCCTCTCCGTCGTCTGTTACTGCGCGCGCCAGCCGCCCATAATCCGGCACCGTGGAGGTATCGAAATAGAGGCCGCTGTCCAGTTCGTAGCAATGCTCCGCCGCGATGCTTTTACCCCAGGCGATCATCGCCTCGACATATTCGGTGGCGCGCGGGTGCTGCTTGGGCTGAATGTTCAGCCGCGCCAGATCGCGTTCGAAGTCCTCCTGATAGAAGCGCGCGATATCCCACGCGCTCTTGCCTTCGCGCGCGGCCATCTTCTCCATCTTGTCCTCGCCCTCGTCCGCGTCCGAAGTGAGATGACCGACATCGGTGATGTTGATGACGTGCGTGAGCTTGTAGCCCTTCCATTGCAACGTGCGGCCCAGCGTATCGGCGAACACATAGGCGCGCATATTGCCGATGTGCTGATAGTTATAAACCGTGGGCCCGCAGGTATAGACGCGTGCCTCTCCGTCATGCTCCGGCTTGAAGGTTTCGAGGCTGCGGGTGAGGCTGTTGAACAGCTTCAGGGGAACATCATTCATGGCTGCGCGCTGTGCACGGGGGTGGCGGGGCTGGTCAAGATATGTCGCGCCTACTTTTGAGTGGGCGGTTCACTTTCGCTGGGCGCCGTGCATTGTCCGGCAGCCGGGTCAGCGTCGCTGCAAGCGGCGCTGGCGATCCACAAATCTTCATTGCCCGCGCCTGTCACCGGATCATCGAGCAGCGGATCCTGCGCCAACCGATCATTGCCGCGCATAGTCACCAGCATGCTGCTGAAATCGATCCCGCCATCGGGGCCGCGGCCATTAGGGCCGCCGCCTTCCGGATCACCATCAGTAGGATCAATGATTTCATCAATCAAATCCTTGATTGGATTTTTCGATCCCGGCGGCAGTGTCCCGTTGAAACAGCCAGCTGTATAGAGGATCAGGCACCCATTGATGGTCGAACCGGGATCGAATGCGGCGGGAATGCCGGTGCCAAGCAACGCGTCAAAACCGGTGGCGGTGCCAACCACTCCGTTTATGATGATGGTAACAGCGGGATTGGCTGAGCTGACATTGACCGTATTGCCCGTAAGGCCGCGCCGGTCAGCGATCGCCGAAGAAAGTCCGCTGTTCTGGATCAGCAGCGCGTCGGCGACGTTGAAACTGATGGTATCGGCAACAAAGAAACCGGCATCGCTTAACACCCCGTCATTCACGCCAAGTCGGGTATCGAGTGCAGCGGCGGTGCCGAGGCCCGCCACCTCTGTTCGCGCAGTGGCGCTCAGTGCGTCAATTACCGGCGCGGTCAGGTCAAGTTCACCCGCCAGCGCGCCGTTAGCACCAATGACCTGCAGCAAGCCGCCTGCTGTATCGAGATGGATCGAATTTGCGGCATCGAGCGCCAGCAGATTTCCGGCACCAGCCCGCGACAGCGTCACTGCTCCGACCACATTGATCGCCCCGTCAGCGGCAAAGTAGAGCGCACCGTTCGGGCCCACGGTGCCGGACTGGCCCGCCGCCGCATTGCCAACGCTGGCGTCAAGCGTATCGAGCAAAATGTTGCCCCCGCCAGCCGCCGATGCGGGCGCGCTGATAGACACATCGCCGCCGCTGAAGATGCGGCCAAATTCGGCATTGTCGAGTGTATAGCCAGAGGCCGCAGCACCAAGCCCGCCCAACGTCATATCGCCGCTGGCCGACAGGGTGATTGCGGTTGTCACTGCGCTCTGACCCAGCGAACCGCCCGCGCCAATCGCAATGTCGGCAGACGTCAGGTTGATGATCGTACCGGTCGCATTGCCGATGAAGCTGGCGGCTCCGCCCACCGTCATGGTGAGTATGCCGCTGGCATTGGCATCATTGACTGTCAGATTGCCGGTGGTCGTCAGATCAACCGGCCCGGCAGTACTTGCGGCACTGACCGTCAGATCATTGCTCGACACCAATTGCACCGCCGTGCCGCCCGCACTGAGCAGACCGGTCATATTGATGTCGCTGGTTATCAGCACTGGTCCGGTCACCGCGAACAGGCTGCCCTGATTGCCTGTCAAAGTGCCCAGCGTAACCCCGCCATTGCCCGTGATGGTGACCAGGCCCGTACCGGTCTGCGCGGCAGTGACATCGGTGATCACCACTGTCGTCCCAGCAGTCAGCGCCACATTGCCGCCAGCGTCGATCGTCAACCCGCTGATCGACTGATTGGCGGTCATGGTGACATCGCCTGCAGGTGAAAGCGCAGTGAAGCCAGCATTGTCACCGCTCAAAGCAATCGAGCCGGCATTTGCTGCAGTGCCAAGAAAAACATCGCCAGCGCCAGCGCTGCCAGCGGCAAGCGCAATGTTCCCCGCGCCGGCAATCTGTGCTGTACCAATTGTAAGGTTGCCGCCGGCGATCAGGTTCACATCACCCGATCCTTGGCTCAGCGTGCCAATATTGAGCCCACCCGGCACGCTGTAGCTCGCCTCCCGCGCACCGCCGATAGTCGCGACATTGGTCAGCTGGCCGCCGGTATCGATCAGCAGCGCGGTCAGATCCTGACCCACAGTGATGCCAATGTCATTGGCGCTGGTCAGCAAGCCATTACCCTGCAGGCTGCCAGCAGCCTGAACGGTGATCTGGTTGCTGGTAATTGCTGCATCGCGCAGATCAACATTGCCGGTGAGGCTTTGCAACGCGAAAGTATTGGTCGCTGAAATCGCGCTGGGGAAACCATTGGTCCCCATGACGATGTCATTGCGCGTCGTGATCAGCACATCATTTGCAGCAATCGCGGCCTGCTGGGCAATCAGCTGGATCACGTCATTATTGCTGTTCTGGCCAATCTCGATCCGGTTATCAGCGCTCAGACTGCCAAAGCAGATATTGCCCGCCAAACAAGCCGCGCCGAGCAACCCAGCGTCGCTTGATTGCGGCAGTCCTGCCGCCGGAGCATCAATGATATCCGCGCTGAGCGAGCTTGCCGTAATCGTCCCGCCCAGCCCGTCAATCGCATTGGCCGTGAGGATCACTGCCCCGCCATTGGCGTTGAGCGCGCCTGTTGTCACGAGCGAAGAAATCGGAGTCGCAATCGGCCCATTGAGCGATGTGATTGCCCCTGATTGCAAGGCCAGATTGGGACCGGATGCAAATGGCGCGGCCAGATTGATCGACGCGGCGGGATTGTTGGCAGAGCTCAGCACTGCGCCGCTCTGCACGATGATATCATCGCCTGTCTGCACCAGCAGCGCATTATCCGCCGCGACATTGGCAGACGGGTTAAAGATTGCCGAACCGCCGGCGCGGATCGTGATATCCGAATAGGATGTGACGCTGCCGGTGAGCGTGGCAGTAGTCAGCGGATCATAGACCGGCACACTGGCAAATGCGGCGAGTCCGGCATCGATAATGATCCCGCCGAGGTTGGACAGGCCCTGCGGCCCACTGGCCGCTGCATTGTTGAGGAAAACATTGCCTGCCGCAGTGAGCGCAATAACCGGCGCTGCGCGCAGATCATCCGCCGACAGATCGCCGCCGGCAGTAACAAACAATTCGCCGCCTGCCCGGATGATCGAACCCGGCCCGGCGGTGAAGTTCCCGCCTGCATTGGCGTAGAAATTGCCTGCAATATCGAGTGAAATTGTCGGCAGGGCATTATTGGTATGCGTGACCGAAATCGCGCCGGTTGCATTGAGCGTGGTGGCTCCGCCGACCGCGATCTGTGCATTACCGTCAAACACATAACTTATATCACCGGTGACGTTGACGACCATGTTACCAGCAACGTTGTTGGTTCCGCTACCTGCAATGAACACCAGCCCGCCGCCGATCGGCCCGGCGGCAAAATTGGTGGCATCGACAGTCAGCGAACCGAAACTGAACACGCCGCCGACCGTGGTCGAAAGATCGCGGAAAGTTACCAGGCCGCTGGCATCAATCCCGGAAATCGTGCCGGTCCCCGCGACGCCGTTCGCTGTGACTGTCAGATCACCGAGCGAGATGATTCCGGGGCTACCGTTGAGCAATTCGAACAGCGGGGTGCCTCCGGCGCCATTGCCGCCATCACCCAAAGTACCAGACGTGGTCAGTCCATCACTACCGCCAGCCCCGCCCGTGCCGCCAAAGCCGGTCGCATCGCTCTGCACGGCGGCTCCGGAAATCGTGCCGCCAATCGCTCGCAATGTGGGTGATCCGCCGCTGCCGTTGCCGCCAGTGCCGCCAGTGCCCGCAGTGCCGCCTGCGGCCATATCGATATTGCCGCCAGCCCCGCCGCTGCCGCCAGTACCGCTGCTGTAAATACCGAAGGGCCGTCCCAGACCGTCAAGCGTGACCGTGGTCCCACTGTTCGCCTCGATCAGCGTGGTACCTCCGGTTCCATTGCCACCTATACCGCCCGTCCCAGCTGCGCCGCCCACCAGATTATCACCGCCCGCACCACCCGCGCCGCCCGCACCTGAGGCGGACAGACTGACCAGTGCTGGCGTCATTGTCAGACTGGTTCCAGCACCGCTCAGCGCAAGTCGCGCCGTACCGCCGATTGCATTTCCGCCAAAACCGCCGATGCCGCCTGCGGTCACTCCATCGCCCAGCGATCCGCCCGCACCCGCGCCGCCAGTCGCGTCAGCCGAAACCACCAGTGCGAAAGTGGAGGAAAGGCTCGCGGCGCCACCATTGAGTTCAAGGTTTGCGGTGCCGCCCTGCGCAGTGCCGCCCAGTCCGGCGGTTCCGCCAGTTACGGTGACCTGACCGGCAATGCCGCCAGTTGCCACTGCATCAATGGCGGCATTGTCGAGCGAAATAACCGCATTGTTGATCGCCAGCGTCGCATCGCCGCCAATGGCATTGCCGCCAAATCCGCTGAGCAGCCCGCTGCCTCCGCTGCCGCCCAGTCCGGCGGCGGTGACCGTATAGCCAGGGTCTGAATTATCATCCTGATTGAGATTGAGGGTGGCACTCCCGCCAATACCAGACCCGCCTGAGCCAGCCGCTTCGTCAGTATTGCCCCCATTGCCGCCCAACCCGCGCGCGGAAATGGTCGTCAAAGTTGCCGCAAGCGAACCGCTGGTATTGTTGAACACAGCGATCCCGCCAGTACCATCACCGCCGTCGCCAGCGCCGCGCGCCGGGATGGGGTTGCTAAGTGCATCGAACGTGGCAAAGGAGCTACCGCCGCGGCCGCCAAACCCGTCAGCGCTAACCAGCACCGATCCTGCATTGATAGCCGCGCTACCAACAAGATTGAAAGTCGCATTGCCGCCGGTGCCATTACCGCCAGGTCCGCCTTCGGAGCCATAGGAAAAGCCGCCAGCGCCGCCATTTGATGATGGGTTGCCCTGCGCCGAAACAGTCAGCTTGCCGGTTAAATTGAGCGTGCCTGCAAAGGCATTGAAGGTTGCGCTGCCGCCAAAGCTGTCGCCCCCGGCACCGCCCGCGGTCCCGCTCGTGAAATCACCATATCCACCATAGCCGCCAACACCATCTGCAGAAACGGTCAAGTCGCCAATCGTCGAAGTACCGCCATTGAGATTATAGACCAGTGTCCCGCCAGTGCCGGTGCCGCCGGCCCCGGCAGTTGGCAGGCCGGTCCCGGCAGGGCCGCCACTAACGGCTGCAATCGCTCCCCCGATATAGCTTGGTGCGTAAGCAGTAGGCTGCCCGGAAAACGCCGTCAGTCCGAACAATTCGGGTGCATCAAGCAAGGCGAGATTGCCTGATGCAGCGATCGCAGGATTGGTCGCCAGCAAACCACCATCGCCGCCAAAGCCATCGGCTGCGACATAGAGTAAGACTGCGTTGAAAACTCCCCCGTCTACGTTGACCGACACGCTCCCGCCTGCGGCTGTCCCGCCATTTCCGGCAAACGGCGGCAGCGGCGAATCGCTGCTGTTCTGGACCGCGCCGTTAACCTCGGCATCAACATAACCAAGGTCGAGCAGCCCGGCCGCGCCCGATACGGATAAGGCGATCGTACCTCCTCGCGCCGCAGCGGCGAGGCCGGGAGCAAGCGGTTTGGGCCCGCTGCCGCCAACCGCATCAGCCAGCATTGTTGTGTAGTTGAGCGTAATCTGACCGTCAGTGGCGCCCACATTGATCATGCCGCCAAATGCGTCTCCACCGCTGCCGTCGCTGCCCAGCCCCTGGGCGTTCAAATAGACAGAATTGCCGGCAACCGATCCGCCATTGGCCGCATGCAGCGTGATATCGCCGCCCTGATAGCTGCTCCCGCTACTGCCCGATGCGTTATAGGGATCGCCGTTCGGCGAACCAAACGCATCAATATAAAGGTCGCCAAAGGTCACATTGCCATTGTCGGCTGAAACCAGCACCGAACCTGCTATATTGAGCGCCGTGTCCGAACCGTAGGAAGTGGCAGCTGTGATCTGCACCGTGCCGCTAATCGCAATCCCGCCATTACTGCCGGTATTGGCTGCGCTGATGGACACTGCATTGCCAGATGGCGGTGTCACGATGCCGCTTGTGGAGACATCAATATTCGCGCCAGTCGTGATATTCAGCAGCGAATCTGTATTGCTCACGGCTATATCAACCGACCCGCTTTTAACGGCACCTTGCAGCGCGTTGCCACTGGCATCGAATGCGTTCGCGGCGTTTGCCCTTGCATAAGCACCAAAGGAACCAGCCTGCACGTTCCCCCCGGTCATGTTGACGGTGACGGCCCCTGCGGCGGCATCATTGCTTTGCGCAATCCCGCTGTTCGAACCCGCGCTTGCCTCTGCACTGGCGCTCAGGCTGACGACAGCGGCGCTAAGCGAGCCGCCCGACACATTCAGCGCAATATTGCCCGCACTGCTGTCACTTCCAATCGCGCCGGGACCATTGCCGCCAATCTTGCCGGCCTGCGCTGCGGCAACATCCGCCGACAGCAGCAGCGATCCGCCAATCGCGACCGAGCCACTGGTCAGGTTGACTGTTATGTTCCCGCCAGTGCCGGAACCGTTTTGCAGTTCACCCTTGCCGCCTTGCGCTGACGCCTTGAGGGTAAGGCTGTTACCCACCGAAAGCGCGGATACCCCGCCAATATCCAGTGAAATCGATCCCGCTGCTGCGTCCCCGCCGATGCCGGTGTTGCCATTGTTGCGCACGGTGAAGAAATCATCCGCGCCCGCAGCGCTGGTATCGATAGTGAAGTTACCGCCAACGCTGAGCACGCCGCCGCCGGGAGGCGGGTTACCCAATGGGGGCGGGCTGACCGAATTGAGCGTGACGGCAGCGGATTGGCCGGCCCGCACAGTAAGATCACCGGCAACAGAAATGCCCGAATAATCGGCAATCCCCAAGGTAACAGAATTACCCGCTGTCACGTCCAGATCATAATTATCACGTGCATCGCTGCCGACCACCAGCCCGCCAAATCCCGATTGCGACAGATCAGCCGAACCGCTGGCATAAATGCTTGTGCTGGAATTCAGCTGTGCATCAGCAACGGCGATATTGGCGCCGGACACTGCATTGACGCTGTCCACCGTTACAATCGGGCTGGCTGCTGTCCCCGAAACACTCGTGCCTGCACCAGCGCTCAAGATGATCGAACCGTTTGGCGCAAGCGAAGCGGCGGCGGCAGGCAAATAGCCAACAGTTCCGCCAACCAGCATCGTGATCGCTGTATTCTTGGGCACCGCGACCATGTATATCCCATGCGCATTCGCATCGATAATAGTGCCCAAGGCATCGACTGTGGGGCTGGAAGCACTGCCTGTGGTCGTGCCGGTATGGACCACGCCATTGGCATCGGCGCTGCCCACCCCGACCGAAATATCAAACAGTCCGTTGTTGATGGTCAGTTGCGCCTGTTCCGCCGCGACGTAAGCTATCGACCCATTGACGATCACGTTACCACCCTGCTCAATCCGGGGTGAGACCACGGCGAGATAAGCGTTCTGAGCCTTGTCAGCATTGATCCGGGCCCCGCTTTCAATCTTGACTGCGCTGGCAGGGTCGGCGGCTCCGTTGAAACTCCACGCACTGCCCACCGAGCCAATCGTGTCAGGGTTGCTGCTGGTCAGGACCAGACTGCCAACATTGAACGAACTACTCGCACCGATGATCAGCCCGCCGGGACTATAAAACCAGATCTGGCCGCCCGGGGAGCCGGATATTGCCGAACTGTTGACGATGCCATCAATCCGCACCGCTGCATCAACTCCTGGCGTATAAATCCGGTTGAGGACCGAATAATCAATCAGATTACTGGTGAAATCGAGCCGACTTCCGGTCCCCATGAACACCACTTCGCCGCCCGCTGTACCAGCCTTATTGGTGGTCCAATTGATAATCGCGCCGCTGGTCAGCACATTGACCACATCGCTCGTCGAGCCGGGCGTATAATTGATGTCAGAGGCAAAATAATTGGCCGATGCCAGAACGTTGATTCCGGCAGTATTGGTGTCGCCATTTGACGGGGCTGTGGTGCTCGAAAGCGTTGTTATTGTGCTGACGACAGGCGCGGTGACAGAGGTCACCCCCGGCACAGACTGCATTATGGTCGGTGCGGTCTGCTGCGCAGCAGGCCCGGCAGCTCGATAAGTATCGGCCAGAACCGGCGGTTCAATCGAGATCTGTGCGGCTAATGCCTCCGCTTGCGCAGTGGCCGGCCCCATAACCAAGGCGGCTGCCGCCGCAAGAGCCGAACTGCCCACCAGCCACCGATTACGGACCTGTCTGCTTCTGATCATTGCCGCCCCCATCACTTCTTCCACGGTGCCAGTTGCACCGTGAGGTTCACGAGCAACCGGAAATCGCCGCGCGAAGCCTGCAGCGGCGCGGTCTTGAGCGGCACTGCCCCAAAAATGTCGAGCATCGCCCGGCGTCCCAGATTGGCGCGCAGGCCGCCGCCCATAGAGGTAATCGTCTGCGGATTATCAGGCCCGTTCTTGCTGTACACATTCATCAGGTCGAAGAAGGCATAGGGCTGCACTGCAATGCCGCCCGGCGTCTTGGGCATGAGCGAACCATAGGCAATTTCAACCTGCCCGCCAAAGCCGCTGTCCCCGATCACTGAACCGGGGTCAAAGCCGCGTCCGGCGGTATAATTGCCGCCTGCCAGCTGTTCGAAACTGAGCAGGGAATCGGGCGAATATTGCCCGCGCGGCTTGAGCGTGAATATCAGCAGCGGGGTGGGACGAAAATCAATCCTTGCATCAGCGCGCACCACGAAGCCTTGCGGGTTCCCATCCAGCCGGCTGAGGGGAACCACGCCCGGAGAAGTGCACCGCGTGAAAGACGGACCGCAATCG
>JAHEAW010000138.1 GCA_024642545.1 Erythrobacteraceae bacterium
GTTGTGCGTCTCCAGCCAGGTCGGCTGCACACTCAATTGCCGCTTTTGCCATACCGGTACGATGCGACTGGTGCGCAACCTCACTCCCGGCGAAATTGTCGGGCAAGTAATGCTGGCGCGCGATGCTCTGGGTGAATGGCCCAAAGGCCGGATGGACATGGCAGACGAGGCGGACGACGAGAGTGACTATCGCGCCGATGGCCGCCTGCTGACCAACATCGTGATGATGGGCATGGGCGAACCGCTGTATAATTTCGAACATGTGCGCGACGCGCTCAAGATCGTGATGGACGGCGAAGGGCTGGCCCTGTCGAAACGACGGATCACGCTCAGCACCAGCGGCGTTGTCCCAATGATGGAGCGCTGCGGCGAGGAAATCGGCGTCAATCTGGCAGTCTCGCTCCATGCTGTAAGCAAGGAGGTGCGCGACGAGATCGTGCCTATCAACCGCAAGTACGGGATCGAGGAATTGCTCAGGGCCTGCGCTGATTACCCCAGTGCATCCAACGCCCGCCGGATCACCTTTGAATATGTCATGCTGAAGGACAAGAATGACAGTGATGCCGATGCGCATGAACTTGTGCGGCTGCTGCGGCGATACGATTTGCCGGCCAAGGTCAATCTGATCCCGTTCAACCCGTGGCCGGGCGCGCCGTATGAATGTTCCACGCCCGAACGGATCAGGAGCTTTTCTGCGATCGTCTTCGATGCCGGAATCAGCGCACCTGTCCGTACCCCGCGCGGGCGCGACATCGACGCGGCTTGCGGACAGCTCCGCACCGCCGCGGCAAAAAAGAGCCGGGCCGAGCGTGACCGGGAAGCCGTGAGCGAATGAATTTCCCGGTCAAGGCCTTCCTGATCGGGCAGGCGCGGGCCATTAGGGGCGCTGAACGCAGCGCAATTGCCAAGCTGCCGGTGGAGGGACCAGTCCAGATCGGTCCATATGGTCTTGTGGGAGATGAGCAGGCTGACAAGGTCCACCACGGCGGTCCGCATATGGCGTTGCATCTCTATCCGCATGACCACCACGCAAACTGGCAGGACGAATTTGGAGAACACCCTTTGCTGGGCCAAGCCGGAGCCTTCGGCAGCAATCTGCAGGTCTCGGGGCTGCTGGAAGCAGACGTCAATATCGGCAGCAGATTTCGCTGCGGCACTGCACTGATCGAAATCAGCCAGCCGCGCAAACCATGCTGGAAGATCGAACATCGCTTTGAGCGCCGCGGCATGATCACATCGATTGTCGCAAGTGGGCGTTCTGGCTGGTATTTCAGAGTGCTTGAGCCTGGCATCGCACAGGCGGGTGATGATTTGCGGCAAATTGAGCATGGCCACCAAGGATGGAGCGTGCTGCGCGTCTTCAATGCATTGATGGGGGTTCACGCCAGCAGCGATCTGCCGGAATTGGCGCAGATTGCTCAATTGGAGCGCCTGTCACCCGAACTGCGTGACCGGGCACGCAAGTTGCGAACATAAGTTAGTTATAGGCAGCCCATTTCGCCGCAATCCGGGAACGATCTATCGTTAATTCATACTCTACCATCTTCGTTCATCGCAGGTTGTGGACCCAATTCGCACAAGTATTGTTGTGACAGAGGCAACTACTCGCAAGAGAGGGATATTTTGATGCGAATGATGATTATGGCAGCAGCCGCCGCAAGCTTGGCCATTGCAGCCAGCCCGGTGCTGGCAGATCCGCCCAGCTGGGCCCCGGCACACGGCAAGCGCGCGCATGACCGTGAACGGCTTTATGACGCAGAAGGCCGCTATTACCAGCCGCGCCGCATTTCACGTGATGACTACGTCTGGCGCGGCAAAGATGGACGCTATTATTGTCGCCGCGACAATGGCACCACCGGGCTGCTCATCGGCGCTGGGGTTGGTGCTTTGGCGGGCCATGAACTCGCCGGTCGGCGGGACAAGACCCTTGGCACGATTCTTGGCGCAGTCGGTGGCGGCCTGCTGGGCCGGGCAATTGACAAGGGCGATCTTCGGTGCCGGTAAGGGGCTCAATTGATTGACCTGATCACCGCGGTTGGTCTGAATTAGCAAAGTCCTTTCAAGGAGAGCGCCTTTATGCTCCAAGGACGTCATGAACCAACCCGCTGTCTTTATTACCGGAGCCGCCAAGCGCATAGGAGCAGAAATTGCGCGCGCATTCAGCGCGTCGGGCTGGCATGTGATCATTCATTATGGCCAGTCCGTTAATGAGGCACAGGCGCTGGCGGCCAGTTTGCCGTCTGCCGAAACTGTGCAATGTGACCTCTCAGACGGCGAGGCCGCCCATCAGATGATCGAGCGCTTCTCCGCACAGCTGAGCGATTGGCGCGTGCTGATCAACTGTGCTTCGGTTTTTCGGCCTGATGATGTAACCAATGCTGATCCGGAAGCGAAAATTCGGACAATGCAGATAAACGCCCTCACACCTGCCCGCATGGCGCAGGTATTCCTACACTGCGCCAAATCGCGCAGCGGACGGCGCGTTATCCAGATCACGGACCAAAAGCTGGAAAATCCCAATCCGGATTTCTTCACTTACTCGATGAGCAAATACGCGCTGGCGGCAACTATCCCGATGCTTGCCATGGGGGAATGCGGGCCGGATGACCGGACCTATGGGCTTGCCCCCGGTGCTATCCTAGCCAGCCATGACCAGACCGAGGAAGAAACTGAACAATCACATCGCCTTAACCTGCTGGAACGCAAAACAGCGGCCAGTGAGCTGGCCGACGCTGCACTGTTTCTTGCTGAGGGCTGGCTCGCGAGCGGCGAGACGTTGTTCATCGATAGCGGCCAGCATCTGCTGCGGCAGCCGCGCGACGTGATCTATCTAGCGCGCGAAGGGGCAGAGGGGTGAAGCGGCACTTGCTGTCAACGCGGCTTTGGCATTGGATCAACGCCTTCAGCGTAATCGTGCTGTTCATGTCCGGCCTCAACATCTCCAATGCGCATCGCTATCTTTATTGGGGTCAATGGGGCTTCGCGCCAGAGCAAGCATGGCTAGCGGTCCCCAAGTTTCCCGGCTGGATGACAATTCCAGGCCATTACAGCCTCGCTGACGCGCGTGACTGGCATGTGTTCATGGTGTGGCCCTTTGCCCTCGGCCTGCTATTCATGTGGGCTTCGATGCTGCTCAGCCGCCATTTCTGGCGCGATCTGCGAACCAGCCCAAAGGAATGGCGAGCCACAGCGATCTGGCACGATGTTGTCCAGCACCTGCAACTCAATTTTGACCATGAAGGTAGCAAGTATAATTTCCTCCAGAAGCTCGCTTATGGTGCAGTTCTGGGGGTACTCCTGCCAGGAATGGTAATCACCGGTCTGGCGATCAGCCCAGGGTTTGAACCTGCTGCGCCGTGGCTGGTGGATAGTCTGGGCGGGCGGCAGAGTGCGCGGTCAATCCATTTCCTGTTTGCGTGGGGCACTTGCGGCTTCTTCATTATCCATATCGTGCTGGTGTTGATATCGGGCCCGATCAGGCAGATCCGCGATATGATCACCGGGGGCCGCTTATGAAACGCCGTGCATTTGTTTCCGGGGTTGGCGCCTTGCTCGTAAGCGCCTGCTCCAAAGTAGCTGACACCAAGGCGGGCGCATCGCTGCTGTCGGCTGCGGATGGCTGGCACAAGAAGGCGCAGCGGGCCTTGTCTGGCCGCACTGCCCTCGCCCGGGAATACGAAAAGTCGGATATTTCCCCCTTTTTTCGCGGCAATGGCTCGCTTAGCGTCGATAGCGATGCTTATCGGGCACAGGCTGACAAGGGGTTTGCCGGATGGCGGCTCAATGTAAGCGGGCTGGTCAAGCGGCCACTGTCGCTGGAGCTGGACGATATCCGCGCGTTGCCGCAGCGCAGCCAGATCACCCGCCACGACTGTGTCGAAGGCTGGAGCGCGATCGGCGAATGGACCGGACCGCAGATGTCCAGCATCCTCGAAAAATCCGGCCTGCTGCCAGAAGCACAGTTTATCCTGTTCCTCTGCGCTGATACGCTGGACGGCGCGCGTTATTACGAAAGCATCGATCTGGACGATGCGATGCACCCGCAAACGATTATCGCGCACAGCCTGAATGGCCAGCCGTTGCCGGTCATCAACGGCGCGCCGCTAAGGATGCGGATCGAACGGCAACTGGGATACAAGCAGGCCAAATATCTGACCGGTATCGAAGCGGTCGCCTCGCTCGATTCCATTGCCGGCGGCAAAGGCGGCTACTGGGAAGACCGGGCTGGCTACCAATGGTATGCTGGCATCTAAAAACCCGTGTGGTCGCCTGATTTTGGGTTGATTTGTCGTCTGATACAGTCCCAATCCTCAGCCTTTCGTTGACACAGCGCAGCGGCTTGCCCAATCGTACTGTCAAGCAATCTGGGGTATGAAATTCATGTGGCTTCTCGATAAATTCCTGAAACAGGCTATCCATCTAGGTCAGCTGATCGTGACCGACCATGACGGCACGGTCTATCGCTACGGCCCGGGCGTGCAGGGGCCCGATGCCGCAGAGCCGGAACTGCGCGAGGCGGTTCATATTCGCTTCACCAATGCCAAGGCGTCCAAACATATCGCCCGCTATCCGCAATTGGGCGCGGGCGAGGCCTATATGTGGGGCTGGCTGGTAGTCCAAAAACCGCATGACATCCGCGACATGGTGCTGCTGGTCACGCTCAATGTGAAGCGTCTGGGCGAAAAATCGCTGCAAGCGAAAGGCCCGATCCGCAAGGGCTTCGAACGGCTTCTGGCCAAGGCTGATAGCATCAACCAGCGGGCCAAGGCGCGTAAGAATGCCGAACACACCTATAATCTCACCCGACGTCTGTACGAGCTGTTTCTGGACGAGGACCGGCAATATACGATGGGTTATTACCGCGACACCGGCGTAAGTCTGGAACAGGCCCAGCTCGACAAGAAAGCGCATCTGGCGGCCAAGATGTATATCAAACCGGGCATGAAAGTGCTCGACATC
>JAHEAW010000139.1 GCA_024642545.1 Erythrobacteraceae bacterium
TTCGCTTCGGTCCACGCCAACGTCCACAATCACTTCAACCTCGAGCGCCACCTCATCGACAGACAGACCTACAAGACCCGCCGCTCGGCCGCCCTGGCCGAGTGGCAAAACCTCATGGCCTGAGCCCACACCGGGTAAGGGAGAGCCACGCCAATCGGAGACGAGTTGCGATTAGACTGACAGCGCCGTTCTGAATAGTCACTGATAGCGGTACCACTGATGCATAGAATCTGAGAAGGGCCCAGATATAGATCCAGGCCCTTCAAACTTTTCATCATTGACGCAAGCCAAATGCACGCGCTCTAGATCTAGCCTCAAATCCCGAGCAAGGAATTGACCTTCACAACGACCTCGGGGGTAAGCGTGGTATTGGTTGAACTGGCAAGCGTCGCTTGAGCATCCACCAGCGACTGCTGGGCCGACGCCAGACTAGTTTGATCTGCCAATAACTGGTTCTGCGCAGTGATGAGATCTGCCTGAGCTTGGTCAAGCACAGCTTGAGCTGCACTAATTGCCGCTGGGTCAGGCGTTGCCGCGCCTTGCGCTGCTGTTAGATCAGCTTGAGCCTTTGTCACGGCAGCCTGCAAATCGGCCACCGCCATCTGATCATTAGTCACCGCTTGAGTATAGGTGGATATGTTGGCATTGGCTTCGGTTGAAGACGCTTTGTAGATAGCGAGTGCACCAACCACTGACTTGGAAGACGCATGGGCAAATCCCTGATCGGACGCATGAGCTGCATTTAATTTCTTGAGCAGAGATGCGGCTGCACCGATATCCGAAGCATGGCTGGAACCGTATGAACCAATGCCCTCTGGTTTACCGGTCGTTACGCCCTCGGGGACATGGCTCGTTGCGGCTGAGGGAGGGCCAGCCGTGACACCGGCGGGCGGTCCATGCGGAATTCCGGCGGGAGGACCTGCCGGGATACCCGCGGGCGGTCCATGCGGAATGCCAGCTGGTGGGCCGACTGGAACACCGACTGGAGGTCCTGCAAGTGCAGCAGATGCAGTAACAAATGCAACAATGGCGAATCCAAAACGGGCATTAAAGTTAGACATTACAACCTCCTTGATTGCTTTGGGGTATTTCATGAGGGCGACCTAGCGAAACAGGCTCAGGCGGAAGCCAGCTCCGACGCGCGGGCTCGCGTTGTTGAGACCAGCCATTCCGTAAAGAGTGAGGCCGAACCGCCTGTTGAGGCGCCAAGTCATGTAAGGCGAAACCACGGCCTGGCCCTGCAGGCCAATGGCAACTGGCTCGCGGTAAGCAACGCTCACACCAAAGTTCTGGTCGCCATTGGGACGATAATTCACACCGCCGGAAGCGGTAATGCCGTTCTCCAGCCTATATGCCACCGGGCTGCCGAGCCAAGAGTAGCCCGCCGATCCAAACAGCATTACGCCCGGCGCAATCGTTTTATAGAGGCTCGCATTGGCCGAAAAATCGGTCTCGCCTGTGCCGATCGCCGATGAAGCGGTAGGAAGTTTTACGCCGCCGCCAACTTCGATCGAAGGCAGAATACCCTTCTCGTGCGTCAGCAGGTAAGCAGCAGAAAGGTTCAGGTCACCAATTCCGTTACGAGACGTTGTCGAAGTGCTGGTTGCAGACGGAATGATCACTCCGCCAACAATTTGTCCGGGGCCGTTGATCGAAACGTAAGGAAGTGTAGCCTGAAGCCTTAAGCGGTTAGCTTGAAGTTTGAGATCAAGCGGAATGCTCCAAACGGTGGTATCGGCTGCTGCACCATAATCCCCAACGGAATAATCTGCGCCCGTGCCAATCTCAAATGTCGAATTACTGAACAAACCGCCAGAGTGCCCCAAATCTGTCGAAGGTGCCTGAACTGAGGATTGATCCGAAACGGAATCCGCCAGCGCGGTTCCACTGACTGTACCTGCAAGAACTGTCGCAAGCGCCGCATTCATCAATCTGATCGTTGTCATCTGTATTCCCTGAAAATTTGGATCATTACGCAGGTTGGCACACGCTCGATGCGCCACCCGAAAACTCAAACGCTCGGGCCTGCGGGTTTCTTCCAAAATTATTTCAGATTACGGCAGATTGATGGTTATTAGGGGTTAACGGAGACTAGCGGCAGCTATCGGGCTGCTTGGTCCGCCGGGACCAGTCCATGACCAAACCATTTTCGATCCAGTTTTGGCCGTCTGGCGGATAGTTCTAGCTGTTCAACTGCATACTTCGCATCCGCCGGATTGGGAGCAGAGAGATGTTCGGCCAGCAGCCTACTGACGATAGGTGCGGCAAAGGAGGTACCGCGGACTTCGACCTCGCGTCCGTCAATACCAGAAACTGAAGCAATTCCTGGTGCGACAAAATCTACCCGCGTGACGCGGCTTGCCTCGGGTAGTAAGCGGCCGTTGTCATCAGCTGCCGAAACAGCAATTACGCCTTTGTAGGAAGCTGGAAACATCGGGCGCGCTGCAGTTCCATCATTTCCCACTGGTGCGACAATCAAATATCCAGAGCTGACAAGGTGCGAAACCGCGCCCGCGACAATGCTGTTGACGGGCCCTACCAAACTAACATTGATTACTGGGACCCGCTCGCCTGCCATCCAGCCGAGCGCCCGGACAAGAAGTTCGGAAGTGCCGCCTCGTCGGTCGGAGCCGAAGATGTCAGCTGCATAAACCGTGACAATTCCTCCGCCGCGGACCAGAAGCTCTGAAACCGCGGTGCCGTGAAGTTCCGGCTTACTCTTGCTCGAGGTAAAATTCTGCCGCACCACCCGGTGGTTTGGATCTTCGAATTTGTTTGGGGCAACGCCGGTGTCAATCAGACCGATCCTTGCCATGTATTGACCAGATTCCTCTGACCGGTTTGCCATATTGGTAGAAATCGTATTTCTGGCACCGCTCTCAAACATGACATGGTTGAAGGCATAGGTCCCACCAGGCTCAAGTGATCTTAGCTTTCCGATAGCGCGCCTTGCCGGCTTGTCACCCCAAGTCACCACCGCCAGGGTCATGCCCAATTGCGGAATATCTTCCTTGCGCACGACAGTGAAACCAGCCCTGATGAGATGCGTGAAACCAGCCGCGTCAAGGCCGGCAACCATCACTTCACCCCGGATTGCCAAAGCGCCGCTGCGATCCAGTTCATATGAATCTGGCGACCCTCTAGCAAGTTCCCTGGCTCGATCGGCTTGCGGTTTCGACATACGCGCCTGTTGTGCCGCTTCTGCCCGTTCAAGGCCTGAGATATTATGTTCATTTGCACCTGTGGTCCAATCGGGCGGACCAGCTTGAGAGCCGGGCATCGCGGCAGGATCGGCCATCGGTCCAGCCGGTATTCTTGCCGCTGCGCTGCCCGGAACGCCCATCGGCGGCCCGCCCCGAGCTTGCGCATTTGCTGCGCTCGGCACTACAGATGCGCCCAACAAGATTACCCAAAGAACGAGGGCTTTGTATCGAAATTCATTCATGTTTCTGTCATCCGCGACGTCGCTTCAGCCTATACTACTCAAAAATTATTTCGATGATATCACATCGCCAATGGAATAAACGACCCAGCCCAGACGTTTCTTTCATTCAGGAAGGCAAATTTTGTCGGATTTAAGAAGCGAAATAGTTTCCCTGTTGCCGCGGCTCCGGCGCCTGGCTTGGATAATTGTCCGCAATCAGCAGGACTGTGAAGACCTGTTGCAACGCACGATTGAACGGGCTCTGGAGCGCAGTTCTGGCTGGCAGCCGGGCACTCGTTTAGATTTATGGATATTCAGAATCATGAAGAACCTGTGGATTGACGAGACGCGTTCACGCAACCGGTGGCGCAGGCTGGTTGAGCCACTTGATGCAGGCCATACTTCTGGTGACCATGGCTTTGCAGCACAAGCGGTACTCGATGAAGTGGACCTGCGCCGGATGCGCGATTTTGTAGAAGACCTGCCCGACACACAGCGAATGGCAGTCAAACTCGTGCTGCTCGGGGGGCATAGCTATGCTGAGGCAGCGGCGATTCTGGAAGTCCCAGAGGGAACACTTACTAGCCGATTAGCGCGAGGGCGAACAGCATTACTGGAGCGGTTCCGATCAGTAGGGGAGACGCAGCATTGAACAACTTTTCTGACGAGGACGTAGTCGCCTTTGTAGACGGGCGGTTGGCTGCCGAGAAGGCCGATGCGATCAAGCACCGCATGGAGCAAGATCAACAACTTGCAAGCCGTATCGCTTCTCATCGCTGGATAAGCAGGCAGATTTGCGCTGCATATCGCGACATGCCTGCCTCTCTACCCAACGCTGAGTTGCTAGCGCGGCTTTGGCTGAATGACGGCAATGTCTTGCGCTTTGAAAGCAAGGTAAAGCGCAGCACGGTCAGCCGCTATGGCATGGTTGGTGCTCTCGCGGCCAGTTTGGTGGCCGGGCTGATTTTCGGGCGGCTTTTTGTTCCAGCTACTTCGATCCTCAAAACGGATGGACGCGACTCGATCGTCGCGAGCGGGATGCTGGCAGATAGCCTTTCAAATAAATTGTCAGGACAGGCTGGCTTGGTCCGAATTGGACTTTCCTTCAAGACTTCCCACGGTGTCTGTCGCACCTTTAGCACAAGCGACGGGACCAGCGGTATTGGGTGCCGCAGCGGCGAGGAATGGATCGTCCCTATTGTTATTCAGGGCCACTCGTCTGCTATGCCTTCAGGGGATTACCGTCTCGCATCTGGTAGTGTTGACCCTGCGGTCATGGCTCAGGTTGACACCAGAATCATTGGCGAGCCTCTCACCTTGCCGGAGGAAGGCAAGGCTAGAGCCGGTGGCTGGAATTAGTAACAGATAGGAGGCGATGCGAAGGCCGCAGGATTTTGAAAACCTTGCGCGACTTTACTAGCTCAAAATGCCTATAAATTCCGCGGTGGCTATGACCCGCTTCAGTTAAGGGGGCTTGTCAAAACGATGACCGGGCGGGAGAGGTCTCGCGGCTCAGGACTTCTGGG